>DATJYK010000305.1:0-50000 GCA_035578005.1 Terriglobia bacterium
GCAGTTGTATGACTCGCTGCTCGCGGACTGGCAGCCGGAAAACGAGTACCAGACCAGCCTGGTGCGGCGCATGGCGCGCCTGATGTGGCGTCTCGAGCGCTTCGACCGCATCCAGGAATCGCTGATGGTGTATCAGCTCCAAGCCCTCGACCATGACCGAGCGAGCGATTTGCGCGAGCTGACGGCGAAGCATGAGCGGGTGGTGCCCAAGCTCCGGGCCCTGATGCAGGCGCTCGACGCCAACAAGTTCCAGTCGAGCGGGGACGTTATCGAAGGCCTGCGGGGGATCTATGGGGAGCTGCCCACGGGAACCGGATTTGAGATCGTGTCGCGGGCCTGGCGGCTGCTGCCTGAAGGGACCGTGTTCCCGGGTGAGGCTGCTGATGCCGCTGAGAAGGCAGCCACCTTGGGCCTGACCATTGCCACGGGCTCGGAGCGCGACGTGCTTCGCGCCGAGTTGCGCATCGTGCTGCGCGAAGAAATCAAAGCCCGGGAAGCCGCCTTCGCCTCACACCGCGCCGAACTGGCGGAGATGACGCCCGCATTCCGCGATACCATGCTGATTCCCAGGCACCCCACGATGGCGTTTCTGCTGCAATCGAAGGACTCCGACTTGCGCCAGCTCCGATTTGTCACTGACCTGCTGCTGAAGCTGAAAGCCAGGAAATCCCAGCCCCCTGACGCCAACGAAGCCGAAAATAAGACGGTAAGTCCCACGATGTAATTGAAAACACAAGACTTACAAAGTGGCATTGGGAATATCCCACGATATTACTGAAAACAAACAAGTTAAAAGCGCGCCTGCGGGGATATCCCACGATGTTATTGATAATTAAGGTTGTTATCTAGAATTCATGGCTCTCGACCGGGCCAAGAGCGGGTTATTGCGGTGTGCACGTCACAGTCGGATCTGTGACAGCCAGCCCGTTTTGTTCTCAGGCCCCGCCCTGGGTGTACCGCTTTCGGGCGTGGTGCCCATTTCTGGACACCCCTACCAATTCACCCGGACTGGAAGGCCGATAACTCCTTATCTCGGAGGCGCATATCACGCAGAGACGATGGAATGTCGCTTGCTCTCCATTAGCAGTTGATTTCTTTGAGGCAATCAGCCGGCAGCCACGGCAGTGCTGTTCTGGCCCTGGAATCTCCTGCCTTGTCAGTCCGCCGGCAACTTCAATGGCTCGATTAGAAGTAAGTTACCTCACACGAGGTGAGAAATGAAAGGTTTCTGGCTGGACATTGCTTACGGCTGGCGCACGCTGCGCAAGAATGCCGGCTTCACTGCCCTCGCGGTTCTCACGCTCGCCCTCGGAATCGGGGCCAATACCACCATCTTCAGTTGGATTAATTCCACGCTTCTAAACCCGATCCCAGGCGCCAGGAACGCCAGCCGGATTGTTTCCCTCACTCTCGGTGGAACGGTGGTTGCCCCCGGACAATTTTCCTATCCCGACTATGTCGATCTGCGGGCGGACACCCGGACGTTTTCCGGGTTGGTGGCTTTTGCCTTCCGCACCTTGGACCTGACCGGCACAGGCAGGCCTGAGCGGTTGTGGGCCGCGGACGTTTCCGCTAATTATTTTGACGTTCTCGGCGTGCGTCCTATTTTGGGCCGCGCTTTTGTACCAGCCGAGGATCAGAAGCCAGGCGGGGCGCCGGCGACGGTTTTGAGTTACAGCCTGTGGCAGCGGCGCTTCGGCGGTGATGAGAATATTCTAGGCCGCACCATCTTCCTCAACCGGCATCCCTTCACCGTGGTGGGCGTAGCCCCGGCGGCTTTTCAGGGCACAATGACGGGCCTTCGTACTGATCTTTGGGTTCCGGTGATGATGCAGCAAGAGGTGGCCGGCGCGTGGGACTGGATCCACGATCGCGGTGACCGCGAACTGATGATGCAGGGGAGGCTCGCGCCCGGTGTTTCCGTGCAGCAAGCGCGGGACGAAATGAACGTGCTGATGCAGCACCTTACCGAGGCTTTTCCGGACTCGCACTTCGGACACAAGGAGATTGAGATCTACCCGCTCTGGCGCGGACCTGATGGCGCCAACGCGTATTTTTACATTCTGTTGCCTATGTTGATGGCGATGGCGGGAATAGTGTTGCTGCTGGCCTGCGCGAACGTAGCCAACTTACTTCTTGTGCGCTCGGTGGGGCGACGGCGTGAGATTGCCATCCGCATGTCGATCGGGGCGAGCCGCTGGCAAGTGGTGCGGCAACTCCTCGTGGAGAGCTTGCTGCTAGCCTTGGCGGGCGGCGGCGTGGCCATGCTGATCACACCTTGGACGGCGGGAACCTTAGCGGATTTCGTGCCGCCCACGAGTTTTCCCGCCTCGCTCGACGTGAGGCCTGATCGCACCGTGCTTCTGGCGGCACTCGTTATCTCCATCATCACGGGTGTGGTCTTCGGCGTCCTGCCGGCTTTTCGCGCTTCCAGTCTGGATCCGGTGACGACACTAAAGGAGGAAGCGGGAAGCGCTTCGGCAGGACGCCGCAAGGCGCGCCTTACGAGTGCGTTGGTGGTAGCTCAGCTCGCCATGTCACTGCTACTACTGGTCTCGGCAGGCCTTTTCATCCGCGCCTTTCGGCGGGCGCAACAGCTCGATCCGGGCTTCAACCCGAACCACGTATTGATTGCTTCTTACGATCTGTTCCCGGCGGGTTATGACCGCCAAAGGGGGATTGAGTTTCACCGGCAACTTCTCGCGAAGCTCAAGGAGCTTCCCGGGGTGCAGTCGGTGTCTCTCGCCGATGCCATCCCGCTGGGCCTTATGAGGAATACGGAAATGGTGAAGCTCGAAGGTTACGAGCCGCGGCCTCACGAAGCCATGGACATCCGCAGCGCCGAGGTTGGACCGGATTACCTCCGGACCATGGAGATTCCACTTGTGGCGGGCCGGGAGTTCACTTTCCAGGATAACGATCACTCACAGGACGCAGCGATGGTGAATCAGGCGCTGGCGGAGCGCTACTGGCCGCACCAGGACGCGATCGGAAAGCGCGTGTGGGCGCAGGGCCATTGGTCCACGATTGTCGGAGTGGTTCGCAACAGCGATTACGATCAGCTCAACGAGAGTCCGCGGCCGTTTCTCTATTTGCCCATCTTTCAGGACTACACGAGCCACCCCATCGTTGAGGTGCGTGTGATGGGCGAACCTTTGGCCTTCGCGCCCGTCCTGGAGAAGGCCGTACACCAACTCAACTCTGACCTGCCGCTGTTTGATGTCGATAGCCTGCTCGCCCGCGTCCAGGTGGCTAGCACCAATGCGCGGATCGCCGGAACGTTTGTGGGGGCTTTTGGATTGCTGGCCCTTGTTCTAGCCACCGTCGGCATTTACGGCGTCATCGCCTACACCACCCGCCAGCGCACGCGAGAGATCGGCATTCGCGTGGCGCTGGGAGCGCGGCAGGCCGACGTGTTCCGCCTGGTAGTGGGGCAGGGCCTGCGGCTGACGCTTGCGGGCCTTCTCGTTGGCCTCGCCCTCTCACTGACACTCACACGCTTCCTGCGAAGCCAGCTCTTCGGCCTCGCAGCCACGGACTCCGTGACGTTCACCGGAGTTGCCGTGCTCCTGTGCGCGGTGGCGCTCGCCGCGAGTTACATTCCCGCGCGGCGGGCTTCCAGGGTTGATCCGGTGCAAGCGCTGCGGAAAGAATGAAGGGATCGGGCGATTGGGTGAATGGCGATTGAGTGATTTGTGATTTGCGATTGAGTGAATTGATTCATCGGCTCATTGACTCAACGAGAGGCTGCGACGGTATGCTCGTCATCTTGCGCGCCTTGGCCGGTTTCGCTAAGATGGTCATGTCGGTGGTTATTTGAGGTGCAGTATGCACACTGTGGGTGTCGCGGAAGCAAAGGCTCGATTGAGCGGAATCCTCACAAAGGTCGAGCAAGGACGCGAAATCATTATCACGCGGCGCGGACGAGCGGTGGCCAGGCTTTCGGCCATTGAGCAACCGAAGCAGGCCATTGATTTCGCGGTTCTGGACACTCTGCGTGCCCGACAACCCCTCTCGCGGTTTTCCAGTGCGCAGATGATTCGCAAGATGCGCGACGCGAAGTACTGATGATCTACCTGGACACCAGCGCCCTCATCCCGCTCTTTGTTCATGAAGCCATGTCCGACGCAGTCCGGCGGAAGATGTCCACTCTCCCGCCAGACCGGCTCGCGATTAGCGAGTGGACCAAAACTGAGTTTGTGAGTGCCATTGGAATTAGGGTGAGGATGAGGCACTTGGATTCGGAGGTTGCTTGGGAAATCGTGCAGGCGCTAGATCGGACGGCTGATGAAAGCTTCTCGGTGTTGGCTCCGGAGGCGGGCGATTCTGTGGACGCTGCCCGTTATTGTGAACAATTCAAGCTGGGCTTGCGCGCAGGGGATGCACTGCATCTCGCTATCGCATCGAATCACGGAGCAGAGATGGTGTATTCGCTGGACCAGCGTATGGTGGCGTGTGCACAAAGCCTAAAGATCAAGGCACAAGTTTTGGTTTGACGCCGGGATCCGCCTTTGGTCGGCCCTCGGTGACTGTTCATCCATGGGTCCTGTGCTTTTCCATCTTGGCCTCAAGTGTGGCCTTCACCTGCGGCCATTCTTTGCGAATCACACTAAAGTAGACACTATGCCGCAGACGGCCGCTGGCCGTGACCATGTGATTGCGAAAAATGCCCTCTTCTTTGGCGCCGATCCGGGCGATCGCGCGGCGCGACTGCTGGTTGAGAGAATCCGTTTTGAGCTCGACGCGATTGCAGCCCCACGTCTCGAACGCATGCCGCATCATCAGGTACTTGGCTTCGGTATTGATAGCGGTCCGCTGCCATTCGGGAGCGATCCAGGTGCCGCCGATCTCCACCCGCAGGTGGGCAGGCTCGATGTTCATGAAGCGTGTTGAACCCACGGCCAGGTCCAATTGCGTGTCGACAGTGGCGAACGGCAAGGACCTTCCGGCCGCCTGTTCCTCAAGCGCGGTCACGATGAACTTGCGCATTGCTGCTCTGGTGCGCACGGGCTCACTAAACCAGCGGAAGACGTCACCGTGAAGGCCAATTTCAGCGAGGCGAGACAGGTGCGCGAGGGAAAGAGGCTCAAGACGCACATTTTGGCCTTTAAGCACGACGGGTCGGACGATCATGGGTTGAAGAATTGAGCGATCTGCTCATCGCCCCCTGACCCACGGCGCGGAAACCTCGTATCGCGCCCCGCACCTCCAATGAATGAGCAGGTCACTGCGCGAATCGCGCAATCAGGCCAGGCGAGCTGAACACTCGAAAGCCCGCGCAGATGCTGCACGCGCAACCAGCGGAAGGGACGGCTCCAACCGCCAACTGGCCAGCAGGAATACTTTGCCGCTAACCGGCGAAATGTGGATGAAGAAGGCGCGGTCTCCATCCGCGACGTCGTAGAATCCTTTGCGGCGGGGGTCTGCGTCAGCGATAGCGCCATCGGTGAGCAGCGTGGACAGCCGGTCGACGATGCTTTGCGGGTACTTGTGGATGTTATCGATTGCCGGTTTGTGATTAAGCCGAATCAACATCACAGCCTCCTTGCATCCTTCAGTTACTATTACGCTGTTGGACGTCCAAAAGTTTCCCTCTGCCATTGCAATTGCGTGATTGAGGGTGAAACCTAAGAGCAATCCCACTAAACACTGAAGACGTTAGAACCCTCCGCAAAATTACATGCTCATTACGGGCGCCGGCCTTCGCCCTTCGTTTCTGGCCGCAAGTCCAAGCAGAACTGCAGCACGCTAGTCCGTTTAGACGCAAAGGACCCCGATGTGGTTTGCACGAGAAGTTGAGGTAAAACGAGCCTCTGCCGTATCTATGAGTTGCGGAGAGTCATATTGGGCGTGAGTGGAAGGCCGTGACCGCAAATTGCCTCGAGCCCCGGTCGTAAGAGTCCGGCGTTGTCGGGCAGGATTTCCGGGCGATGCGAGTAGGTCTATGGCATAACCGGGGTCTGAAGAAGGCCTCTTTCGCGAATTGAATCAAGCTCTCAGGGCTCCCATGATAGGCTGCGGCATGGAAGCCCCGAGGAGAAGGGGAGATTATTGCTCTCCCATTGTCAGGATGTTTGTGGCCTGCGGCGAGCCGTTGCCCCAGACCGATTGATTTCCCCAAACGTATTGGTTACCCCAGACGTACTGGTTGCCCCAGACCGATTGGTTGCCCCAAATGGATTGATTACCCCAAACGTATTGGTTGCCCCAAACCGACTGCGAAGCGGAAAGTGGGACGCCCCAAGGCTCATCTTGACTGCCCCACAGAGCATTGGAGCCCGGAAGCACCGTGTTGCCCCACACGTATTGTAACGAGTAGTCAGGAGTGGAACCCCACACCGACGACGCGGCTGGCGTAAGATAGGCGTTCCCCGAAACTGGATCCCACGTTGCCACAGGAGACATCGCGGAACCGACAGGCAGACTGGCGTCTGCCAGAGCGGCTTGCATGTCGAGATAGCCCGCGCCCACAGTGAAGGCGTCATACTGGTCTACGTATGTCTGCCCGGTCACTGGGTCGACAGCCGTGCTGGTGGCTGGGAATGTTTTGTAGGCCGTCTTCATCAGCTTGGCTTTCACCTGGTCCGGAGTAAGATTGGGCTCGGCCTCCAGCAGGTCGGCGACCGCTCCGCTCACCGCTGCGGTCGCCATACTGGTGCCACTCAGCGAGAAGTAATGACCGGACGGGGTTGCGTCCCCATTTCGCATGTAGTACGACAAGGCGACCAAGTCGGAAGGATAGTCGCTCGGCAGGGTCGTTCCCTGAGCGAGCATTGATACGACCAAATTGCCGGGTGCGACGATGTCCGGCTTGACGAAAAAATCCACCGATGTAGGACCCTTGGAACTGTAACTGGCAATCAGGTCGTCTGAACGCTGCGGTGTACCCTCGGCCTTCATCGCGCCCACGGTAATCACGTAGGGGTCGTTACCAGGCGATCCGATGGTCCCGTAGCCACTGTTGTCAAATGAATTGTCCCGGCCGTCGTTCCCAGCGGCCGCCACTACAACGATACCGGCTTGCCACGCGGCCTCCACGGCCTGGCAGAGGGGATCTTGAGTGTAGCTCTCGAACACTGGCCTTCCCAGCGAGAGATTGATCACGCGAATGTTATATCGCGCCTTTAGCGAGATTGCCGTGTCAATCGCTTCTATCACAGTGCTGTCGGTGCTTTCCCCGTTTGCATCGAGAACACGCAGATCGAGAAGGTTGGCGTTCGGCGCGATGCCGCGGAAGGAACGAGTGCATTCGCTGCAGGTGGACCACTTGGCATTCCCAGCGATGATGCCCGCAACGTGCGTGCCGTGGCCATACTGGTCCTGCGGGCCACCTCCGGTAAAGTCCTGCTCGTAAACCACCCGAAATGTGCCCGAAGCATTATAGAGGTCAGCGACCCCAGTCGCGGCCACGCCGCTGTCGACGACAGCGACGCCAATCCCAGAGCCATCGAAGCCGGAATTCCAGGCCACGCTGGCGTTGATGGCCGCGGCAGTTAAGTCGAGCTTGCCGCTCACCTTGCGGTCAGGGGAAACATAGGCCACGCCAGGATCGGCAGCGATCTGGGCGAGGGCTGCCGCGGGCACTCTGTAGGCCCCTCCTTTGACTGACTGCAGCTTGTTCAACAGAGCGCCACCTTTGGTGAGCTGCAGGATTCGTTGGTGGTCCGCGTCAGACGGTTGGTGCTTGAACCTCACAATGACGTTAACGTTGCTGCTGCCGTTAACACTGGCTAGATCGGGCGATAGGCTCGCGCTCTGCGCAAATGCCAATCCAACAACGGCGAGATGGACTGCTAACAGCTTGAATATCTTTTCACAGTAGTGAAACATCGGTCTCCTCTCTTGGCCTCGCGAGCGAAAGGGCTCTCAAAGGCTTATCCCTCTGTCTTGAACTTCGACAGAAGTACTAAATCTCATGAACGATGGTCATGGTACTTACGTACTGAAACCATTTCATGTGTTAGGCAAGCCGTAATTTGGCGAGGACAACAGATGCAATTGGGGGCCGTTGTTTTGCTGGACCTTGTCGTGAGAGAGAAATGCGTTACGCACGGCGCGTTCCAATCATTCCCAACTCGGCATCGCTGCTGGTTGGAGTCGGCTGAGGCAGGACGAGAGGTTACCTATACGCGAGCAGCAAACTGTGGAGCCGGAGCAGCGTTAAGGCTTGAAAGGCTGTTCCCACTGGGCGCCGAAGACGATCTGATCGAGCGGCTTCCGCTGCCGCGGGCTCACTTCGCCCGCGCGATACTGCTCCGGGAGTTTTTCGGGAGCGTCCACATAACCGATCGCGACCGCCGCGCCCACTTCATAATCGTCGGGAATGCCCAGCACCTGGCGGGCACGCTCGTGATCGAAGCCGGCCATGCCGTGAGCATGGAGTCCGAGAGCCGTGGCCTGCAACATCAGATAGGCCAGAGCAGCGCCGGCATCGTACATGGCATGCCGGTTCGGCGCGCCGCTGTGACTAAAGGTCTTCTTGGCGGCCGTGATCACCAGCACCGGTGCGGTGCTCGCCCACTGCTGGTTGAACTCCACTAACAGGTTCAGTATCTTCTGGTATGCTGCCGGGTCAGACTTGGTGGCTACCAAGAAACGCCAGGGCTGTTCGTTGTAAGACGAAGCTGCCCAGCGCGCCGCTTCGAAAAGTGTGCGCAGGTCCTCAGGCGATACCATGCGGCTGGAAAAGGAACGGGGGCTCCACCGGGAGCGAATCAGCGGGTCTACGCCGGGTACCGTATCAGCAATCTTTGTTTTACGCACCTCCGGTTCAGGCTTCGGCGTGGCACTCATCGATTCCTCCAAACGTTCTACATAACTGTTAACGTGCTATTTGATGCTCAAAGGGGTAACGGGATTCGAGCTCACTTAAGCTGAGAATAGGCAGGAAGCGCAACGTCAACGGACGTCAGAATCGAGACGATTGCCGGGTTGTAAGCTATTCTGAGAAGGGAACGCGAAACCGCCTAACCGTGGTCTCTTTGAACAGCGGCTCGCGAACGAGGAAACGCGCGTATGACTAACAAGCCAAAACCCCGAAATTACTCCAAAGCTTCAGCGCTCGTTGTAATGCTAATTCTGGCGTTCGGCGTCACCTGCCGAGCCGACGGCCCGTGGCGCTCCGAAGCGCAAAGCCCTGCGGTCACGCAGACCCCGCCTCGTCCCGTGCCGTCGCCCCAGAATCTGCCGGAGCAACCCGAGGAGACTCCGCCCGGGCTGACGCCTAAGCAACAGCGGGAACTCTTGAAATCAAGGTACGAAAAATTGAAACAGGAGGCCACACAGTTGGCCGACCTGGCCAAGTCTCTACAGCAGGATCTCGACAAGTCCAACTCTGACGTGCTTTCGCTCAGCGTCGTAGACAAGGCGGACAAGATCGAGAAGCTGGCCAAAAAGATCAAGAGTGAGGCCGTGCAATAGTTTGGAGTGCGGCACTCCAAACTCTCCCCTCAGGCACCCGACCCGATCCGCATGCCGTAAAACGACCGATACACGAATACAAACGACACCACGAAGAACAACGCTGACAAGGCGTGTGTAAGCGCGCCACCACTGGTGGCCGTCAGCTTCACGGCCAACTCCACAGCCAACAGGCCGAAGAGAGTGGTGAACTTGATGATGGGGTTCAGCGCCACGGAAGACGTGTCCTTGAACGGGTCTCCCACGGTGTCGCCCACCACCGTGGCGTCATGAAGCGGCGTGCCCTTCTGCTTCAACTCCACCTCGACAATCTTTTTGGCGTTGTCCCACGCTCCACCGGCGTTGGCCATAAAGATGGCCTGATAGAGTCCGAAGGTTGCGATAGAAATCAAGTAACCAATAAAGAAGAAGGGCTCGAGGAAGGCGAAAGCAAGGGTCACGAAGAACACCGCGATGAAGATGTTCAGCATCCCTTTCTGCGCATACTGGGTGCAGATCTGGACCACCTTCTTGCTATCCTCCACTGAAGCCTTCTCAGCGTCTTGCAGGTTAATGTGGGCCTTGATGAATTCGACGGCGCGATAGGCTCCCGTGGTGACGGCCTGCGCGGAAGCTCCCGTAAACCAATAGATGATGGCGCCGCCTGTGATGAGACCCAGCACGAAAGGCGCGTGCAGAAGCGACAGGTTAGCCACGTTCTGCGTGAGGCCGGCCGTGAGCGCCATGATAATCGAAAAGATCATGGTGGTGGCGCCCACCACAGCGGTACCGATCAGCACAGGCTTGGCGGTGGCTTTAAAAGTGTTTCCCGCGCCGTCGTTAGCCTCTAGCATTTCCTTGGCGTGCTCGAAGTTGACGTTCTCGACGTTGTAGTCGCGCTTCAATTCTTCCCGCACGTTCGGAACCTGCTCGATCAACGACAGTTCATAGATCGATTGGGCGTTATCGGTGACCGGTCCGTAAGAATCCACCGCAATGGTCACGGGACCCATGCCGAGGAATCCGAAGGCTACCAGGCCAAAGGCAAACACCGGCGCCGCCAGCATGATGCTTCCCAGGCCGCCGTTCAGGCTCACCCACGAACCTATGGCCATCAGCAGCACCATAGTGAGGCCAAGGTAGTAGGCGGAATAATTTCCGGCCACGAATCCCGACAGGATGTCGAGCGATGCCCCGCCTTCCTGCGCCGAAGCCACCACCTCTTTCACGTGGCGGGATTCGGTGGAGGTGAACACCTTGACGAGCTCTGGAATGAGCGCGCCCGCGAGCGTTCCGCAGGAGACAATGGTGGAGAGCTTCCACCATAGAGTGGTATCGCCGCCGAGGTCAGGAATAATCAACGAAGAGACGGCATAAGTCAGCCCAATAGAGACCAACGAGGTGATCCACACCAGCGAGGTCAGGGGCGCTTCAAAGTTCATTTTGCTGACGTTTCCGTATCGGGCTTTGGCAATAGCGCTGTTGAGGAAGTAAGCGGCGGCGGCGGCAATCAGCATGATGACGCGGATGACGAAAATCCATACCAACAACTGCACCTGGATGATCGGGTTCGCGACGCCTAGCAGGATGAAGGTGATAAGCGCAACGCCGGTCACGCCGTACGTTTCGAAGCCGTCAGCGCTCGGCCCTACGGAGTCTCCGGCGTTATCGCCTGTGCAATCCGCAATCACGCCCGGGTTGCGCGCGTCGTCCTCCTTGATCTTGAAGACGATCTTCATCAAGTCTGAGCCGATGTCGGCAATCTTGGTGAAGATGCCGCCCGCGATACGCAGAGCAGCAGCACCCAGAGACTCGCCGATGGCAAAGCCGATAAAGCACGGTCCCGCGTAAGCGCCCGGTATGAAAAGAAGAATGATGAGCATCATCAGGAGCTCGACGCTGATCAGCATCATGCCCACGCTCATGCCCGATTCAAGTGGGATTTTATAAATAGAGTACGGCTTGCCGCGAAGGCTGGCGAACGCCGTGCGCGAGTTGGCAAAGGTGTTGACACGAATGCCAAACCAGGCCACTCCGTAGCTCCCCGCAATACCCACCACGCTGAACAGTAGGATAATGAGCACGCGCGCCGCCTCATATTGCAACAAGACGCCGAAGTAAAGCACGATCACGATGGCGATGAAGATCCATAGCAGCAGAAGGAACTTGCCCTGCTGAACCAGATACGTCTTGCACGTTTCCCAAATAAGCTGCGACATCTCTTTCATCGACTGATGAACGGGAAGGTTCTTCAGGCGGCTGTAAGTAACCAGACCGAAGAGCAGTCCAAAGACGCAGAACAAAATGCCAATGAGGAGCAGCTTGTGCCCATCGGTGCCGAGAAAGGAGACCTGGGAGAGGTCCGGAACCTTCAAGTTGGCTTCGCCCGAGGCCGCTTCGGAACCGGGCTGCTGCGCCCACGCGGGTGCCGCGCCGAGCAGTGCCAGAACGACGCCGACCGCCGCGGCCTTGCCCATTCGCGCTCTTTCGAACCAACCCCTAAACCCAGCGCACGCGCGCCCGAGTGAGGGCTCGAAGCGTCTACGAGCATCGCCGCTGTCACTCAAGCGGCCGCGATTTCTCCAGGGTGCCGCGAGTCGTCGTCGCAGGCTAATGCCGAAGGCAACTAACAAAGCGTAATTCATGGATGTCCTCTCTCTTTTCATTGGCGCGTCGCCCGAGGCCGCTCGAAACACGCGGCAGTGGTTGTGCACAACTTCGCCGCTCTTACTGCGAGTTTCCTAGCGTCATTAACAGGAGCCGGACGGCGAGCCGAGAGTTTCGGGACGGGCACAGACGTGGGTCCCCTCAAAGGCGCGTCCTACACGAACGGCAGATTGGTTTTTATAGCATTAAGAAGGCTGTAAGGTCAACACAACAAATTATGTTATGGCGAATGGTACAAGACGGGGCCGAAAACAACCAACAAAGCCGAAAGGCGGGCTTTCTTCTGTGTGAGAACGTGCCACAGCGTGCTGTAGCCGCGATGTCTGATCGCCGAAATCATTGGTTCTGAGAGTCGGCGGTCAGAGACCGCGGCATCGGCGGTCAGAGACCGCCGCTACAGCACGCGGTTTTCACACGGCTCTTTCGGCCCCGCCCTTCGGGAACCCACGTGCAGCCGGGCGAAATATGCGGGCTGATTGTTCAAGGGCTCAAGCTCGCTCCTGTATACGAAACTCGACAATGCAAAGCGTAGTGGCGCGACTTCGGAGCACTGCGACACGGACTCGTCCAACAGAAAGCGTTAATCTAGAAGTACGTCACAAGTTAACTACGCTCGCGCGGCTGCTTGCGCGGCGGTCGATTCTTCGGCCGGCCGGTTCCAAGCCATCATGGTGCGAAGCTGCTTTCCCACCTGCTCGATCAAGTGGTTCGTCGCCTGGTTCCGCGCGGCCGTAAAGTTTGGCCGGCCCTTCGCGTTCTCATCCATCCACTCTTTAGCGAAGGCACCACTCTGGATGTCGGCCAGAACCTTTTTCATGGTGTCGCGCACGTGGGCGTCAATCACCACCGGCCCGCGCGTGTAGTCGCCGTATTCGGCGGTGTCGCTGACGGAGTAACGCATGTACTTGATGCCGCCCTGATAGATGAGGTCCACGATCAGCTTCAGCTCGTGCAGGCACTCGAAGTAAGCGATCTCCGGCTGATAGCCCGCCGCCACCAGGGTTTCAAACCCCGCCGTAATCAGGGCCGAGACGCCGCCGCACAGCACGGTTTGCTCGCCGAAGAGGTCGGTTTCGGTCTCTTCCTTAAAGGTTGTTCGGATCACACCTGCCTTGAGCGACCCGAGAGCAAGCGCGTAGGCCAAGCCTGTCTGTTCCGCCTGACCGGTGGCGTCCTGCTGAATGGCCAGGAGCGAAGGCACGCCGACGCCTTCCTTGAAGAGCTCGCGCAACCGGTGCCCCGGCGACTTCGGCGCCACCATGATGACGTCCACCGAAGCGGGCGGAGTGATGTACTTGAAGTGAATGCTAAAGCCGTGGCCGAACAACAACGTCTTGCCCGCCGTGAGATGCGGCGCGATGGCTTGCTGGTAGACGCCCGGCTGCAGGTGGTCGGGAATCAGAAACGAGATCACGTCCCCGCGCTTGGCCGCCTCAGCCGGCTCGAAGACTTCGAGTTTCTCAGCCTGAACCTTGGCGCGGGAAGCGCTATTGGCCGGCAGCCCCACAATCACCTTCAGGCCGCTGTCGCGCAGGTTCAGAGCATGAGCGTGCCCCTGGCTGCCATAGCCGATCACGGCCATGGTCTTGCCCTTCAGATTTTTCAAGTCTCCGTCTTTTTCGTAATATACAGTCGCCATTCGCTCTTCCCTTCTATTTTTGAAGTCGCCGGTCCAAGTGAAAGACGCCGTCCGCCCGCATCGCAAAATCGTTTGGGCTTGCCGTCTTGGAGCCGCAGCAAGGCGCTCTCAAGACTTTGCGCCCGCCTCAGCGCCGGATGTGCTACCGACCGGTCGGTAAGTCAGAATACTATATCCTCCACTGCTTGTGTCAAGGGGTTCTGCGCTCTCCGGATCTCCCGATCACCCGATGGCCCGATCACGCGATGACCCGATCTTCTCATTTCAGTTCAATCTCCACGATCTGCCCCTCAGTCGTTCCGGAGTTCGTAAGGCTGTGCGTCACCTTGGTGTCAACCCAGTGGAAGTCACCGGCCTTCACCTCATGAGTCATTGAGCTGCCGTCGGGTCCCGTCATCTTTAATAACATGGGCGTGACGGCAAGAATCAGGTATGGGCGTTCATGGGTGTGAAGCGGGGTGCTCGCGCCAGGCGCTAGAGGCCAGTTGTAAACGCGCGCGCTCGGATTCTCCGCCGCCACTGGGGCGGCAGCCGTTTCCGAAGGATGCTCCGGGCGCTGAAAAAACTCAACGTCGATCACCTCGAATGTCGCCGGGCCCAGGTTGTGAAGCCGGTGGGTATAAGGTCCGTCGTTGGGAATAGCAGAAATGCTCCCAGGATGGGTCATGCCTGGTTTGCCCTCGGGCTCACCGAGCTTTTGCTGGGCCAGCATGGTGCTGGTAAGGGCCACCGACACCCGATCGCGAGTATGGGTGTGGTAAAGCGTAGTCTCGCCGGGCGGCAGAATCACGTGCAAGACAAGGACGGAGTCATTCTTCAGCACAACGTGATGATGGGGTTCTTGGTCAACCGGCACCGGCTCCTGCTGAGCTGCAGCCGTGGCCACAGACAGGATAAGTAATGTCCACAGCCAACCGATCTTCACCTCATCCTCCCGCTGCCGAGACCGGCGTTTACCCTGAAAGTGCCCAACGGGTCCTTGGACGCCTACATTGATTCTAAATGACTTGTGCGATTCCTTGTCCATCGAGCTTGGGTTCGTTTAGGTTCGTTTTGGGTTCGTTTTTCGGTACTTTTATTGATTCTAAAACACTTCTCGGGTTCGTTTTTACATTTAGGCATACCCCCCCGGGGGTACCCCGAAAAAAATCCGTGAAAAGTCGTGGATTCCCGCTTTCACAACCAACATTGATTCTAAATGACTTGTGCGATTGCTTGTCCATCGAGCTTGGGTTCGTTTTAGGTTCGTTTAGGTTCGTTTTAGGTTCGCTTTTTGGTACTTTTATTGATTCTAAGACACTTCTCGGGTTCGTTTTTGCATTTAGGGCATACCCCCCGGGGGGGGCCCCGTGGGGGGTACCCCGAAAAAAATCCGTGAAAAGTCGTGGATTCCCGCTTTCGCGGAATGACGGGGTCCGAGCGGGCCTCTAACCCGACGCCGTCACCTCCGCGAAAGCGGGGTCTACGGTGCGCACGCTTCAACCGCAGCTTGAATTCGCTACGCCGAGCCCTCGAGTTCAAAGCTTCAAGCGTAACGAGCGCTCGGTGCGCTGGCCGGCCGATAGCCGCAGGCTGCTGCTTTCTTCATGGCCTCAACCCCTTCGGCTGCGGTGATCAGAGGCGTTGTTTTCGCATTCTTCAGCGCGCCACCTGCTGAGAAGGCGATAGCGAGCGCAGCCGCGCTCACGTTGTCTGGCATATTCAGGATGGCCACAATGTCATGCTCGCCAAACGCCAGCCAGCCGTGTTCAACTTTGCCGCCGAGCTTCTCGACGACCGGACGAATGGCTTCGAAACGGTCTTGGGGGTTCTTCACCAGGGCATCCCAGCCCTCGGCGGAGTAAGACCCCTGAAACAAGTAATGTTGCATCGAACTTACCTCCTCTGTGGAATTTATGTCTGCCGCAAACATACAACTCTGCAATCGGCGGAGTCAAGCCAGGGTGCGAGACGGTCGGTTTACATCTTTGCGGTTCGGCAGAAAACTCGGGAGTGAGCGCCAAGGATTCACCAAAAGGCGGGAAAGGGTTCGCTAGGGCCCAGACGAAGGGGAGTGTGTTGGGCGAATGAAGCGCAGGCTGTGCCCGGTGCGCCGAAGACCGCCGACGAAGAGGAAACCGGCCGGATACCCGTTAGTGAAGAGTGATAAGGGTGATCGCTCGATGTTGAAGCAAAAGGGTCGCCCCAGACGCCACGGAAGAGCTCGAAGAGATTTGAGGCCTCCGTAGCTTGCGCGGCTGTTTCGTCTGAGGGCAGCAATGCAATTCTGACAGACCTTCGGGCCTACCTCACAAAGCTACCGAAGGGTAGCCTTGTGAGGCTTCCCGAGCCCATCCCCCCAACACGATCTATCCGTATTCCCAAGTGCTGAACCCTGGGATAGACGCCTCTTAGGGGTTACCGCCGGCGGCTGACAAACACTCCGAAAATACCCACTGCCGCAAGCGCCGGCCCCTCAACCCATCGGTTACCCACGCTGCGAAATACAGCGCCTACCCACAGAAGCAGCGAATCGAGGCGGATGTTCGACAGCGCGATGAGCAAAAAAATCGCCGGCCCAAAGAAGGCGATGTTTCGGAGCCAGATCTGGAGGGAGTGGTCGAGGTGGACGCCCAAGACCCGGGAGACCACGTTCAGCACAACTAATCCGCCCACACCCCACAGCAAGCTGCGGTTCACCGGGCATTGCCGCTGCGCCGCAGCAGTTACTAACACGCCGGCCGCCAGGAGATACGTCACAACATCGTCGGCTGCACGCACATAAGTGAGCCAAGGCGGCGGCCCGGCGGCCAATGCCCACGCAGCTACGAGCTGCAGCGCAACGATGTTGCATAGCCACACCGCAAAGAGAGGGTTCTTGCGGTGAAAGCCCTGATGAAAATACACCAACGACAAGACGAACGCCACGGTGGCGTCGAGTGCCCAGAAACTAAGAGTTTTCATTCGGGAAGCCTCCTGATCGTCAATGAGTCCCCGGATGCCACTGTCAAACTAGAACGGCCATGGAGCCATGGTTAGCGGTCCTTTCCGGGCGCGAAATGTCAGCGTCCGGAAAAAACCCTAAACCAGTGGCGGGCATCCGTAAAGGTATAGATTATTAATAATGTAATAAACCCTTCACTCGTTCTAAACATTGTAAACGTTACGAACGTTACTAACAAAATTAACAATGTTTACAAACTGTCGAGGTGCAGCCGGCGAATAAAAAATTCGAGCGGCTCGTCGGCCTTGCCCTCATCTTCATAGAGGTCGATTACGCGTTCGAGGACGATGCCAATGACCTCAGAGCGGCGACGCATACTGTGACGGCACCAACTTTCCAGCACCCTATAACGGCCGAGCGATAACCTTGCGGCTACAGTTACGTCAAGTTTGTCGCGTTTCTGGCGCACGGCCCACTTACCAAATCCCACATCGGTTGAATAGCATGCACCAAGCATGATGACCTCCAGAAGTATTTCTCGCCCGAACTGACCACGCGGTCTGTTGCATCATGTGCTTCATCCCATCGTCTTCCGCGTCACTCTAGTTGTTTGCGCTCACGCTGGAGCGAGTCGCAATGCAATAAACCTTCACGGTTCCCTGGTTCTGCGCGGCGTTGCCGGAAAAGAACACCTGGCAGGTCACCACGCCCGTCGAGTCGTTGACATCGAGCTGATAGGGAACAATCAGCAGATTTCCGGTCCCAAGGTCGCTCGAAGAAAGCGCCGGAAACAAGGCCTGTCCCGGTACGAAGCCCGCCGCCGGCTGCCGGCTGGAAGCGAATATCGGGATGAAGGCACACTCGGAACGTTGATACGCATAACCGTCGACGGGACTCGTCGGTGTCGGTACGGTGTTACCGCTTGTATAAAAGCCCATGTAGATCACCTCGCAACGGACCGCACCAAACTTGGCGTTGTGCGAGATCTTCAAGATGGAATCGTCGGTGAGCGGCTGGCCACCGGCGATGGCGGAATCAGCAAGATCAAAGAAGCCCGGAATGGCAGACATGGTGAGTTGGCTCATGGTGGCTACGATCCAACCTCAAAGTGAACATTCGTGATTGCCGTTTGCTGCTTTCTCATGGGACCTCAATAGATCGTGTTTCCCGCAGTTCCATCGGCGTATTCCCCGCCCGAAGCGGCCAGGCTGATGAACATGTATTGCTCTTTTTCAGCCGCTGTGGCTGTGCTCCACGCGGGAATGCCGGCCGCGAGCGGCGCGATCTGATAAGGCTCGGCCAGGTTCAGGAAGCGAGTGTCCAGCAGCAGAAACTCCATGCTGCCGGCGGCGTAGTTGGGCTTGCGATCGATCACCTCGCAGGCGACGTTCACCACTCCCAACTTGCCGCTCGCAAAATCCAGCAAAAGAGGATGGGTGAGCGACACGAGATCGCCTAATTCGACGGGCAGTGACGCGAGGTGTGCCTTCACCCGATAAGCGGGCGGCGCGAAAGCGTGGCGCCGGAAGACGCGATCGGCCAGCATACGCGTGCGGCACATGCCGCCCGAGTTCACGCGCACTCCGGTGCTCTCGATGTTCTGCTGGTACACCTGGCGGTATCGGCCAAGCGACGTCTCCTGCTCAAACGTGACTTGGCCGTTGTAGAGCCGAGCTGCGGTGGTGCCGCCCGCGTTGCTCACGTCCAACTTGGCGGTCAGGAGGTTCACAATGCTTTGGCGCTCGGTCTGTGGAATGCCCATCACGTTGTGGGCCGAAAAGTTGAATACCGGGGTCTGGTAGGGCTGCGGTTTCATCGGCTTGATGCGCAACTTTCCGTCCGAGCCCACGATGAGGAAGCAGCCGAGCGGCTTCAGAATCTGCTCCTCGATGAACTGCTTGCCGTCCACAGGCCGGGTGACCTGAAACTCGAACCAGTCACCGGAGAACTGGGAGTTGCGTAAGTCCAGAAATTGCTGAACATCAACGTAGAGGTTCGGGTTGATCAGGGTGCCGTCATTTCCGGGCGCGAAAAGCGCCCAACCCGCGGGCGTAGGAAGAGGGTCGTAATTCTGCTGCGTCGAGTAAACCGGTTGCAATTGATTCAAAATATAGTTCGATCCCAGCAACGACGGATCCTGGCCTACCCCCAGCTCATTCTGCAAAACCGCCAGCAACAGATCGATCGGGTTGCCTTGCAGAAAGCGCGGGTTGTTCTGGCTCACGGGGAAGCCATTGGCGGCAGCGGACGGCCCCACGGGCTGCTGCGCCACTTGGCCCGGCGACCATTCGAGCGGCCCGCCGCTCCAGAACACCTGCTGGCCTTGAATGAATCGTTGCACGTCCTGGCAGGTGAGGGTCACCAAGCCATTCGAGTCCCAACCCACCTGAGTAATCTGCAAGGTATGCAAGGTCACAAATCCTGAGACGGAAAACCCTGGGAATCCCTGCTGCAACTGAGCGGTTCGGCCGATGAGCGTATCCTGCGCTGCGAGTTGCTTCAGCGCTCCGGTGGGGTCCACGCACTTCACCGTCATGGCGCCAATTGAGGATGATCCCTCCAGCTCGTTCGGAGTCTGGGACGAACCCTGCGGGATCTGCATGCTGTCAAGGAGGGTGAGAGGTACCGTTTCCGTTCCGAAGAGCAGGTAAGGATAAAGCGAGGCCAGCCACATCAATGAGGCTGCTGCGAAAGCCGGCCAGATCTCGAACTCCCAAGGCAAATCGCGCGCCGCTAGCGAATAGCCCAGCAGACTGCCGTCACCCGTTGCGCCGCGAATCGTATGTTGACTCGAAATCAGCGCGCTCAATACGCTATCAATGCTGGTCCCAAGTCCCTGAAAGTAACCGGCTAGGCCGTTAATGTTGTAAAGACTGAGGAGGGCCAGAATCACACTCCACGTCCCCTCCTGCCATACCGAAGACGGGGAACCCGAATAGCCGCCTGCCGAGTCATTGTAGTTTTTGAAGCCCTGGAACGGCGTCAACTGCTGGTACGCCTGGTTCCAGCTCGTGCTCACATTCGAAAGCTGGATGGTCTGGTTGGTCAACAAGAAGTTCTGATAAAGAAACTCGACGCATTGCAGGGCGATATCGTCCCGCCCCAACGTGTGCGCCAGGATGGCCGTCAAATAGCCCGAGGCGTCCAGAGCCTCGGAGGGATCAGTCGTGTTTCCTGTGAGGCCTTGTGCAAAGTGCCCCGGCACGTTGCCAGCCGGCGCGATGTAGAGTGTGTTGAGAATTTTCGTTCCGAGCGTGTTCGCCAAACCCGAAATCGTGGTGGCCAGGCTCTCCATCGCTGTCGCTTGAGCCTGAGTAAGGTTGCCGGTGGCAAGAAGGTTGGCCGCCGCGGCCGGCAAAATATTGGCGCTGCGCATCAGCGCGAAGTACACGTCGACCTGATGCTCGGTCGATACCGTTGCCTGCAATCCGGGGACAAATTGGTAGCCGGGGTCCTTGTAAGCGCCATAGCCGATGTAGAAAAATCCATTCGTCGAGTCGCTGGCGATCGATTGCAACGTGAGCAAGAAGTTGAGCATGGCCTGGAGCTGCGGGGCCGGAGTGTAATCCAGCGAAAGGCTCATGTAGACCGCATAGGCGTAACAGACCCAGGCCATCGCGCCTGTGCGGATGTACGCCTGATCGACCTGACCGTAGTACGTGTCGTAGCTGAAGCTGAGTGAGCTAGCAGGTTGAGGACCACCAACCTGAAGGTTATCGAAGTAGATCGACGTGGTGGCGGGCAGCGTCACAGTAATACTGTTGATACTCGAAAGCGTGTCGCTTGCCAGTGTGCTCACCAAGTTCGCGACGTTCATTTCCGTGGGGCGCCACCCTCCAGTCCCAGTACCGATCGGAACCTGGATTGCGTGCGTGTTGCTGTTATAGACAGAGGGCCCTGGACTGTTAGAGTTCACCTGAACGTCAGTCACTTTGCCCGACGCCGTGGTAACTCCGATATCGATCGCGCTGAATCCGCCGTTCGGGGGCTCCCAGTGCTCGAAGCTGATGATGGGGTCGGTGTGATCAGGTAGACCGATCCCCGTGAAATTGAACGTCGCGCCTGAAGCTCCGGAGCTAAATTTCAGTACTTGGCCGGTTCCGTACGGTGGCTCCTCGGGAGTCATGCTGTTGGCGGGTACGTTCGCGATCGTGCCGCCCGAAGTGCTCCAGCGAGAAATTGACCCGTCTTCCGCATTCTCAAGCACCCCCGTAGCCAAAAATCCCGGATTGGCCAGAATGCCGTTTAGTTCGCTGATGATCGAGGCGGCCGCTACGAAGTTTCCCGAAGAGGCGTAGGTAATGATGCCGAGCGCGCAATCGTAGATGTAACTTCGGTACTGCAGCCCGGCAACATTGGTGACAGTCGGATCGGGAACGTACAGTGGATCAGAGCCCGGCACGACGAACGACAGGGGCAGATTCGCGAAAGCCGACGCAGCCGCCAGGGATGTGTAAACCAGAACGTCTGGGCTTCCCTGTTGGATGATGTGGACGGTCAGTTCACCGCGTGCCGGCACTACATTCGATCCCACACGCGCGTGATAGTCGTCCTGAACAATGATAGGGACGTTGTCTTCCTGCAGGTATTCAACATCTGTTTTGGAATAAATGCGCGCGAAGTAGCCATTCAGCCGGTTGCCCACGCCTGTGTTGCTGTGGCAGATCCAGCCCGTCGGCAAAGATGAGGTGTACGATCCCGGGGCGGGTTGCGGAACACTGGACGGGTAGAGTGCGGCCACCACCAGGCCAGCGCCGATCACCTGTGCCGCCCAGTAGCCGTTCAATCCCTGCGAGACTAGCAGCGATTGGAGGACGCTTGGCGACGGCGCTACTCCGGCGCACGGTCCGGTCTGCGGCGTGCTCGCGCCCGGCGCACTCGACTGGTAATAATACTGATCGGTCACCGAAAACACATCGACGCGGTAATCCTGGATATTCGCAAGCCCGGGTGTGGCAAATAAATTCAGCAAGGAGCCGTAAACGGTCATGCCATTCAGTACATTGTGGGTGTTCCCATCACAGAGCTTTACTCCATTCGGGTACTGCGCAACCGCCCCGTTATATGCGGCCGAGATCTGCCCGGAAGTCACCGGGAATGGCGGGCAAAACAGCGTTCCTGTGGGTAGGCTGACGGGCGAATAGTTCACTGGGAAACCGTCGGGGCCCGTCGTGGTGTCAAGCGCCTGGCCGGAAGGCGGAAACACCAGGAGATTCTCCATGAGTGTTTGGGTGAAAGGCGGCCCGGAAAGATCGTTCGTTGAGAGGACCCCGCACTCAGCGAGCGCCGGCACTGTTGCTGCCAGTGGCGCTCCAGCCGAGGCGGAGCCGGGATACTCGGTGGGATTGGCGTTGGCCTGCCACGCTCCGGCCACGCCTGCGCGGCGCGACAACAGCCAGTTAAGCGTGGCCTTCATGTCGCTCTGGAAGTCTCCTGCGTAGTACTCGGAGACCGTCGGCCCTGCTCCCAAGCTATAGCCGGTGACGCCGGTGGCAACCGGCGAATAGCTGGCCAGCAGCATCCCGAAGTCTGGAAGGTAGAGCTGGTACAGCGGCTGCTTTTGGAGCTGCGCCAATCCTGCCTGCCAGGATGAGTTACCGGAGATCATTTTTCAGCTAACCGCCTGCCGGAATTTCAGCTTGAACGTATACTGGCCTGGCGACTTATAACCGGCAGTCCAGTTCGTGTCTTCAAGCCAGTAATTCGTGAAAGCTGTGTGTGACGCGTCCGGATAGTAAGCAAACTGTCCACCTGCCAAGGCAAAGTTCATGAAGCCGGACCATGCCTGCACGTCCGAACCAATTCCGACCCATTCCATTTCCAGGCTCAAGAACGTGTCGATACGCTCGATAATGGACTCACGTACACCGCTCGACGCGATGTTGTCATGACGCATCGCCTTGAGCTCATAGGCGGGCACGTTACGCGGAGCCCGCTGGAACTGCAGCGTTGTTGGCCCGGTGCCCGTGTTATAGACGATCTGGGGATAAGCCATAACAATCGATCGTAGGTGCCAGGTGCTAGGTGTTAGGTGCTAGCTGCAGCCCGCAGCTCGGAGGTCGGTAACTCCGAACTGGGAAACTTCGAACTGATAACTTCTGACACCTGACACCTGGCACCTGACTTAGCCGCCGGCGTACGGACTCTTCTGCACGCTAGTAGCATTCAGCGTGATGCCCCGCGCCACGCCAGTGTTTAGCGTGGTCGCAAGCCAATTTGCTGCATCCGCATCGCCCATGATCGCTACCGTCAGGTTGCCTGCAGGCGCCGAAGGCGCTGCCCCGGAAGCAAGCGCCGAAGCCGCTACTCCGGCGACTCCAGAGCCTCCGTATCCGGGAACGTAGCCGGGGCGTGTCCCAGAAGCGCCCGCACGTCCGGACATGCCCGGCCCCGAAATTCCCGCGCCAACGCCAGCCGCGACCGCACCAATGCTTCCCCAAATCGCCGCTGACTCGAAGGCACTCCCGGCTCCTGCCACGTTGCCCGTTGCCAGGAGGTAGAAGCCAAGAGCCGTGGAACGTAGGCCTTGCACAACAGCCTCAGCCGCAATCGAGGCCGTGGTTGATTTCAGCGTTCGATCGAGCGCCTCGCTCATCGACTGCGAATAAATCAGTGCCGTGCTGATGTTTTTTGCTAAGCCCACCGTTAACTGGTCAAAGGTGACGGCGGCAGCGCGCCCAAGGCCGAGCAGCGCGCCATCGACGGCTGAACTTTGGGCCAAGAAACTGCTGCTCCATTCGGACTGTCCCTGTTGCACAACGGCGAATTCCGACCGAACCGACTCCAGTTGCTCAACCGTCTTGCCGCGGAAGCTCTCGAGCGCGCTCTGAGCCTGAGAGGGGTCAGCCTTGATCTGGAAGAGCAATCCCACAGGATTTTGAGCCACAGGAGACCTCAGTTGGCATTACGCGGATGGCGAAAGACATTCCGCTGTGTGCCACGCATCACTCTTTATTTCCGCAATTGTTCTTGCCGCCACTCCCAAAGTGCCGCGGCCGCTGCAAAATCGATCTGCATTGCCACTAGAGGCTGGTCGATGGCAAGAAGATCGCTAGGCCGGCAATGCCACGTTTCGGCCACCTGCGCTACTCGCAGGAGATGATCGCTGGCTGCAAAAAGGAGCGAGGTCGCCGGACTCAGCGACCTCGCCCACCGACCATCGGATTACGAAACTTGCGTCTTCCATGTCCAGCAGGTCAGGTGAGATTTCGCCTGGGCCGGGATCGAGCGTAAGACGAGGTTCCACAAAGACCTCACGCAAGAGCGGCACCATCCATTCCGCGAGAGTTCGCAAGTCTTCGACGGTCTCGATGCGAGTGTCACCGCCCGCGATGCGTGCCGCCAGGCTGGCAGGCAAGAGTCCATGAAACAAGAACCACATTGGGCTCGGCCGTCGCAACATGACACTGAGACCCGACTTGGGGAGGACGATACGCTCCAAGTTGCCTCGGGACTGTGCCGCTGACTGAAAATCTTCCGCGGAGGCTAACCCATTTTTCTCTTCTCGATTTCTTGCACTGTTCAAAGTGTTCCTCCTTCGAAGCTACGTCTGACGGTACAACTGAGCCACTTGATCGCCGGGCGAACGGCTCAAGACAGCCAGTCCCTCAAAACGCACCTTATAAGTGGCCTCTTTGGCGCGCGTGAAGCCGATCTGAAAGGCGTTCTTCGCGTACGCGTTATAGAGGCACGCCACCATGAACTTGCCCGGCGAGCTGAACCCGCGGCGCGGGGAAATCAAGGCCACCGCCGCGTGTGGAACTGTCACCAAACCTCCCACGGTGATCTCTTCGTAATTCTGGGCGCCAGCGGGAAGCCCAGTGTCGGCGCCTGAGGTATAAGTGGAGTGGGCGAGGCCGGCCGAGATCTTCATCAACGAAGATTCCTTCAAGGTCACTTCCATGTAGGCTGATTCTGCGGTCATAATGGTGTCCACCGGCGCCGTCTCCTGGTCAATTGCCACCTCCTCGATTTTGGCCTCCAAGCAAAAAGTGGCCGCGCCGTCAGAGGCACCCATCGGCGTTGGTGAGCCGATAGTCGGATTGCCATTCGCATCGATCAACAACCGCGCACCGACGGCCGGGACCGCGACGCCATACCACAGCATCCCCGTACCCTGGTGAATGTCAGGCACTGTAATCGTGAAACTTGCCATATTTCCTCTCGTCGTCCGAGATTGATTCCAGCTCCTAGGTTTCTTCCAACACGAATTCCAAATTAACGGTCACACGCAGCACCGGCGTTTCAATTGCCTCAAGCGTCACCAAGCCGTAACGATGCGACTCAACGTTTACTTCTTTCACCGATCCATTTGCGCTGGGCGACGTCATGCCACTAGGCACGGTCTCCTGAGAGATCGGAAGCGGCGTTTCCCAGTCACCGCCGGAGGCCGTGGTGATCACCATGTCCAACATGCGGCCGTAGTCCTGGGCGTTGTCTTGGGCGAGCTCCTGATCAAACTGGCCTACGTCAAGTACCAAGCCGATTCGCGGTCGCGACTGGCGTGTGCCCAGCACGTCTTCGGCGAACGTCAGCCCGTCCAACGAGAGCGTTAACCACGGAAAGGCTGTGCGCAAGCCGGGGCCCTTGTGAAACTCGGCGATGGGAGACAGCGTCGGGTTGACGATTGCCAGGGCCGCGGCTTGGTCGCGCTGGATGATTGCAATCGCCTGGTTGATCAGCGGCTTCGCGAATAGCGCGTTCCATTGCGGTACGTAACCCATAGACGAAATCAGCAATCAACACGAAGAGTCATAAGCCGTGCGCGCGTCATCACTTCTGGCAACATCAAAACCTGCGGCCCTACCAGCAGCCGCAAGGTGGGCGACGATTTGATTCGCTGCAGCCTGAGTCCGCTCATCGGGCTCACGATCCGAAATCGCGACGCCAGAGTACCGGCTACGTTGCTGCCGCCTATTCTGGTACGGCTTCCGCTCTTGACGCCGGTGAACAAGGTCGCGATCACTCGAACCGGTCGTCGCCAGCTTGCTGAGTTCTTCCACGAGCGCTTCTACGGCGGCGTCAATCGTAAAACCATCAGATCGAAGCCTTAATCCCAGCATCTTCTATCCTCGACGCTTGCCGGTTTCCATCCACGTGAGACCGCCCTCGTGACATCCTGAACAGCAACTTCATGTGCCTCTGGGATCGAACTTGCCGAAGACTTGGCTCGATCCCGTGTCGGCTGGCGTCTGGCTTCGCGATTGATCGCCGCCAGCGATGCCTTCAAGCGCCGCCCGCGGGGTTTCCGTCTGTGCCATCGAGTCGAACAGGTAGTCATAGAGACCGCCGGCCGTTGGGTGGCCACTCTTGTCGCGGGCATTCAAGGCCGACAGCAACTCGCCATACCGGGCGTCGCAATCCTGAGCAATTTCGCGCGCCGTAACCACGCCAAAGCTCGCCAGCGTTTGCCCGAGTTGGGCCGCCGCACCATATCGATTGATCCGCTCAAGCACATTCTGGGCATCGGTGGAAAGCGCCGCGATCCAGGCCGTGAACGAGCCGTTGTAAGGCGCCGCGCCAATTGACTCACTGAAGCGGCGCTCCAGCACCGCGTCGACGTCGCCGGCCACGTCATCGATGTAAGTTTGAATGAGCGTGTCCGGCGGATTCTGCTGTGGCGTTCCCCGCTTGAATGTGGGGAACATCCCGGCCACGTTGCTGACGGTTGTGTACGACATGGGACGCCTACTTGCTTCCTTTGCTCCGCTCAAGATCGAAATCCAGCCACCACCGGTCAGGGATTCGATCTTCGCGCCTCAGTATTGAACGTAGGCTGTGCCGGAAGTAGCTCCTCCGGTGCCGACGGTTATGTACAGATTCGTCTTGTCGGGCGTTTGCGTCTGACCCCAGAGTCCGGCAGCTCCTGGACTGTACGAGACACTAATGGGCGTTGAGGGGAGCCCGTGCGGCACAACGTTAGCGGAGCCCGCAGCCAGGCCGGCGATAACGAGCTGGGCCTGACGAAGAGGGACCCCCTGATAGGTCTGAGCAAGGTAGCGATAAGTCGGTGTCACGCTGATTCCTGCCATCAGTCACCTCACTTGATCAAAGAGTCGGGCAGTTAACCTTTTCCGCGTTTGGACTGCTTGCCAGAATCCGCCGATTCTGAAATGGCTTCAACCTGCCCGTCTGTAAGGCTTTGGGCCTCTTTCTCATTGAGCTCAATCGTTCCAGAAGTGTCTACGGGAATTTCTTGCCCGTGACTAACACTTTTCACGTTCTCAGGGCCAGTGCTCGTCTGAGGCAAATAGAGCTTCTGGTTGTGCTCAATGGGACGGCGAACCTTGTATTTCGGCATTACAACCTCCACCGATTACTTAGCATTAACCTGGGCGCTGAGTAGTTCCCGAGAGCAGTCCAGCCGTTACTGCGTCGCGCTGATGAAGACAAACCCCGCCTGAGGTGCCACAATCTGAATATCGTCGTAGCGATGCACCTCGACGACATCAGCCATTCGGTTTTCTACTCGATAGCGCTTGGTGAGCGTGCCGCCCAATTGCGGCGCGCCGAACAACCACCGGAAGGTGTACCCTAGAGCCGGCTCACGAAGTCGCGGCTCCTCCGGAATGTAGGCCAATAGCGCGTTCTTACCCCATACAAAATTGAGCGATGGCGGCTGCCCTTCAGTCGCCGTATCATACTCGGCACCCAGCACCCAGAAGTTGTCGACGTCGAATGCGCTCTTGAGATGGTCAGCCTGCAACACGCCGACCTGGGTGTATTTAAAACGATCGATAATCCTCGGGTGCTGCCGGAGCGTCGAATAGACCGGGTAAGAGACTGCTAGTGTGTTAGGAGTCTGAGCGATCGCCTGCTTGATTACGGTTTTCTGTGCTTCAACGGCCGCGATGGGGTCTGAATTGACGAAATCCGACCACTGCGTGGTGCCAGACAGAGTCGTGTTGGGCACCGTCGAGGTCGAGCCCATGATGAGATTCATCACCCGTATCTCGAAATCCAGCAGGATGGCGTCAGTCAGATTCTCCACAGTGTTCACTTCCAGATCGGTTCCATCGGCGTTGGCCAACTCTTCGTCCGAAACCGCGTCCTTCAGCGAGTGGTCATCGCAGAAGTACGGAGAGTTGGAAAGCGACCAAGGTGCGATCTCCCGCGCCTCAGCGCGAGCGTGCCGGATCGTTTCATATTGGCGGAACTTCTCTTTACCGAACACCCAGTAACGCCCGCTCTGCTTCTTGACGGGTGTCACCGGAAACAGACGTTCGCCAAAATAGTCGTCGTTCTTGTAACCGACGCTTACGTTATTCAGCGGCTGGTCGAGGTATTGCAAGCTGATGTCTGCCATGGATCCTCCAGGTTCGCGATTGGCCGAACACGAGGCTGACCCTCGGTAGCAACGGCCAGTCGTATGGGTCAGGCACCCCGGCACTGCGGAGTAGTTGAAGCCATCCAGCGTCTGCCATCCTGCCCGCGGGCAAAACGCTTTCCGCTGGGGCCGAGGCCGGACCCTCGGTTCATCCAGCCGCATTGCTGCCTGCGTCCGGTCGAGTCGGTGTATTCGGGCCAGCGAACTATTGCCCTCTGCAGCCCGAAGGCCTAATCCCTACACCTTCGTCTGCGCGAAGTTCAGCTCCACCTGGACAATGTCGTTAACATTAGTCACGTTGTGCAGGGCCATCCCCACTGGATAGATAGTGGTGCCTGCAGCTTCGTTCACAGCCTTCACCCGTCCATACTGGTCCGCTATGTTCACGAGTTGCCCTTGATTGATCGGACCTGCAGCGATGCACCTTGCCACGCCGTTCACCTGCAGGGTCAAACCGCGGTTTTGTAGGTTGTAGAGGGTCGGCGGCGCGCCGGTGACGGCGGTTGGGCTCGTTCCTTGCGGCACGAAATAGTTCGGCTCCACGAAGTGCTCCACGGTCACGCCGAGGACGCCCGGCGCGTTCGAGGCGGTCGGAACAGCCGCGAATTGCTGTGATTGTGTCGAAGGATTGGCAACCGACTGGACGAGCGCCGTGAACTTATAGATCCTCACGTTTGCGTCCGCCCGAAAGCCGAGCGCCAAACCATTAGTTGATCCTGCCATGTGTCCTCCCGTTGTTCAGTTCCTCGGTTGCTGGTCGTTAGTCTTCATCGTGAGCCGCCTGTCTTTATTCACCGCTGATGGCTGACCACTCTCTCACTGCGTGATGCCCGCGCTGGTGCTCGGCTCCGTCAAGGGCGTACCGGCGTCGATCTTGCGGCTATGCGCGGTTCGGTAACGCGCTTCGAGAGCCGGATTGTCCCGAAAAAGCGCTTTAAGGGCTTTTCCGTACGAGGTCTTCAGCTCACTCATCAGGCGACGCACGCCCATATCCACTTCCTGATCGATCGGCACGGCCTCACCCGAACCTAAGCCCTCAGAGCCAAGTCTCACCAGCGGCGCCGCACGCTCGACGAATTCGGCGAACTCCGCTGGGCGCTCCAGAGCGTCGCGGAAAAAGAACCGCCGCTCACGGGGTAGAATCTTGCCGGTGTGAATCGCATGCTCCAGAGCGCGTTCAGCGGACTGCACGGCCACGTAGTCCGCCAAAGAAATCTTTTGCTCACGCGCCAGCTCCAAGGCGCGCTCCGGACGCACCCTGCCGTCTCTCACAACCTCGCTCAAAATGAGCATCCGCGACGACCCTTCCGTCTGCTGCGACTGCGCCAGCCGCCCAGCCTCCACGAGCCCGCGGATGTCGTCCAAGCACGCGCCGGACGCTCCCACCCGCTCTGCGAACAGCTCGGATAGGGCTGCTGTGTCCCGCATGGCCTGACCCGCGGCAGCCCCACCGCCCGCCGCGTTCGCGCCGGAAAGGTGCTTTTCGGCGTACTTGCAAAAGTCCTCGTCTGTCATGTAGCCCACCACATCATCGCCGCAAAACACGGCGTGATGACCGGCGTGCGGCCCGTCTTCGAGTTTGCGGATACTCAGTCTTTTCAGGTCCATCGTGGTCTCTCCTTTATCAGTTCCAAGCTTCAACGCGCTCGCATCAGGATGGTTGCCTTCCGCCACTGTCGCTGCCGTCAGGTCGGTCAGCATGAGGGGCGGTAATTCCTCCAGAAACGGGTGATTCGTCAGGGCACCCGAAGTCAGCGTGGCGCCCTGCGGCTTTCCGGTTTCCTTGTCGCGGGCGCTCCAGTCGATCGCCGGCGAGAAGAAGCGATACTTTCCCGACTCGATCAGCCCGTGAGCCTCCGGGGTCCACTCGACGAGCGCCTTGAGCACGTCTTCTTGCTTACCGTTCTTGGCAGGAGCAACTAGCGCGCCGCGGTCGATGAACAAGTCGTGGATCCAGCCCGCGGCGGGCACGGGACCTCCGCGCGCTATTTCGGGTTGTTCGCTGGCGTGTTCATAATCGATCACCAGCATTTCGTTTTTACGCTTGTCGAAGTTCTCCACCATGTCGTTCAGATCTTGTTCGCTGATGGAAAAATGACGTCCGTCTTTCACCCAACTCCCGCACACGGCTACGGGCAGTTCATAAAGCCTCTTGCCGTTGCGCCGGACGGCCGGGCCCGCCGAAAAGAGCTCCCAGGCGAAATGACGGTTCCCATCGGGTGACCGGGTGATCGAGCCAGAAGAATCGGATGATCGGGCCATCGGGTCATCGGGCGACTGAAGCGCGAGGCCGAACGGCCGGACGCCTTTTAGACCACGTGCAGTTTTGCTCGATCGCTCAATCACAAATCGCCATTCCCTCAATCACTCAATTACCCGATGGCTCGATCACCCAATTTCGTCCGCTCCTTTGCCCGACACTTCCCTGCCGCCCGCTTCCTCCACGGCCTCGCCCCGCACTGCCACCACGCCACGTGCGCTCTCAACGGGCAGCGCCAGTTCTTCGCGGATGTAAGTCCGCAGGTTTTCTTCGCTCACCACCAGCCCCGCCTGTGCAAACTGAGTGAGCGCATCGACGATGTCGGTCAAGCCGCGCGCCTGAACGTTGGCCGCTACCAGCCGGGGCACCGGCGCGTGTTCGCCGAAGTTGTATGACACGAGGCGTCGCACCGTGGTGTTGGTAATCTGCAGCGCCACCTGATCCGCCAGGTTCTGAAGCGCCAGCAGGAAGAAGTCGCCGTGCTCCTTGCCGAGCGCCCTCGAGCCGTGTTCGGCCTGGCCCAGGTCCATAAAAAGCGCCAGGGCAGCGCGCGAGATCATCACGTTGTGGTGTTCGATGCTTGGGCCCAGGTCGCGCACGCGGCCTTCATAACCCACAATGCGAAAGCCCGAGTTGGCGTCGCCCGGGGGCTCCACCATTCCCGTCGCCTCGTGTGCGGCGAGTTGCGTCACAAAGCTGTAGGCAGCTTCCCGGTCTTGGATGGAAAATCCGGGCGCCAGCCTGTACACCGGAACGCCCAGCGAATTTCGCTCGCAGGCAATGGCGTCGATGCGGTAAAGCTGGCTCTTCACATACCAGTGCGGATACATGGCGCGCAGCAGCGAAATGCCCCAAAAATTGGCACCCTCCTGCTGGTAGGTGAACACAGTGCATTTTTCGGCCGGTAGCAGCACGTTCAAGAAACGGCCACCGCGATAGCCATACTGTTCCAGCGCCAGCAGCGTCTCTCCGTCGGCTTCGGTGTGCCAACGGTAGAAAGTGATGGGCAACCGCGCGGCCACCTTGCGCAGCCGGATGTAACTCCCATCCACGGCCCACACGTCCTCGTGCGCGGCGCAGCCAAAATCAAGCATCAGCAGCGCGTTGCGTACCACTTCGTCCCAGTTCTGGGTGGCCCAGCCGCCCGACGAGGTCCGAAATTCCAAACCGCCGAACAGGTTCTCGCGAACGAAGTCGGCGATTTCCTGGGCCTTGGCGGCTGTATCGCGTCCAGCGCCGTTCGATGACATCGGGCGATCGGGTGATCGGGTGATCGGGCCATTGGTTTGTCGATCGCACGATGACCCGATGGCCCGATGAGCCGATTGAATCACTTCCCACTTCGCCGACAGCACCGGCAGCTTGCAGGCCGCCAGCGTGGCGCGCACCTGGGCGTCGCCGCGGCGCATCTTTTCGTAAATGGGCAGTGCGTTGCGTCCCGCCAGCTCGCCGTTGTACTCGCCCAGGTCCTCGAGAAATCCGCTGGTAATCGGCGTGCCGGGAATGCCGAGCGTTGACGCCGTCGGCAAATGCGGACCCGGCGGCGGCACGGGAGGGGGGACTGGCGCGCTCGCGGCGCTAACCGCGTACCCGGACGCCAGCCCCTGCAGCGGAAGACCAAGCTCCCGGTCGCGGAGCGCCACGACGCCGTCAAGGCGTTCGCTCATGCTCGGCGCCGGTTTGCTTCGGGTTGCCCTTCCCTCATGCCCGTTATTGCCGTTCATTCTGCCCATAAAAGGAAATGTTCAACGAGTCATTGACTCAACGCCCGCGGCGACCGCGCCTGATGTTCTATTCAGGTTTCGCAACTGTCCCGCCGCATATTGATTCACTGAATCAATCCCTCAACGAATCAATTCAACCGGCTCATCCGACAACCTGACGACCATCACCGCTAACCGGTAACCAACAACCGGCTAGAGCTTCTTTTCCAACTCGGCCGTTATACTCTTCGCCTTCGAAATCAACCCGTTCCAGTACAAACGCGCCACGATCACGCCAACCACGAATGCGGCCCCAATTTCTATGAGCTGTGTCGTCATAAGTCCTCGCCCTTGCACTCGGCCAATTGATTCATTGACTCATTGATTCAATGCCTCAATATTCCCAGTCCGCCCAACCACTCAATCACTTAGTCACCCGATGGCCCGATCACCCGATCGCAAGATCAAAATGCCACTCCCGGATCGCTCGGAACTCGTCCATCCAGCAGGTCCACCGCCTTAGAGGTTGCTCTCACCTGCATCAATGCAAGTTCCTGCCGTCCGGGCCGCGTGCTGCGCGTTTCCAGGTAAGCGCGCCCGGCGAGATAGCGCAGATGAAACCATAGCTCCTGGTCCGTGAGCGGGTAGCCCTGCCCGCGCGCCATTTGCACCTTTAACTCTGAAAATGGCACCCACTCCAGCTCACGCTGCGTCAGGATCATCAGGATCACGCCGCGCTGCACCTCGTGCCGAACGTCGTCTGTCAACGCCGCCATCATCTACTCCGCGTCAGAGGAATCGGGTTCCGGGACTCGCGACTCGGTTTTCGGTTTTCGGTTTTCGGTGTTCGCGATTCGACGGACGGTTTCCGAGTTCGCATCCACGTCATTCCCGCGTAGGCGGGAATCCATTGAATAATCTTCCTTCCCGAGTCCCGAGCCCCGAGTCCCGAACCCCGGACTTTCAGAATCTTCCTTCCCGAAACCCGAACCCCGAATCCCGAAACCTCACTTTTTGGCCGCCTGGGTCTCTACGATCTTGTTCAGCCGCTCTGCGTGAACCTGGAGCGTGTTTTGAATATCCTGGGTGGTACCGCGGGTCTTTTCCCAGGTGCGCGCTCCCGTGTAACCCAAAAACGAGACGCCGAAAAGCTCGAGGTACGCCTCGGGAATTTCCACCATCTGCAGACCTTTGTGTGTCAGAAGATTCAGAATCGGGAAAATGATGATTGAGAATGCGATTCCGACAATCATGACGTAGAGGAACGTCGGACGCGCCCGGCGTACGTACGGGTCCTCGCTCTGTGTCTCCGCTGTGATGTTCTTGGACTGGATCTCCGCCAAGGCTTCCTGCTGAGCGGCTTCGATCGTCTCCCGCTGCATCTCGAGCTGGTCTTGCTGCAAGCCGAGCTGCGCCTTCTGGTCCGGGCTCATGTGAAACTGGTCAATGAGTTCGGAAATGGACTTCACCGGATCGCCAGTCAAAAGCCCCTTAAAAATTGTTGAAAAAGCTCCCATCCTTCACCTCTAAGAACAGTGGTTAGTGGTTAGTGGCTAGTGGCTTCCGACCGCCGCACGAGGGTCTCGAATCTTTTTGCAGTAGCCACGCGCCAGCTTTCGTTGCCCGTTCTAAGCACTATCGCCAACCACTGACCACTAACCGCTTGCTTCTAACCTCTAACCACTCGCCTCTTCGCCTGGCAAGCTCTCAGGCCGGCGGCACGCACGATTACGTCCTCCAGCGCCGCGGCCAGCACGTTATCAAAGTGGGCCAGCATGGCCCTAAACCAGCACCGCACGCGTTGCACTCGCCAATGTGCGGAATGCAGAACCAGTTCACCTTTCCAGCTCATCGCTTTCCTCCTCCGTGCTTTTTTGCCGGCCCTCCGCGATCCGTTGCCCCCTGCGACTCGCCCGCCTGCCCTCAGTCATGCTTGCGGACAATCGGGATTCGAAGTACGCACACCATGGACGGGACGGGCGTCCAGAAACAACGTATCGCTGGCCGCTCGCCGCCTATCCCGTTGGCAACAACCCACGATCGCGACAAACCTGACCGTGCGACGGGCGCCGAAAAATCGGGCAATCGGAGCATCGGGTCATCGGGCGATTGGAAAGCACTGCCCAAATGCCCCGTCCCCGCGTCTCTCGCGAATTCACTCGATCGCTCAATCACTCAATCACCCGATGGCCCGATCACACGATCACGTAAGGTTCTGCCCGTGCCTGCCGCCGTACATTGCGTCGGGCGCCCATGTAGGTCAGCCTGCGACCGCCAGCCGGCCAGGAGGCACGGGCAAACTTTTCAAAAGCAGGTGCTAGGTATCAGGTGTTAGGTGCTAGATGTCAGGAGTTAGCTGAGGATCTCGCTGTTCAGAGTTACTCGGTCGCGAGTTGAAAACTCCGAACTGAAAAACTCCGAACTAAGGATCTCTTGCCAACCGCTAGCACCTAACACCTCGCCCTAACACCTAACACCTGGCACCTGACACCTGGCACCTTCCCTAACACGCAGAAAGGGCCGAGGACGCTGACCAGAGCTGGTCCACGCCCAGGTCCTGGTTTTCCATCTGCTCGAGGTGCTGATGCAACATTTCCACGAGCTTGCGGTGCGCCTTCTGACGCTCGCGGCAGGTCGCTACAAACTCTCGCGCCGCCCAGCTCATCCGCGATACGAGAAACAGGAACCCAATGGCCATCACCACGACTGCCAGCACCACCACCGGAGCCAAAATTCCTTCCCACCAATGAGTGGGCAGCGGCCCGATCATGGCCGAACTCGCAAACAAACTGGACCCTACCCGGCCCAGAAAAACGGCTGAAATGTTGGTTAGCATCCTTTTTTTCTCCTCGTTGAATTTGGCGCCAAATACACGATCAATCCCTAAGAGCCGGGACTCGGGGCTCGTGAATCGGGATTCGGTGTTCGGTGTTCGGTTTTCGGGTCCACTAAAGAATCTTCTTCGAACCCGAACCCCGAGTCCCCGGCCTCGAAACTCCGAACTGAACAACTCCGAACTCAAAGAAAATCTTCCTTCCCGAATCCCGAAAACCGAACACCCAACCCCGGCCGTTAAAAGGTCCAATTCTCCGTCCTTGTAATCACCCCTTGGCCGAACACTTTTCCCACCTCCGCAAGATGATAAGTGGGCCGGTCGGCCGCGGCTTCCGCGAGGCAGAAGGCCCACCAGTGGTCGGCGTGACCGAAGCGGGCGTCGTGCTCGGCATCAAACCGTGTCAGGCCCAGCGCATTCACGCTCTTTTTTACGCTGCGGAAAGACTGGCGGATGCTGTTCGAGTCCGGCAGCCGCACCTTCAGCTCTTCCATACGCCGCTTGGCGGTTACCGCCATGGTTTCTTTTTTCTGCTGCGTGAATTGAATGCCTTCCACCTGCCCGGGAAACTCCCGCTCCAACGCCTCGAAAATCACCAGGCCCATTCCGCCCTTGTCGATCACCAGGCGCCTGAAGTTCGGCATTAATGAGCGGGCCTCGCGGATCTGGTCAGGCGTGGGCGTGTTCTTCATTTCGACCACGCCGCGCGTCCAGGTAACATCGCCCACCAGTTCGTTGATCCAAATCACGGAAAGATCGCGGTTGCGAGCGATGTCCCAACCGGCATAAAGCATCGGCTGATCGGGTGATCGGGTGATCGGGCGATTGAAGTCGTCCGGAGCCTGGCTTTGCGATGACCCGATGGCCAGATCACTCGATGACCCGATTCGGAGCGCCGTTGTCGCTTCGCTCGACACGCACTGCTGGAACAGCTCGGGACTGATCCACTCGCTGGCCTGGGAAATGAACTGGCAGCAGTACTCCTGCAGCCAGGTATCGTCATCGCATCCCCCGCGGATTTCTTCGGCGTTGAGCGGCAGGCCGTCTTCAATGGCCATAAAGATGTCGCACCAATGGCCGCTCCAGGGATTGAGTGATCGAGTGATCGGGTGATCGGGTGATTGAAGAGAATCGGGTGATCGGGTGATCACCAGATCGGGTGATTGAGAAATCTCGCGCTTCGGATTCTTTCTGTCAATAGCCCGATGGCCCGATGGCTCGATGACCCGATCACCCGATGGCCCGATGGCCCGATCTTCTGACTTCTGCCGCACCGGCTGCTCCGCGGGCCTCACGCCGCTATCGAGGCCCAACTGTTTTGCCAGCTCGTAGAACTTCCCTTGCTGCCCGTTTGGCGTAGACAGAATGCGCATGGCGAACCCGAGTGAAACCTGGCGGTAGACAGCCGTGAAAATCGCCTGCGAGTCTTTGTGAAACGCGAACTCGTCAAGCACCACGTCGCCGGTGTAGCCGCGGGCGGTGTCAGGATTCGCCGCCAGCACAATGATGCGCGAGCCGTTGCCGAACCGAATCTCGTGCTGCAGCACCGAGGTGCCGGCGAACGCATGGTTCGGCGACCAGCTTGCGGCGATGCCCCTGAACCCGTCCACCCAAGCCTTAGCCTTTTCACCAAGCTCCAGCGCCTGGCGCTCCGAACGTGAGAGGAAAATGACGTTACGGCGTGGAATGCTCAGGCACCGGTCTACCGCCCAGGCCGCGGTAGCCGTGGAATAACCGATCTGCGCGCTCTTCACGGCGATGGCGAAGCGGGCAGGGTCAGCCACCCAGCGCATCTGGTAGGCGCGCAAGCCGAATCCCAGATGTTTCATCTCGGGTTTCACATCGCTGACCGAGAGCAAGCCAGTGGCTGAGGTTTCAGCCTTAAGAGGGGATGGCTCCTGCCTTTCCTGAAGCTGTCCCTGGTCATCAGGCTGCTTCAGCCGCTTCCCTGCCGGTTTGTGTGTCTGCGTCCTCATCGAATCGCTCGGCTCTCGTGTCTTGCCTCTTGCGTACTGCCTCTTGCCTACTGCCTTCTGCCCACTGCCTTCTGCCTACTGTCCAGCGGCCGACCCCGGCCCGCCTATGGGTACGAGTGGCGACCTTAGTCCCACGATTTCTGCAATGCGGTTGTAGACCGCCATGGCGTCCATGGGCTGGTTGTTCTCAAGAGCTGCGCGGGCCTTATTGGCCTCCCGTTCGGCCTGATCGAGTCTCTTCTGTTTCTCCTTGGCCTCGTCCTCGGCGAGCTTGACCCTGCGTTCCAGAATCTTGTTTCGCTCGCCGGCCTGTTCGAGGTGCTTATTGGCGCGCTCGACATCGTACTTCGCGATTTCAAGATCCTTCTGAAGGCGGTGACGGCGGAACTGTTCCCCGTAAACCTGCTTGAGGTCTTTCTCGGGGAGCTCCTCCTCCATGTTCACCAACTGAGTGAAGAGAAGAATCTGAACCATCTCACTGGCTTCAGACTTTGGGTTGCTCCGGGCATCGTCAAACATCTCCTGCGATTTCTTGGCCATCTCCCGAATGATCTGGCGCTGAAGCGCGAGGCCCGCTGCGCGTTCCGGGGATGGGCCCGGAGCATCTTCTGCGGGTTTTTCGCTTTCCGGCTTGGTTTGCGGTCGCTTCATTGATTGGCTCATTGACCAGAAGATTGACTCATTAATTTATTGACTCATTGACAGATTGACTCAACCGCTTAATCCACAATCGCAAGTCACCGTTCACAAATCACTCGAAGGTCCGGTCACCTGATGGCCGTCATTGAATCAATCCCTCAATGAGTCAATTCTTCAATCGCTCACGAGCTCGATCACCCGATGAGCTACTTGCGCCGCCCCTTCATGCGTGCCTTGGCTTCCTGAACGTTGCGCTCTGCTTGCTCTTCCGCCTTCTTCAGCGCGTCCCGCCGGATGTGCGGCAACCAGGCGCCGTAACGGCTGACTTCCAGCTCCGATAGCCGGATGCCATACTCCTGCCGCAAGCAGGCGCAAATTTGGTTCGGCATGCGCAACGCGTCCAGCTCTTCTTCAAGCCTCTGGCCGGCCGCGGGAAGGAGCTCGCCCAGTGCCTTCACCTTGAGCAGAATCCAGGGACCCTCGAGGTCTTCCACCGCGGCCGATGCCAGGGACTTCTCCTGATCGGAAGATCGGGCCATCGGGTCATCGTGTGATTGGGCAGAATCGGGTGATTGAGGAGAATCGGGTGATTGAGTGATCGGGCGATCGGGTGATTGAAAAGCTGCCGCACCTGAGACCCGCATTGCGCGTGCTGACTTTCGTGCATCCGTTTCGGAATGTCTTGCTTCAATCATTCGGCACTCGATGCTCAACTACTCACTCAATCGCTCAATCACTCAATGGCTCGATGGCCCGATCACCCGATGGCCCGATGACCCGATGAATCTCCTCCCGTCCCCGGGACTGGCTTCCGGAAACCCTGAGGAGGTTGGAAGAGTTCCACGAATAGTTGCCAGTCCCGGACGAGAGCCTTTGCGCCAGGTGTCAGGTGTTAGGTGCTAGGTGCTAGAAACTGCGAACTCCAAACTAACTGCAGCCATCTCACACCTCGAACCTGTCACTGATCGCCAGACCTAACCCCTAACACCTAACACCTGACCCCTAACACCTAACACCTAGTTGTTCCCCGCCTGCGGCTCTTTGCAGCCGGCCACAGACCAGGCACAATTCGCGTTCGCCTCAAAATTAGGCCACCTGAAATCGAGCAAAGTGCCGGCCCCGCTGCAACTCACCACGCACCACCGGCAGTTCACCACCCGCCCGTCCGCCACTTCCCACTTGAAGTCCTGCGGAGACCGAAAGCTGTTCTTCCCGCCTCCGATTTGCGGGTAACTGGTCACCGAGAACTGACATTGAATTGCGTTGGTCGGCATCGCCTCTAACTGGTTGCTGATTTCCGGATTGAATCGGGCCATCGGGCCATCGAGCCATCGGGCGATTGAAAAGCCGCCGCACTTGAGAGCCGCATTACATCGCCTGACATTCGTGCGTCGATTTCGGAATATCTTGGTTCAATCATTCAGCACTCGATGCTTCGACTGCTCGCTCAATCACTCAATCACCCGATCACCCGATGGCCCGATCCTTACACCCCAATCCCTGGGTCCGGGGCTAAGCGCCCTTCGATCAAGTCCGCCGCTTTGGTTGTGGCGCGAACGGCCAGGAGCTCAATATCGGCGCGGCCGGCGCGAAGCTGCTTGGTTTCGGCGTATCCTCCCTGGGCGAGGTAATTGATCTGGAACTTCAGCTCACTGTCAGGAATCCGATAGCCCAAACGGCTCGACAACTGCATGCGAAGCTCATGGTGAGGCATCCACTCGAGGCCCCACTCCACCAGGATCCTCAGCATTAATCCGCGTTCGCTCTCCTGTTTCACATGTGTCGTTAGCGAATCCATAAGAGTTGTCCCTTTCGTCGGCTAATCGGGTGATCGAGCCATCGGGTGATCGGGTGATTGAAGAGGCCCACCACTCGCCCCGCCCACAAATCCCCAGATTCATCCTTCGTCATCCGATCACCCGATGGGCCGATCGCCCGATGGCCCGATTCTCAGTCTCCGATCCTCAAAAGCTGGCAAAGACTGCTGACAATTTCTGCGAACACGGATCCGCCGGTTTTCTGCTCGGCGGGTTCACTGTCTTCCAATGCGTGGCGAAGGTCCCCCAGGCGGCGCTCGACCACTTGCAGCCGCGCGTGATCTAAGCGCATTTGGGCCTGCTCGATGCGCTTCGCGAGGTACACCTTGCGAGCTTCAAGGCGCTTCGCCCTGCGCTTCAAAGCGTCATTCTCACTTTGCAATTGTGCCCGCAAGGAGCGATGGATGGCCGCCAGGTCCTGAACGTCAGCCGCCGACGAGTCCCCCACCGCGGCGGTTTCCGCCCGCTCCCCAAGCCGCGCTGCGTCCGCGCGAAGCGCATCATCGGGCGAGGCTTCGGTTGCGCTCAAGGAGGCCTGCAAGTCGCGAGCCGTTTTTACCTGCCGCCGGATGATGCGCTGGCGCGCAACCTTATCTTGTGCCAGCCAGCGATTGACTTTGGCAGCCGTGACCTTCGAGAAGCCGCACTCCCGCGCCGCCTTCGCCGCTTCCTCGGCGGTGGCGCCCTGGGCGAGCATTTGCTCCGCCAGCGCCTGGACGAACTGGGGAAGCCGGACGCGCCCCCCGCTGAAGCTTCGCCGTGAACGCCGGTGAAGCGTTGCAGGGCCGGTCAGCTCCCGGCCGCCGGGGTCGAGCTCTTGCGTTTGAGGCCCGTCAAGGAGCTGGGCCAGCTCGCTATCCGGCTGCGCGTTGGCCGCCGCATCCGAGTAGCAAACGGCCGCAGGCTTCATCTCACCCACACCCGGTTCTTCCATCACCGGCAGGGGTTCCTCGTGCCCGGCAAAGGCCGGATCGTGCGCGAACGGGTCGCCCGGGGCCTGATTTCCTACGTCGATCGGTGGCAACATCGTCCAATGACTCAAGCTGACTCCCACTTTCAGGTGCCAGGTTAGGTGCTAGGTGTTAAGCGAATCGGACCATCGGGTGATCGGGTGATTGAGTGAATGACGGATTGGCGATTGGTGACTGCCGCGAGTGAAACGCCAAGTCCGCCGGCCTTTGTTTTCTCAATCATGAAATCACTCAATCAATCGCTCAGTCTCGCAATCACCCGATGACCCGATCACCCGATCTGACCTGGCACCTAGCCTTTCGGCGGATCCAAATAGATCCCGTCATCCGGGGGCAGGCGCCCGTCGAGAAGGTCGATGCCCCGCGCGGTGATCTTCACCAGGTTCACGCTGCGATGCGAGTAAGGCCCGCGCACCGTCTCGACGTCCACCAGTCCCTTTTCCTGCAGGTAAGCAATGTGAAAACTGAGCTCCTCGATGGGGATCGGATACCCGAAGTAATCGAGCTCGGCCTGCAGCAGTTGCATGGTGGCCTGCTGCGGGTAAATCAGATGGAGGTAATACAGCGCCTTTCCCCGAATCAGCTCTTTTTGGCGCAACGACGTGGCCATTCGTCTTATTCCCCTCGGCTTTTGAAACTTCAAAGCTCAACTCGAGACCTTGGCCGGCGTTCGGACCTGGGACGTGAGGTCCTCAACGTCGCGGTGCAGGGCCTTGAGCGCAATCAGCATTTCCTGGTGCTCATAACTTTCAAGCGAGTCGCGGTGCTCCACCGCACTGGCTAGGCGCGAGAGCGCTTCGGCCTGGGTTCTGGAAGCGCCGGAGAGCTGGCCCACGTAGTCGCGCGCGATGTCGAAGGCGCTATCCATCTGCCGGTGCTTCATATCCATGGTCCGGTCGATCCAATGGTAGGCTAGCTTCATAAACCCATAGGCAAACACAATCAGGATCAGAATTCCCGGACCCCACAGCACGATGTAACGTTCCAGGTCTTGCGGCAAAATGTCCACCTTCAGGTTCAGAGCGCGCGGGTCGACTTCGCGTCGCGTTCGCATCCTTGAGCGGCTCGCAAATCTCGGGTCTTGAATTTCAAATTTCAAATTTCAAATCTGAATAATCTGAAATCTGAAATCCCGAAGCTGCATCTTAAACCTCGAAACTCGAATCTTCGATCCGGACTTCGAATCTCAATCCCAAATCTCAATCCCGGAATTTCGAATCCGGAATTTTGAATCTCGAATCTTGAATCTCAAATCCCGAAACGCTGCCTCGCCCCGCCCGCCGGCCTGAACCGGTGCGCTATCTTCATTACCCTTGGTGCGCCTCGGCCTGCGCCGCCAGCAACTGTCGGCAAATTGCGATGCGCCGCATCCCTTTCTCAGCGTACGAAGGGTCAAACGTCTTCCCGTCGGGCCGGCCGGTGTTCCAGCAGTGGAACAGCGCCTCAAAATCGCGCTGCGGGTCGAGGTGGAAGCGGGCGGCGAACTCTTCAATCATGCGGGCGGCCATGCGGTAGTGAAACGCCGGATCGCACAGCGTCTCTACGGGCTCCGGTCGGCCGAGCATGTGATAGCCCATAATCTGAGTGAGACCCCAGGAAGTTGCGAGGCGCCGGATGGCCGCATCGTCGAGCGCTGACAGCGCCGGCGCGGATTTGGCTGCGAAGGCAGGCGTGAGATGCTCCGCGTGGTAACTTTCCGCCTTGCCTTCGGTCGGAGGCGCCTGATGCTCATCGGACTGGGGACGGTTCGCCGTCGTGGGCTGGGCGCCGACATGAGTTCCAGCCTGTGTCTCCGCGGAGGTACCAGCAGGTGCGGCTCCGCCAGCGGATCCCCCTGTTTCAGAATGTCCAGACGAAGCGGCGCCAGGTTGTGCGCTGGCGTGCGTCGTCTGAGAAGACGAAGGCTGACCGGTAGGCTGGGTTTGCGTCTGATGGGCGCCAGCTTGGGCGCTCGCCGACTCGCGCTGTATCTCTTTTTCCAACAATGACTTGGCGATACTCCCGTAGCTCGCTACGCGACCCTCAGCGACGCTCTTCAAATGCTGATAGACGCCCGGCTCAAAGCGACTTGCGCGCGCATCACCGCCCGACTCATTTGCGGTCAATGCCGCCAGGAATTCCGACGGAACTTTCATATCTACACCTATATCAAATAGATAGCTCTTGAAGTCGCCGACGAGCCGATGAATCAGTCGCTCTTCCGATGCCACCTTGCCACTTGAGTCGGGCTTAGCATCCCCTCGCAAAACTCGCTCACTTCCCGACCGAGTGGAATCACTGATTCGTGCGGGCGTGGGAATATCGGCCCCTGGACCCTGCCTCGTCGTCTGTCGGACTTCTGTCATAGCTAGACAGTAACATCCTAGATTGGGACAGTGGGGACACACGGGAACTCCGGGAACAATTCTTTTTCCCAACGGAATGAGCCACATAGGCTGTTGAAATTCGAGGGTTCGAATCTGGAGTGTCGACAGTGTGCATAGTTGATACACTTTTCGAAGGGTTCCAGGCGGTTGCTTTCTAGGCGTCTGATCGGAGCAGCATCTGAACAAATGTCGCAAGTTCTTGAAGTCGGAACCCGCAACCACCCCTCAGTACCCTGGGGTGCGAGAAGTCGGACGGGGGAAAATCAGGTTCCGGACAGGGCACCCCCCCGGAGTCACTCTATGCGCGCTAACGAACCCAAACTTGTATCGTGTTGCTGCAGCGTATGTTAATGGCGATCAGGCGGCCCATTTGCCAAACGAGTCGAAAAAACGAACCCAAAACACTTAACCCATAGATTCAAATACGGATAAGAGCAAAAATGGGACCAATTTGGCGTTCGAAAACGAACCTAAACGAACCTGACTTTCGGGGGAAAAAACGCACAAAATCAGGAAACGAACCCAAGGAACCCAAGAAACGAACCCGAGCTTCGTCCAGTGGTTGGGCGTGGGCTCGTCGGTCTGAGGTTCAAGACTTCGCCAGGAAAACTGCAGACAACCACGGAAGCTTGTTGCCGACGACCAGCGCATTCTGGGTTTGCTAGGCCGAGGGCTCGCGAGGCTGTTACTTCCGACGAAAAACAAAGGGGGGCATTCGTTCTCGGCTCTCAGGAACTTCATCTAATTGATAAGCAGTGAGTTGCTCAACGCACCGCAGAATATCGATGACGATTTGGGAACTTACGTCAACAGACTCGTAACACCCAACACTAAGCACACAGTGTGACGTGCGCGATTGGGGAAGCCGTTCGCCAGGGGCGGCAAGAATTCGGCTATACTTTTGTCGCGCACTCGTTCCGCGACGTAACTGTGGCGCACGTTTCATTGAGGAAGAATTTGGAGCCTAGTCGATCACCTCTCGCCGTGTGTGGCGTAATCCCGGCGCGTCTGGAGTCGCGGCGCCTGCCTGGTAAGCCGTTACGCCTCATCTGCGGCCGTCCAATGATCGCCTGGGTCTACGAACGGGCAGCGCTGAGTGGAGCTTTCAATAGCGTGTTGATCGCCACAGACTCCAGGGAGATCCTGAAATACTGCACCCAAGCCCGAATTCCCGCTCGACTCACCTCAAGTGGCCATGCTTCCGGCACGGACCGGTTGATCGAAGTTCTGGACCAAGACTGCTCATCTGGCCAGCGTGCCGACATCTATGTGAACATCCAGGGAGACGAACCGATGGTGACAGCGGAGCACATTCGTCTGCTGGTCAGCCCGTTTTTGACACAAGCACGCGGAGGCCGCCCCCGTGACGGCCAGGCTGGGTTGCCGGATGCACCGGCAGTACTCTCGACCGATGTCCAAGTCTCAACGCTGAAGGTGGCCATCAGCAGCAAAGAGGCACGAGACCCCAACGCAGTCAAGGTGGTCACCGACTCCCGGGGACGAGCGCTCTATTTCTCGCGCGCAATGATTCCGTTCAATCGCGGCGACGCGGCGCAGGAGCGCTATTACAAGCATCTCGGTTTCTACGCGTACACGGTTGAAGCCCTGCAAAAGTTTCGACGGCTACCGCCTTCCGCTCTCGAACAGACTGAGTGCCTGGAGCAGTTACGATTCCTGGAGAACGGCATCCCGATCCAGGTGCTTGAGACTCCTGATGATACGATTGGCGTGGATACTGAGCAGGACCTGGCGCGAGTGCAGCGGCACTTCGCGACCCTAGGATTGGCACCGGCGAAGTAACGTCCCCTGTGGCGACTGGGCCTCGGGAAAACTTGAATTGCAGCCCTGCCGCCACGTTGTACTCTGGACGCGGAGGGTTGGAGGAACGATGGGAAATGAACTCAAGGACAAAGTCGCGGCGATCACAGGGGGCACGCGCGGCATCGGCTACGATATTGCCGCCGTCCTTTTGGGTGAAGGCGCAAACGTTTTCATCTGCGGACGAAGCGAATCGGTCCTCCGGGACGCATTACAGTCACTCGAGACGGCAGGGCCGGGACGCATCGCCGGGGTCACTGCGGATGTGCGCTCTTATCCGGATTGTCGGCACTTCATCCAGCAGGCTGCCGAGCGTTTCGGCGGGCTGGATCTGCTCGTCAACAACGCCGGGATTGGCATCATGAAGCCCGTCGATCAACTCACCCCCGACGAATGGGATGCCATCATTGAGACCAACCTTTCGGGGACGTTTTACTGCTGTCGCGAAGCCATTCCTCTGTTTCGGCGCCGCGGCGGAGGCTATATCATCAACATCTCAAGTCTCGCCGGCGTCAACCCGTTTCCGGGCGGCGCAGCGTACAACGCATCAAAGTTCGGGTTGAACGGCTTCAGTGAAGCCATGATGCAAGACATCCGCCACGATGGCATCCGCGTCAGCTACATCATGCCGGGCAGCGTGGATACTGACTTTGCCGCGACGCCCGGGAGCAAGCCCCGCGAAAGCTGGAAGCTTGCAGGCGAGGATATTGCCAAGGCTGTCCTTGACCTCTACCGCTTTCCGTCGCGGGCTCTGGCCAGCCGTATTGAAATGCGGCCCTCGCGGCCGCCGCGCAAGAAATGAGAATAGGCTACGGGAGGGATTTTTTTCGGGTGAAGAAAATCGAGCGGGCACTGATCAGCGTGAGTGACAAAAGAGGTGTGGAGGAGTTTGCCGCGGGGATTGCGGCCCTCGGCATTCAAATTCTCTCCACGGGAGGAACGGCGAAACTGCTGCGGGCCCACGGCCTGGCCGTGCGCGACGTTTCCGAGGTGACCGGCTTTCCCGAAATGCTGGACGGCCGGGTGAAGACCCTTCATCCCCGAGTGCATGGAGGCCTTCTGGGCGTCCGCTCGAACCTCGAACACGTCCGGCAGATGCGCGAACACGGTATCGAGCCTATTGACCTGGTCGTCGTCAACCTTTATCCGTTCGAGCAGACTGCGGCCAAGCCGGGCGTGCGCTTCGAAGAGGTCATCGAGAATATCGATATCGGAGGGCCCTCTATGATCCGCTCGGCGGCCAAGAACTTCGCCGACGTCACCGTGGTCGTGGACCCGTCCGACTATCCGGTGGTGCTGCAGGAGATTGGGCTGAGCGGAGGTGCAACTTCGGACGTCACGCGACGGCGTCTGGCACTGAAGGCGTTCGCCACCACCGCCGCTTATGATGGCGCCATTTCCACCACCCTTCAGAAATGGGCCACGAGCGCCGGCGAGACAACCACCGACCTCACTCCCCTTCTGAGTCTGCCCGACAGGCTGCACCTGAACTTCCACAAGGTCACCGATTTGCGCTACGGAGAGAATCCGCACCAGCGGGCCGCGCTTTACCAAGACCCGGCGACCGGCGGACGAGGCCTGGCCCACGCCCACCAACTCCAGGGTAAGGAGCTTTCGTACAACAACCTCGTAGACTTGGAAGCCGCTTGGCGCCTAGTCACGGAATTCAGCAAGCCCACGACAGCAATCATCAAGCACACCAACCCCTGCGGGATCGCATCTGCAGGTACATTACGCGAGAGCTATCAGCGAGCGCTGGCCGTGGATCCCGTATCGGCTTTCGGGTCCGTTATCGCGGTCAATCATGTCGTGGACGCAGGCACGGCGTCGGAACTCGCCAAGCTGTTCGTTGAAGCCGTGGTGGCTCCGCGCTTCGATTCGGGGGCGCTCGAGGGCCTGGCAGCCAAGAAGAATCTCCGCCTGATGGAGATGCCGGTTGCAGGCGACGAATACGGCTTACAGCTCAAGTCGATTGGAGGGGGTCTGCTGGTGCAGACACCTGACACTTTGGGGGCACGACCCGAGGACTGGAAATGCGTCACGGAGCGCAAGCCCTCGGAGGACGAGCACCGTGCGCTCGTCTTCGCTTGGCGGGTGGTGAAGCACGTGAAGTCGAACGCCATCGTTTTTGCGCACGAGGACGTGGCGGTGGGAATAGGCGCGGGGCAGATGAGCCGCGTGGATTCAGTCCGCTTAGCCATGACCAAAGCGCGCGAGTTGAAGCACCAGCTCGAGGGAACAGTGGTCGGCTCGGATGCCTTCTTTCCCTTCCCCGACGGCGTCGAAGAAGCGGCCCAAGCTGGCGCCACGGCCGTGGTGCAGCCCGGCGGCTCGGTGCGCGACGCGGAGGTGATCGCCGCCGCCAATCGTCTGGGCCTCGCGATGATGTTCACGGGCGTGCGGCACTTCCGCCACTGAAAGGCAGGAGTCAGAAGACAGGAGACAGAAGCCAGGAGTCGGAAGTGAGAACCTCTAGGAAGCCTCTTCCCTTCGCGCTTCATCTCAGCTATGCGGGTCACCCGCTTGCAACGACTGCGTTCCCAAGCATGTTTCCGCATCCCGCCACCTAGAGTTGTGGTAGTTGTATCTCGCAACTCAACCGCGGTTTGCTGGCTCCTGACTTCTGGCTTCTTACTTCCGACTCCTGACTTCTGACTCCTGGGTTCTGCTTCTTGAACCTCCCTTGCCTCATACCCTACAATGTTCCCAGAGGCTTCTGGACGCGTGCTCAGCCGGTTTCAGCGGTTTGCACACAAAAAGCGGAAGCAGGTAACGGGCTTGACGGATGGTCAGCTTCGAACAACTCGCCCAGAAGGTACACGCCTATCGACCCGGCGACGACCTCAGCCTGCTGCACAAAGCCTACGACTTCAGCGCTACCGAACATCGTAGCCAAACCCGCCTGAACGGTGAGCCTTTCTTTTCCCATCCCTTGGAGGTCGCGAACGTTTTGGCCGACCTGAAATTGGACGTCGTCTGCCTTGCGGGCGGCATGCTCCATGACGTTGTGGAAGACACGCCAACGACCATCGAGCGCATCCGCCAGGAGTTCGGTCCGGATGTGGCGCACATCGTGGAAGGTGTCACCAAAATCAGCCGCCTTCAATTCAACACCGCGGAAGAAAAGCAGGCCGAGAACCTTCGGAAGATGTTCCTGGCGATGGTGGATGACGTCCGCGTCGTTCTCGTTAAGCTGGCTGACCGGCTCCATAACATGCGCACCCTCGACGCGCTACCCTTGGAAAAGCGGCAGCGGGTGGCGCAAGAGACGCTTGATATCTACGCACCCATCGCGCACCGCCTGGGAATGGGCAAGATTCGAGGTGAACTCGAGGACCTGGCCTTCCGCCATCTTGAGCCGGACGCCTACGAGGAAGTACGCGAGGCCGTGGAGAGCCGGCGCAAAGTGAACGAAGTCTTTCTGGCCCAGGTTCGCACTCACGTGATTGCGGTGATGAAGGAGCACGATATTCCAGCACGCGTTGAGGGCCGCATCAAGCGGCTTTACAGCATCTGGCTGAAGCTTCAGCGCCAGCAGATTCCCATTGAGAAAGTGTATGACCTGCTCGCGATCCGCATCATCACCGACTCGGTGAAGAACTGTTACGGGGCGCTCGGCGTCATCCATCAAACCTGGCCTCCCATTCCGGATCGCATCAAGGATTTCATTGCCATGCCGCGGCCGAATTTCTACCAGTCGCTTCATACTTCCGTGATCGGTCCTCACGGCCAGCCCTTTGAGCTGCAGATCCGCACCGAAGAAATGCATCGCGTGGCCGAGGAAGGTATCGCGGCTCACTGGAAATACAAAGACGGCAAGCCTGCTCAGCGCGAGGACGAGCAGCGCATGGCTTGGCTGCGCAGGCTGGTGGATTTGCAGCAGGAAATGCGCGATCCCAGCGACTATCTTTCGACGCTCAAGATCGACCTCTATCCTCAGGAGGTTTACACCTTCACACCCAAGGGCAAAGTCGTGGTGCTGCCTCGCGAGGCCACGCCCATCGACTTCGCCTACTCCATCCACACCGAGGTAGGCCACCACTGCGTGAGCGCCAAGGTGAACGGGCGCATGGTGCCGCTGAAGTCGAAGCTGGAGAACGGCGACATCGTCGAGATCACCACTGCGCCCGGCCAGCACCCCAGCCGTGACTGGCTCTCGGTGGTGAAGACCGCGCGGGCCCGCAACAAAATCAAGCACTGGATCAATCTGGCGGAACGCCAGCAGGCCATTGAGATTGGACGCAAGCTCGTTGAGAAAGAAGCGCGGCGCTTCAATGTGGTGCTCAAGGAGGTTACCGAGGCGGACTACCTGCGCGTGGCCAGCGATTACGGATGCGCGACTACCGAGGATCTGCTGGCAGGCGTGGGTTACGGTAAGTTCGGACCTCGGCAGGTGCTGGGCAAGTTGGCGCCATCTCTTCCCGAGGAGCCGGAGGCCTCACCCAGCCTCGCGAGCACAGTCAAGCGCGCGCTCGGCATCGAGCGGGACCTCGCCATTCAGGTTCACGGACACAATGACCTGATGGTGTATCGCGCCAAGTGCTGCAATCCGGTGCGGGGCGAGGAAATTGTGGGATACGTGACGCGCGGAAAGGGTATTGCCGTGCATTCCAAGAGTTGTCATAACGTCCAGAATCTGCTCTATGATGCGGACCGGCGCATCGAGGTTGAGTGGAGCGGCCCCAAGTATACGCTGTACACGGTCAAGCTTGCCCTCACCACTGAGGACCGGCGCGGCTTGCTGGCTGAGGTCACGTCGGTGATCAGCGACGTTCATTCCAATATTCAGAACATTCAGGCGCACACGGGCGAGGAACGGGCCACCATCGACGTCACGCTCGACACGGTCGACATCCAGCACCTTCGCAGGATTGTCTCTTCGCTGCGGAAGATCGACGGCGTCTACGAAGTCAAGCGAATTACAAACTGAGCGACGACCTACTCTCGCAGCCAGTACATGAGGCCGGTGTTCAGCCTCCGCTGTTGCCGTGGCCGTTTTGCTGCGCCTGGATGAAACCTTCAACGAGCTTAGCGAGACTGTTCAGGCGCTCATCCAAGTTGCTAAAGTCCGTCGCCAGAACATTCTGGCGCACCGCCAGCTCGTGCTGGGTCATTGCCAACTGACGTTGAGTTTCCGACATTATCCGCTGCGTTTGGCCAATCTCGCCGATGGCATCCCAGGCACGAGTTTGGCTCTCGGCGAGCCGGGTAATTGCGCCTTCGAGTCTTTCGAATTTGTCGTGAGTGGTCACTCGTCTCTCCTGCAGCGGCCCCAGAGACTATTTACAGCAGAGTCAGCCGGAAAAAGCAAAGAGCGGGCACTGGGCCCGCCCCCACTTACGACTGTCAACAACTGACTGTCGATTTAATTTGATCCCCCCGACGACCTACCCTCCACGCAGTCACCCGCGCAGTACCATCGGGTGCTTAGCTTCCGTGTTCGGGATGGGAGTCGGTCTGATCCCTTATGGCCACCGCAATCCCCAACCTAGCCCGTCACAGCATATTCGACCGACCGAGGGTTCGCCACGCGCTTTGAGGCCTCCAGAATCTCGAGACCCACGACATTGCCCTCTTTGTCGTAGTCAAGGATCACTCCGGGCTTATCCTCATCGCTTTCCTCGATGTCAGCATCACTGAGCACTATGCGCAACACATCAACT
>DATJYK010000306.1:0-7727 GCA_035578005.1 Terriglobia bacterium
ACGGATAGCGCGTGCCACCTGGGTGGCGGTCGGCAGGCCGGTTTTGTTCTGGGTGACGTCGAGGTAGGCTTCGTCGAGTGCGAGTGGCTCGATCAGGTCGGTGTGACGGTTGAAGATCTCCTTCACGCTGCGCGAGACTGCCCGGTAACGTGTGAAATCCGGAGGCACGAAGATTGCCTGAGGACACCGGCGCTCTGCCCGCACTGCCGGCATGGCCGAACGCACGCCGAAGCGCCTCGCCTCATACGAAGCCGCACACACCACCGAGCGGTTACCCCGCCAGGCGACGATTACTGGCTTGCCACGCAGTTGCGGGTCATCGCGCTGCTCGACGGAAGCATAGAACGCGTCCATGTCGACGTGGATGATTTTGCGCACGGCTTTGGGTGATCCTCCGCTGCACGCCCATGCCGCGACCGTGGATGATGCGCACAGTCTCGAGGCCGAGCCCCACCGCTTCGTCGAGATAGGCCTCTACCACTGCGGCGACTTCGCGGGGCTGCACCGTGTGCAGGTCGAACACATCGGTGATCGGAATGCGGAGAAACTCTTCGTCGTCGTGCATGCACTTGCCGCCAATGACGTCCGGGCTCGCGCTTCTTCGCTGTGCACCTTCAGGGCTTGGCGAACAGTCACGGCCTCGAAGCGGAACGGTTGGCATAGCGCCATTCCAGCAGGAAAGCCACGCCAGTTCCGATGGCCACGAAGGGCCAGACCCAGGACGTATTCAGCCGGACACTGGCCACGGCCGACAGTAGGAACGCGCCGCCCGCAATCAAAAGCACTGGGCCGGTGATCGCGCAGTGAAGCGTGCGATTCCTCACCCAGTTGGCAAGGCAACCGGCCGGCGCGGCCAAGAGGATCGTGGCAGCTGACGAACCATGGAGAGGATGCCAATAGACTCCCACCAGGCTCAGTCCTCCCCACACGACCAGAGAGACAGCGAACCAGTAGCACATCGATGACGGCGAACTGCAACAAGCCGGTCTGTTCGGGCCCATCATATCGGCTCTCTGTCTCCATCCTACGCTCGGTCGCCTGGCAACGGGTTACCTTGGCCTCGAAACGCAGGTCGAAGCAGTCAGGGGATGAAAAGGATCAAGATCAACCACTCTGCGAACTCGAGGGATCGGGAGCCTCACGCCGGTGCGTGGTTTTTTGATGCAGGCGCCACCCGTGACACGCAGTACGGTGTCGTCGCCACCCGCGAAAATCGACAATTGGGCGGTCAAAGCAGACAGACAGGTAAAGGATGCCCATGAGAGCCGGAGCTGCGCTGGGTGGCCTCTGCAGCAATGCCGATCAGCGGAGTGCTACTACCCGCTGGGCGAAGCGTGTTACACGCCAGGACAGCGCCATTACACGCTTTTGCGGGACATTCCTGAAGGGCCGGGTGAGGGAGTTTTGCGCGCCGGAGGGTGCGGCGAGCGTTACCGGCCGGCCAACGACAGCGTTTCGAGCAGTAGATGTGGCCTCGCTGCCTGGATTCGAATGCGCGTCCGCACCGCGGATTGGCACATCGCTTCATGATTCAAGCTTGGGGAAATGGAATGAGACGGTGGGTCAAGTGAGACGGGCTAGTGCGGTGTCCAGGATTTGACTGGACAAGTGTAGCGGCGACCTTCAGGTCGGCATGTGCCCGCCTAAAGGCGGCCTCTACCCGGCACGCATCGTCCAGCTACTTCATGGACACTACACTAGAAACTTTATTTTCGCCTTTGGCCTCAAGAAGATGGCCTGTGGAAATCCGATGTCCGCAGATTCTGGCTCTGGTCAGTGTGTCATTCCAACACAGCGGCGACGAAGGTCGATCCGATAGGCCGTAGCCGGCCGCTGTCTCTAAGCATGATTCGCCAGCTTCACGAGCGCCTTCACATTCCCGCGGTGATGCTCATCCGGCCCGAAAGGAAGGGCCGAAGCCAGCAGGCGGCGTAGGGCGCTGGCTTGCCATGGGCCTCGGCGGAAGCGACGTTCTCGTGTGCGGTTTGTGGTGGCTCTTTGGGATTCCGGGTACCGACGACATGCAGTAAAATGTCGTCGCCACGCGTCGGTATTAAAGTGGCCGCCAACAAGGTTTAGGGGAAAATATCTTTGGCTTGTTTTCAGTGGCTTAGGCAGAATTATGCCCCGAATCTGTCTCGGGCCACAGGATTCCCAATAAACAACGGACTACGGGAGCATTAAGTATACAGAGGGCAGAATTCATCGCCCCCTGATTGAAAGGGACGAACACAATGGCAAAAATCACGGTAAAACCATCGCTAACAGAACACGGTGAGCGCTATCGCTACTCCGCCAAGGAAGTGGACGGGAAATGGGTAGTGCTCGACGCAGGGGGCGAAGTGGCCGAGGAGGCATTGGACGAGGAGGAGACCTGGCAGGTTGCGGGCTGTCTCACGGACACGGAAGCCGGTCACGATGGGCCTAACCCAAGCGAATGCCCACTGTGCGGCGAGGAGTTCACACGAAAATGAAAACGGGAACAAGACGAAAGAGGGGCAAACTTACTCTCATTCAGTCGTTCGGCTATGAGTTGGCCGAATGGCTTTACGACAACACATTGCCTACAGAGAGGCTGACGGCGGCGGCGATACACTGCTGATTCTGACGAAGGCGGTCACTGATTCCGATTTGATTCCGGCCACTCGTTCCGACGCCAAGCCGGTCACCCTCGGAGCGAAGCGACGCTGGTGCAGTTATGGTGCTTGAAGCAACGGTGATCGGTCAACTGGAATTTTGTTCGGGTGTCATCTTGCTTCTCCTCTTCTTATATAGACCCGCCGATCTCCTGAACTTGGGCCGCTCGGCGCTTTGCCGGGCCTTGATGTAATCTGGCAAAGAGGCGTAGGTGCTGTGAAAGATCAATGGTACGGCGATAACCGCGATTTGGTGAAGTGGGGCGTTCTGCTTCAACTCGCCCGCCTGTACGGTGCAAGCAGGATTGTGCAGGTTGCCTACTATCGACCGGAAGCCAAACCAGAAATCGAGATCGATGGTACCCCATACCCCATGCCCGAGGCTGTTATCAGTCATTTTCCGCGAGACGTGATGGATATCATGCGGTTGAACTCTCCACAGGCTAAAATTGAAGTTGTCAATTCACCGTTCTTGCGTCGTGAGCCGTACATGCGCGACGTACAGGATGCACTAGCAAAGCTGGATTCCTCTGAGTCGCCGTGCATCATATTCCTCGATCCGGACACGGGGCTTGAGCCAAACAACCCCGACTTGAAGCATGTTCTCAAATCGGAGCTGGCGCAAATATGGAACGCGATGCGCGGAAACGATGTCCTGGTCTTGTACCAGCACAAGACCCACGAGAAAAATTGGATTGAACCTAAGCAGAAGCAATTCGAGTCCGCGCTCGGCCTTTCCAATGGTACTGCGAAGATGGCGCAGAGCAAGCCAGCTACCGACGTTGTGTTTTTCTTTGCCCAGAAACGGCTGATTGGTTCGGCCCAGAAAACATAACCGGGTACTGCGAGGAGCTTGCTCAGACGCAGGAGACGCTCACCTTTTGGCGCGGTGGCAACGACATGAAAACCGATGTCGTCGCCACCCGCGGGTAAGAATGAAAAAGCCGAACACGGGAGAAGACGATGAAGCTCAAGACGATGCTCGTTGTGTTGATGTTGGCGAGTTTGGTTCCCAGCATTGTTCGTGCTCAATCAAAATCGGGCAAGATCTGCGTTTGGGCTGACAGCGAAGACCCCGGCGTCCTTATGCCGACACAACCCGGTGGTTCGGTCAATTCCATATCTGGGTCCGAAGTTAGCTTCATTCAGCAAATGATCGTCACGGGACTAAGGGCTGAGAAAACCAACAATATCGTGGACCCATGCCCTCAAACCGGGGAAAACATTGAACTGGATGTTGTGATCGGCCAATTTCTCGGCGGATACGTGGCGAGCGTCTCTATCGTTATACAAGGTGGGAAGGACGGCCCCCTTCACGTTTCATCAAATGTTGTAGCCGCGAGGACCGATAAGCTGCTGGCGTCAGACGTAGCCCTGGTGTATGCAAGCACCAAATTTCGGGTAGGAATAGGGGCCGTAAAATAAAGCAAGCTAGTAGCGCGGACCTGCCTGGTAAGGTCCGCGGCTTTTCTTGACGGGGAAGCACAAAAACCGCGGACCTCAGAAGCAGAGGTCCGCACTGCAACACCGTAATTTCTTGTTTTCTTGACAAGCTTTTTCCAGGCAGTTCACGGCAGCCGCATTCTTACAGGGTCTCCACGTATTGGGCCCCAATATGAAGCCTTGTGGCAAAAGCGACCCAATTCGCGGGGTGGCGACGACATCGGCCGGCTGGCGCAGACCTTTCCGCCGCGAAGTGCAGGTCGCTGGATGGTTTACAGAAGGTCTGCGCCAGCCCCCCGATTTAGAGACCGCACCACGCCGCGGGTGGCAACGACATGAAAACCGATGTCGTCGCCACCCGCGGATTCCCTCAGGAAGAGCTATTGCGCAGTCAGCGCGTCCGCTCCGCACTGTTCCATTATGATTTGCCGGACACGGCGGCCGAAGGCAGCGTCATCGCTCTCTTCGCCTCGGGCTGCATTGAGCACCGCGCCAAAGGCGGTAATAAAGGATAAATTGCGAGAGACCAGTGCAACGAAATCAGAAATGGGAAACCAGTTGGTCGCGGGGAGGTTAATAGGTGAGCTGCGTACCTCATACACCTGTCTCTGCCACCTGCCGTCCGCGACGTCGGCCTTTAGCGCAGCGCCATTTATGCCCCCGTGTCTGCCCATCGCTTGAAATTCAGTATCGCCATGTTGGTGGCGGTCCAGGATGTCGGCACCTGTAAGCTTATCCTCGGCATTCGCGCCAAAGGTGATCTCCGAACCCTTGAGCTCTTGATACTCCTCAAGCGCAATCCTGAGAATCTCAAGAAAATATCGTGCGCTCTCCAGGTCTTGGTATTCTCGTATGATTTCTTCCCACGTAATCGTACGCGTTGGCCCCTGATCTCCAAAATAGGCCTTCATTGCCTCAGGCAGAAGAGCCGTATGAGTCGTCTGAAGTCCCGGCCATCGCTCTCGCAAATACTTCAGCACGTGCATCTCCTGCCTTTCCATTTCCCGCTTCAGGTCGGACGGCTGCGTTCTGTTGTATAGCTTCGCTTCTACAGCAATCAGTCTCGGCGGCGAACCCTCGATAAAAATCACGAGGTCAGGTCTTTCCGGGTCGCGCGGGGCACCTGGGAATCTCGGGTCGTGATGGATGGATTCCGCGAGGCAGTATTCAGTAAAGAGCTGAATGTTCGCCTTCTCCCTACTCACATCTATCGGGACATCCGGCAGACCAAGCAGGTTCAGAAAGCGGTGGAAGTGCTTAAATCTATCGGCGCAGATGATTGCCGGCAGCACCGTCGCCGTAAAAAAGACTTCTTTTCGGTTCAATGGAAGGCGAGTTCTGAGGAGCGTTGAGAGGCCAGTGGGCGGCGCTGAGGCTCCTGTCGGCGTCGAGTCCGGCTGGGCTGTCATGGACCCTCCTTTCGCGGGTGGCGACGACATTGTACTGCATGTCGTCCCCACCCGCGAAGCTCCCAAATAACTTGGTGTCCCGGCAACACCACCTTTACAGCACAAACCGCTTTCATTATTCGCCAAGGGCATCTACAATGTGTACACAGGTGAACGCACATGGAGACACTCAAAGTCGGCATCCGTGAGTTTCGGGAAAAGCTCGCGAACTATTTGTTGCAATGCGACAAGCCCCTCGCCATTACGCGGCACGGCGACACCGTCGGCTACTATCTCCCAGCCCGGCGAAGGCGCTCAGAAGCGGAGCGGACGGCGCTAAAGGAGGCGGCAGCCCGACTGCAAGAGTTGCTGGCAGCCGAGGGCATCGCCGAAGAGGAGATGATCGCCGATTTCAAGCGCTGGCGCGCCGGCAGGCGCAAATGAACCCGCGAAGAGGCCTAGTACTGGACGCTAATATCCTGATGCGAGCTGTACTGGGCCACGGGGTTCGCGGGCTGCTCGAAGCGTACGAAGATGTAACACCCTTATTATTGTAGAAGGCCCAAAGGGCCGACCTAGCAAAGCCCAGGGCTGAGTTAGCTCGGCCTTTCAGGCCTCTCAAATGGAGAAGCCACACGATGGCAAGTGTAAGGCACTTACAAGCTTCACGTGCCTAAAAATGACGAACTGATTCTAAAAGACTTATAAATGTGGTCGTTGGGGAGAAAGTGTAACGTTTCTTTACACTTTTGACAAAAACGGTGTCAAACAGTCGTTTGAATTGCGATCAAAGGGTTAGGAATCGTTCCCGTCTCTGCTCCTGAATTGGTTCGTTGAGGCTGCGCCGCGCCACCTGCACTTAACCTCCACAGATATGAGCCTCATTCCAGGTTGCTCCTGGGTCTCGAGGCCGCAGCGAGCTTGCCTCAACCGTGATAGGATTCGGCCCATGAAAACCACCCGAAGGAGATTCCTCCAGACTTCGGCGGCAGCCACGGCCGCCGGCGCAGTCTCCCCGGCCGCGGCCGCAATCGATATGACGGCTGGCGGAGCGAACGCAGTCCCGAACCCAGCTTTAACCGCACCTGCGGCGGAACTAAACGGGTTTGAGATCGCGCGGCGGCACAGAATTGAAAAGGACCTGCCCACCCCGAACTTTTTTGAGGGCATGTTGCTGGGTAACGGTGACGTGGGCGTGTGCGTCACCGTGCGTCCTGACGCGATTGGCCTCCACCTGGGTAAGTCCGACAGTTGGGATATCCGCGTCAGCGAGGACCATTACCAGTACGTGCTGCCATTCCGCGAGTTGTTGGAGTTGTGGGAGCGCGCCAGCGAAGAAGCGAAGCGGCAGGGCAAGCCGGACATGACCTACCTTGAAAGCAACATCGATTTTTTCCGTCAGTACACGGAGAAAGTCGCGGCGTCTTATGGCAAGCCCTGGCCCAGACCCTGGCCGTGCGGACTCGTGTGGATCCACTGGGACCCCAAAATCGTGACGGTGCGGCATCAGGCGCTTGACCCCTCGAATGGTTTGATGACCCTTGATCTCGACCAGGACGACCTGCGAGGGACACGAACCAAACTGAGAATGCTTTGCTTTGTGGATTGGGAGAGCGGTCTCGTCTCGCTCGCCACGGACCGGCACGCTCCTTTCTCCTCGATCACCTACGAGGCTTATAGCGATGTCGAAGCGCGCCTGCCGGGAGCGGAAGTCACCGTAAGCACTGACGAAGCGGGCTCATGGCTCAGTTGTCTGCAGCGCTTTCCCGCGACTGCGCCTACGGACGCGGTTCCAAATCCACCGGCCTCAGACAACGATCGCAACTTCGCTCTGCTCGCCCGCTTGGAAGGAATCTGGGCGCCGCTGCCTTCTGAATCCGGGGGTTCGGGCCCCGCCGAGCATAGTGCGACGTTCGTGCCGAAGAAAGAGCAGCCCTTGCGTCTCGATCTTGTTGTCACGACGCCGCGCGACCATCCCGACAATGTTGCGTTCGGGCGCGCCGAAGTCCGACGCCTGCAAGCGCTCGCGCCCGCCACCCTTCAACGACGGTCGGAGAAGCACTGGCGCGAATTCTGGTCGCGGTCGGCGGTGGAATTTGAAGATCAGGAACTCGAGCGCATCTGGTACCACAACCAGTATTTTCTGGCCTGCTGCCTTCGCCAAGGCAAAGTGGCACCGGGCCTTTTCGGCAACTGGACCAGCGGGAAGATCGGCACTTCGTGGCACGGCGATTACCACATGAACTACAACACGCAACAG
>DATJYK010000307.1:0-1086 GCA_035578005.1 Terriglobia bacterium
AATCTCCGAAACCAGACCCAGACCCAGAAGCTGAATTCCTGCCAGTGTGAACAGGGTGGCGCCAAACAAGAGCGGGCCATTTTGAAGCATGACGGACTGGTGGAAGAGCAGACTCTTGAGAAGGACGACGGATCCCATGAGTGTGCCCACCCCCGTCATGAGAAGCGCAAAAAAGCCAAGGAAGTGCATGGGCCGAGTGGAATAGTCGAGCAGGAACTTGGTGCTGAGCAGATCGAGAAACACGCGGAACGTTCTCGAGATGCCGTAGTTCGATTTTCCATTCGCGCGAGCAGGGTTGCTGATGGGAATCTCGGCGATGCTGGCGCCGATGCCGGCCGCCAATGCAGGAATGAAGCGATGGAGGTCGCCATAGAGCTGGATGCTCTGAATGGTCTCGCGCTGGTAAGCCTTGAAGGTGGTGCCGAAATCGTGGAGTGGTACGCGCGCCAGCTTGGACATGGCCCAGTTGGCGATTTTGCTCGGCAGGCGGCGACTGAACCAGTTGTCCTGCCGTTGCTCCCGCCAGCCGCTGACGATGTCGTACCCTTCCTCCAGCTTGGAAACGAAAGCCGGGATCTGTTCAGGTTCGTGCTGCAGGTCGCCGTCCATGGAGATAACGATGTCGCCGCTTGCCGCGTCAAACCCCGCCTTGAGGGCCGCCGTCTGGCCGAAGTTGCGGCGCAAGGTGATCACCTTCACCCGCGAGTCCGATTCATAAATCTCATGAAGAAGTGCGGGCGTGCCATCGCGGCTGCCATCGTCGACGAAGATAATCTCGTAGCGGCCTTCGAGCGTGCCCATGACCTGCGTCAGCCGGACATAAAGCGGCGTGAGGCTGGCGGCCTCGTTGTAAAGCGGCACGACGATCGAGAATTGGATATGCTCTTGTGAGTTCATGATTAGGCCTCCCATTAACTGTCGGCCTGCGCCGGCTTGGGCAGGCTGACCAACACCGTTCCATACGTCAAGCAGCGATGGCGTCGGAATGCGACCGCCTCACCAACGCCTCATAATTCACTAATCGAATTCCTGAACCTGCCACGAATCTTTTGATCATCGGGGAGCACAGCGCGAAGATCTCCACTT
>DATJYK010000308.1:0-5635 GCA_035578005.1 Terriglobia bacterium
TCAGGTTAGTTCCCGCTTCAGATTGCGAGAACTGCCGAGCACCGGCACCGACCCACCAACGACCGACAACCGACTACCAACCACCGACGGTAGCAGGTGAAAGTGGGACAGTGGGTACTGGCGGGACAAGCAGGAGGAATAATTTCGGACCGTATTTACTTGAGTTTAGCCTGTGAATAAGTGGCCGCGCGGTCAGATCAGTGGCCGTGTGTGCAGAAATTGCTCACTTTTGCGTTTGGGCTTGGTGGGCTCGTAGGGGTGCAGTTTAACGTAGGGGCGGCCCTTGTGGCCGCCCCAAAACCGGTGGCACCCAAGACGTGCCCCCACGAGAGCGGAACACGTCGCCTGCTGCCGATCGATGAAAAGGTCGCCCACCGGTGGGGCGCGATGGCTGCGCCGCATGGCTATCCTGCACGAATTCCCGCCGGCCCCTGGGGCCGATAAGTGACTCGGGTCACGGCTGCGGGTGACTACCATCACAGTCCAGCGTACTCAACCAAAGACAATATTGGTTAGTTTGGGAGGCGGAAGATGAACTCCGGGAAGAGGCGGGTTCGACCGAACTTCTTCCTCACTCCTACCCGACTTTTCGAGGCTTTTCAGCCTCTCAAGTTCAAATCCGAAAGGAGCAACTATGCCAGTTCTTGAGGCGATTAAGGTTTCGAGGAATGCGTACGAGGCCGCCTTGCAGAACTTTGATCTCGCGGCGGACCAGCTTCACCTTGAGCCCGATGTTCGGGAAATTATCAAGTACCCCGAGCGGGTGTTGCAAGTGTCCTTGCCCGTTCGCCTGGCCGATGGCCACATTCACCGGTTTGAAGGCTATCGAGTTCAGCACAGCACGGCTCGCGGACCCGCCAAGGGCGGAATCCGTTTTCATCCCAACGTAACTTTAGACGAAGTGAAGGCTCTCGCCACCTGGATGACGTGGAAATGCGCGGTGGTGAATATTCCCTTTGGCGGCGCCAAAGGCGGCGTGGCTTGCAGCCCAAAGGACATGACGCTCGAGGAACTCGAGCGGCTGACGCGTCGCTATGCGGCTTCGATTCTGCCGCTCATCGGTCCCGAGCAGGACATTCCCGCGCCCGACGTTTACACAAATCCTCAAACGATGGCCTGGATTATGGACACCTACAGCATGACCAAAGGCTATCCCATTCCCGGGGTCGTCACCGGCAAGCCCATCGCATTGGGCGGCTCGCTGGGTCGTAATGAAGCCACGGGACGAGGCGTCTTCTACACAGTCCTTGCGGCCTGCGGACACCTGTTCATCCCGATTAAGGGCGCGAGAGTGGTGGTGCAAGGATTCGGCAACGCCGGCTCCATTGCGGCCAAGCTCCTGCATGAAATCCAGGCTCGCGTCATTGCGGTGAGCGATTCGAAGGCTTGCATCTTCAATAGCGAGGGCTTCGATGTGCCCAAGCTGGTCGCTTACAAAGAGAAGACCGGTCAGGTGCTGGGATTCCCCGGTTCGCGCGAAATCACACCCGCGGAGCTGCTGGCTCTCGACTGCGAAATTCTCATTCCGGCGGCTCTCGAGAACACCATCGACGAGGACAACGTCCCCGCCGTCAGGGCGAAGATCGTCGCCGAGGCGGCCAACGGGCCCGTCACTCCGGAAGCCGATACGATTTTGGAGAGCAAAGGCGCATTCGTGATTCCGGATATTCTGTGCAACGCCGGCGGCGTGACGGTCTCCTACTTTGAGTGGGTGCAGGACGAGCAGCACTTGTTCTGGGAGGCTTCGGACGTCTACAACCGGCTGGAGCGCGTGATGAAGACGGCCTTTGCCGAGGTGTTGAAAATTCACCTCGAGCACAAGGTGAGCATGAGGATTGCCGCCAACATGCTGGGCATCGGCCGTGTGGCCGAGGCCGTGAAGCTGCGCGGGCTCTATCCGTGAGTGTTCGGGATTTCAGCTCCGGGTCGGCTGGAGCAGATCAAAGGTCCGGATAGCACCGGGATAAACCGGTGTGGAGTCTCGAACGAAGGAGTCGCACAGGGAAGAAGCAGCCAACCACCCTGCTTCGAGCCATGCGAGGCGGCCGTGTGAGGCTGCAGTTGAACGTTTGAGAGGGGCGGTTGATCCGAGGTAAGAACCGTATGGGCTAAGGAGCGCACGTACAGGTCTGTGCGGGGGGCAGCGGGCGACCGCTGTCCCTTCCGCGAAGGATTCACCGGTTCGATTGCTGCCGAATGCACACGACGCCGCTGTGCACCAGCCGGCCGGTTGCTTTTGCGCTCGTGGCCAGGTGGGTGGTAGAGGGTTGACCGCTTGTAGCCTGTGGGCTACTATAGCTGATGATCGAAGTGCGTCAAACAGCAGCCTTTTCGAACTGGATGGCGAGGCTTCGTGACCGTCGGGCGCGAGCTAAAATCGCAGCCCGCATCGACAGACTGGCGCTTGGTAATCCCGGCGACGTTGAGCCGGTCGGCAAGGGTATCAGCGAGCTTCGGATTGATTATGGCCCCGGTTACCGGGTCTATTTTGTGCAGCGGGGCCAAACATTAATCGTGCTGTTGTGCGGGGGAGATAATAGGGCCCAAACTAAGGACATTAGGACCGCCAAGAGGCTCGCGGCTGATCTCGAGGATTGAACATGGCGAAAAAGAAATTGAACACTACGGCTTACGACTCCGCCCAATATCTGGACAGCAGTGAAGCCGTAAGCGCTTATATGGAAGAAGCCTTGGAAACGGAAGACCCGGTTTTTATCACCCATGCGCTTGGCACTGTTGCCCGCGCCCGTGGGATGTCGGAAATCGCCAAGCAAGCCGGATTATCCCGAGAAAGCCTTTACAAAGCCCTCAGTTCAGAGGGCAACCCGGAATTTGGGACCGTCGTGCGCGTAATGCATGCGCTTGGACTGAGATTCTCCATTGCACCCGCGCGCGCCCACTGAGTCTCGGCGCATCTGTGCGGCTGGCTCTGCGCAAGCTTAAAGGCCAGGGTGAGAGTGGGCGCTGTGCCGAGTCCCCGAAGATTAGTTTACCCAGTCGAAGTGGTCGTGATAATGTAGTCATGGATGTAAGGAAGAGACTATGAAGAAAATGGCTGCAGCCAAATTCAAAACACATTGCCTCATGATCATGGAAGACGTCCGAACCACTCGCGAGCCGGTGTTGATTACGAAGAGAGGACGGCCGGTGGCCAAGCTCGTGCCCGCCGACGTCGCCGATTTCATCGGACGCCTGGAAGGCGTGGTTCGGATTGCAGGTGACATCGAGTCACCGATCGTGCCTCCTGAAGCATGGGAAGTGTTGCGTTGATCTTACTTGACACGCACGTACTCGTCTGGGCGGTGGCGGACTCGAAGCGGCTGTCGAAGCCTGCAGTGGCCGCGATCCGTAAGGCACGGTCCGAAGGGGAGGGGCTGGCCGTTGCTGCGATCACACTCTGGGAACTGGCCGCCTTGGTGGCGCGCGGAAGAATTCAAGCGTACGGAACGGTCGAGGCTTCCGTGCGGCTTTTGATTGAAGGCGTGATCGTGAAACCTCTCACTGCGGACATCGCCGCACTCGCGACTCAATTCCCCGACGATTACCCGCGGGACCCGGCTGACCGGCTAATCGGGGCCACGGCGCGGGCCGAGGGCCTGACCCTGATCACACGCGACGAAATGATCCGCCGCAGTCCGCTTCTGAAAACCGTTTGGTAAGAATGAAATTCAGTGCGGAATAAGTCACCGGAAAATGGGCATCGCAGCTCGCCTGCTTTTCCGCTTATTTTGATCCCCTCGCTGCCTCGGCCCGATGCCGTCGTGAGATCTGGCATAGAGGCCTTACATCTCCCCGAAGTTATAGCCGATCCAGACGGTGCCGCCGATGACATGATTAGTGCCGAACTGATCCGTCAGCCCTGGAACCTCGTGAAAATCGAACTGGGGACGGATGAACAGATGGCCTGTCAGATAGATCTGCACGCCGGCTCCAAGGTGCACCTGAAAGTGGCTGGAATTCCCTACCGGCAGAGTTTGCGTGTTACAAACCGCACTGCCGACACAAGCAGTCTGCGAATATGAAAACGCCGAACGCGTGCCGCCTATTCCGGCGAGGACACGCAATTGGACCCTCTTCTCGTTGATCGGCGCGTAGATTCCGTCGAAGTCGTAGAAGATCTGCCGGTACTCTAATGGGCCGTAGTCTCCTTTACTGGGTTGGAAATTAAATTCACCTCCGATGCCGACGTGCTTGTTGAGCATCCCGTCTCCTGAAAAGCCCATGAGCAGACCGCTCATGCTGGGGGTGGCCTTGCAAGTCAAATCCGTGGATGAGGGAGTGCAGGAATTGAAGGTGTTTTCGTCAATGCCTAGGCCGGTGGCCTTGGCGTGGGCGGTGCCGAAACCCAGAGCAACGTCGAAAGAACCTTGCGCGTGCAGCAACGGGACTGCACCCAGAAAGAATGTAAGTGCAAGAAAGGGGCGGATTTGCTTCACGTTGAATTCTCCTCTTTTAACCCAAAGTAGCCACCGTCACACATCTGATGGCGATTGAACAGACGGACGGCCCCCTGCACGTTGGCTGCCTCGGCGAGGCTGCTCCGTCACAACACCACGACACTAGCTACGACGTGATTTTTGCAGGGATAGTTGTAAACAAGTGGCGCGCCGACTTCATTGGATCTCCCGCCGACAATCCGAGCGCCGTGAGCTTGCCCGAGAAACCTGGTGCCTTTTCAGCATCCCCACGGGTACCCGGGCGACCGTCCCCACTCGGGAGTACTTGGTTGCGCGATGGACGGCAACGGAAAAATTTGTATACTTTTGTTTGAACAGGCTTTTCAGACTATGCTACGCTTCCTATTAGAGTGAATGGTGTCGCACAGAGCTATCACTCCGGTTTCGGGCTAGAGCCGAAAGTGGAGGGCGGGCAGATTCGGGTTAGGATGCGAAATCGATCAACCAATCCAACAGGAGGCATTTCGATGAGCAAGAAGCTTATGATGCTGGCGGCGGTGATGCTGGTCTTTGGCTGTCTTTCTTGGGCCAAGACGATTACGGGAGTTGTCAGTGACTCGATGTGCGGCGCCAAGCACGCTACGGCTAGCGACGATGCCGCGGCTTGCGTGAAGAAGTGCGCGGACGGAGGTGCGAAGCTGGTTGTGGTTTCAGGCGGCAAAGTTTACACCACGGACGATCAAGACAAGCTGAAGGGCTTCGAAGGCAAGGAAGTGAAGGTGAGCGGAACCGTGAAGGGCGACGCTCTAACCATCACCTCGGTCGCTGCAGCCGAATCAAAGATGTAACTTTGGCCGGCTAGGCTGAATTTTGATATCAAGTTGTTCCCGCGGACTCCAAAGGCCGCCCGACAGGGGCGGCCTTTACTTTTATGCACCCTCGGTCTTAGCCCGTTGTCACGAAGCGCCCGTGCGTAGTCCGTTGATCGTTGTTCGCCGCCTAGCCTGCATTTCTCCCCGGGATTCGAAAAGGGCGGGGCTTCAGCCGGCTTCAGCCCCGCCGAATCCTGCGAAAACGTCCAATATCAACCGACGTTGTAACGGCGGGGCTGAAAGCCCCGCCCTTTTCGAATCCTGATAAGAAATGCAACAGGCTAAAGTCTGACGTCCAGGACGAACGAGCGGCGACCGAGTTCGCATCGGACGGAGCAACGACCCACGAGCAAGGGACAACGGACA
>DATJYK010000309.1:0-30114 GCA_035578005.1 Terriglobia bacterium
TGGCCGCGGCCGCCGGAGCGCTCTTACGCGGAACTGATCCTGAAGAAGATGCGGCCCGGAGATATTCACACTCACGTGTTTGCCCAACAATTTCCGATTATTCTGCCTGACGGCAAGCTGAATCCGATCATGGAGGAAGCGCGCCAGCGTGGCGTGATCTTCGATGTGGGTCATGGCGCCGGCAGCTTCTGGTTCCGCAACGCGGCGCCTGCCGTTCAACAGGGATTTCTGCCTGATTCGATCTCAACGGACCTCCACGAGCACAGCATGCTGAACGCGGCCATCAGCATGGCCAACGTGATGTCCAAGTTTCTGGCCATGGGCGTGCCGCTGGCGGACGTCATCCGACGCTCCACGCTGAATCCGGCACGCGAGATTCATCGCCCTGAGCTGGGAACTCTGTCAGTAGGCGCTGAGGCTGACGTAGCCGTCTTTCAGCTTTTGCAGGGACGGTTCAGTTACAGTGACAACGGCGACGCGCGCTTGGACGGAAACTCGAAACTCGAGCCCTTGATGACGATCCGTGCCGGCCGCATCCTCTACGATCCTACGGGCCTCTCGATGGTGGAGTGGCAGAAGGCGCGAAAGCAGTATTTCGTGTCGCCGAAACTGAGCACAGACCCACCTTCGACAGCGGATGATGTTCCCAGGTATTGAATGCATCCCGGGCCAGGCCCCGATCGCGGCTTTCTGAGGTGGCATCACGCCAGGAATAATTCACAAGGAGGCAGGACTAATGCAGAGGGTCGGCGTCGTTCGCACGGTGGCGAGGTATCCGGTGAAGTCCATGCGAGGCGAGGCATACGCCTCGCTTCCTCTCACCCTCCAAGGCTTCGACGAGGATCGCCGGTTTGCATTTGTGCAAGCTGAGTCGCGAAGCGACTTCCCGTGGCTCACCGCGAGGCAGATGCCGGAACTTCTCCTTTGGCAGACTTCGGTGGAGAACCCAGGCACGCCTGACGTTGCCGTAACGGTCACCACCGCCGCCGGCGAACGGTGGCCGGTGGCGAGCATCGAGCTTCGGCAGGCCATTGAGAAACGCTTCGGGAAGCCGGTCTTCCTGCTGCGAGATCACCGCGGCTCGTTCGATGTCGCTAACGTCTCCCTCATCAGCCAGCAAACTGTGGAGCGCATTGCCGAGGAATCCCAAACCGAGGCCAATCCGTGGCGCTTTCGGCCCAGCCTGCTTGTGAGTCTCGAGGGTGGTGCGGCATTCGATGAGTTGAAGTGGGTTGGCCGTATTTTGCGCCTGGGCGACAAGGCGCGCATCGCCGCGATCAAGGTAGACCAGCGCTGTGTCATACCTTCCCTCGACCCTGCCACCGGCGAATCTGCCCCGCAAATCTTGAAATGTATCGTTCAGCAGCACGACAATTGCGCCGGAGTTTACGCCACCGTCCTCACGCGGGGCGAAGTACGTACGGGTGATGGCGTCCATCTCGAAGACTGAACGGCGTTATCGGGATCGTCGTAGAGGAATCTCGTCGTGCCTTTAGTTTCAGAGCGAGATTTCTCGCTGCGCTCGAAATGACATGGTTCCGAGCTGTTTTTCCGCAGCCTGCTAGCATTTCCCGACCTGTTTTCTTCATAATTCCGGGTATGACGCTCGTCGCTTTCCTGCGAGGTGTTAATGTTGGCGGGCACAAGACGTTTCGCCCAAGCATCCTCGCGCGAGAACTGAGCGATTATGATGTGGTGAACGTGGGTGCTGCAGGCACTTTTGTGGTTCGTAAACCTGGTTCTCGAGCAAAATTCCGCACAGCGTTGGTCGCGAAGCTGCCATTTGAAGCACACGTTGTACTTTGTGATGCCCGCGATCTTATCCGCCTCGAAACGGAGAATCCGTTCGCAACTGAGACGTCCCCGCTAGATGTCGTCCGGTTCGTGAGTGTCCTCTCGAAACCCGGCGCTGTTCGGGCGTCGCTTCCGGTCACGTTTCCGTCAGAGGGCGAGTGGCTGGTGCGGGTGATGACCTCGTGGGGCCAATTCGTATTTGGCATGTACCGTCGTCACCTGAAGACGATCGGCTATCTCGGTCAGATTGACAAGCTGTACGGTGTGCCCGCGACAACCCGGAACTGGAACACGATAGCTGCTATCCTGCGGATTCTGAGAGGCGAGATGACGAAGGGACGCTGATTACCTGCCGGCACGACCTAACAGCCTGCTTAGGACCCAAGCGCGAACCCACCAATCGTAGACTCAAAAGCTACCCGGGCGGCCAGTGGAACACCCGACCTCCTAGCACGTGAACGTGCAGGTGGTACACGCTCTGGCCGGCGCCCGCTCCGTTGTTGATGACGGTTCGATAGCCTCGCGCTTCGATCCCTCGCTCTCGCGCAAGTTGCGTTGCCACCGCGTGCAGGTGGCCGATCAACACCTCATCTTCCTCAGGACTCACGGCGCCGAGGCTCTCAAGGTGTTTCCGCGGCAGCACCAGCAAGTGAACCGGCGCTTGCGGATGGATGTCTTCGATGGCCACGGTAGTGGAGTCCTCGTAGACGACCTTTGCGGGCGCCTCGCGCCGGATGATTTTACAAAAGATGCAGTTGTCCATCTGCGTCGTTTCCTCCTCGGGCTTTCCGTTCGACATGTGCACCGGACTCGGCGTTCGGGATTCGGTTTTCGGTGTTCGGGCACGCACTTTCGGGTGTTCTGGTTCTCCGAAAGCCACCGCTGTCCCACTAGAGCAGTCTCGGCGCTGCCGCTCGTAAACACCGAACCCCGAACCCCGAGATTCAGTTGAGCCGCACCACAAAGGTATCCGTGACCAGCCCAGCCTCCTGCAGTTGACGCGCCAGCTCGTGAGCCGCTTCCTCACTTGACTCCTGGCCAACTCGCACCCGGTGATACATACCGTCGCCGCGGTCGAAGCTCTGGATCATCACAGGCTGGAACCGTTGCGCGATGCGGTCGCGCAGCCGCTCGGCGTTGGCGCGGTCGCGGAACGCGCCCACTTGCACGGCGAAGATGCCGGGTAGGCTCATCACGGCGGGGTTGAGAATCTCCAAGCGCACTCGCGCCGTACCGGCTCCAATCATGCCCATCTGTCTGGCCGCCGCGTAGGAAAGGTCGAGGATGCGGCCGCTAACGAAAGGTCCACGATCATTAATGCGCACCACCACATCCTGTCCATTGTTGAGATCGTGGACTCGCACTTGCGTGCCGAAGGGCAAGGTGCGATGGGCGGCCGTCAGGTCATGCATGTTGTAAATCTCGCCGCTGGATGTGGGCCGGCCGTCGAATGGGTGGCCGTACCAGGACGCCACTCCTTCCTGGTTTTGAACCACGGGCGCAGCCGGCGCCCCAGGCGCCGAAGGCGCTTTGGAGGGGGCGTTAGGCGCTGGTTTGGGGTGGCGTCGGCGATGCAAGCAACCACTTGCCAACAGGGAAGAGAGTCCCAGGGCAAGCACGGTGACTGCCCGAAAGCCCAAGTTCTCGCGCCGCTTCCCGCCGAAGGCTCTCGACAAGGCTGCCTCAGCGCTCCGGCGAGTTCAGGCGATCGGCAAGCTGCGCCAAACGCTCTGCGATCTTGCGCAAGCCGTCAGCCATTTCGCGGCGCGTGGCGGGCTCCACCTTGCTGTCCAGCCATTCTTTCAGGTTCGTGAGCTCGCGATCGACGCTGCGGCCCGCTTCTTCAAAGGTCATATTCACCTCAATGAAGCTCATTCTATCCGGAGCGGCGGACTGGACAAAAGAATTTCGAGTGTGAAAGGATGAAAGAGACGATTGAAGTTTTCGAGCCGGGGAGCACCCCGGCGGAGCCTAACAGCGTGATGAAAAATGGCCTACGATTCATGTCATTTCGAGCAAAGCGAGAAATCTCGCTCTGAAACGAAAAGGCTTATGAGATTTCTCGCTTTGCTCGAAATGACATGAATCGGGTTTTTCATCATCCTGCTGAAGAGCTCTCCCGATACAGCGTTCAACTTGGAACAGTTTCGATCGTCAGTGCAACCATGTTTGGATCACGCGACGATAGTCCGGCCTCAGCCTACAAGATGTGTCCCTCCTGCCGGGCCCTGATTGAGCGAGGCGCCAGCGTGTGCCCGATGTGTGGCGCTGCGGCCCGGCCGGCGCGCCGCCGCGGAACCAGCGACGGTGAAAGCGGAAAGATTCTGGGCGTCATTCCTATTCCCACCACCGCCACCGCTCTAATCATTACGGTCAACATCGCGATGTTCGGAATTAGCTGGTACTTGAGCCAGGTGGCTGCGTCTCAAGTGGCGGGATCAGGCGGTGGTTTCGCCGACATGGACTCAAGGGTCTTGGTCCGGCTAGGCGCAAAGTACGGTCCCCTTATGGTTTACAAGGGCCAGTGGTGGCGGTTAGTGACGGCCATGTTCCTCCACGCCGGCATCTTCCACATCGGCATGAACCTTTGGTGCCTGATCGACCTCGGACCCATGGTGGAGTCGATGTTTACCAAGACCAAGTTCGTTGTCATGTACGTCTTGACTGGTGTTGTGGGGTTCATGCTGAGCTTTTGGTGGAGTCCGGGTGGTATATCGATCGGAGCCTCGGGCGCGATTTTGGGCCTCGTCGGCGTGCTGCTGGGCGCCAGTTTTCATCACGGCGGTCTCGGCAAAGTTTATCGCGCACAGCTTTGGCGCTGGGTGATCTACATCTTCATATTCGGGCTTTTCTTTGCTGTGGACAACGCTGCTCACCTGGGAGGACTCGCTTCGGGATTTCTGTTGGGGTACTTCGTTCCCGAAGGAGAGCCCGAGACTCGCCAGTCTGAGATTCTTTGGGATAGCCTTTCGATCCTTTCGGTACTCGTCGTCGCCGGCTCCTTCGCGCTGATGGCTATGCAACTGAACCAGCCCCTTCAGTGACCACAATTGGGAACGAACGAAGCCGGAATCTGATTGACAGCGAATGATTTGCGAGAATATGTCAAAACCATCGCGAGGGCAATTGGGCTCTGGAGCGGGTTCGGTCCGCTCGAATCGTCGAGAGGCAAAAGGGCGCACCGGAGGCCAATGCTTTCTTGGGGAGTCGCGGTTTGCTCGCGCGGCGGGTCCGTGCGGCCCGCCTGTCGTTTTGGCGATTTAGGTCGAGTCCAATGTCCGAGTTCCTATCTCGAACAAAGCTGGAATGTTATTTGCAATCAATGACTTGGACAGCGAGACTCACGAAACGCACAAGGATTGTGACAAATGTTAACCAAACAGTACAAGCTGGGGTTTCGGCGGGCCTTGTCGATGCCGTTGCATGCAACACTTTGTCTTTCCCTTGACGCGGCAGGCTGATTCCGCTAGATTACGCTAAGAATGACTGTAGCCGACGGGTTAAATCTGGTCTGGGGGCTCGGCGCACTTGCCGCGATTGGTTTGCTCGCCTTCCAGGAGCGCCGCCGGGTCTCGCGTTTGCGCGACCGCTGCCGACGCGGCTTTGTCGTTTTCCTGGCTGCGGTAGCTCTCTTCCCGTGCATCTCGGCCAGCGACGACTTGGTGCGATTCGGTGTGATGCCGGCTGCCCGCCGAGCCGAAGGCGCAAAGCTTGAGGCAGCCGTACCGGCAAACTCAAGTTCGAGCCACGCCGTTCAACTGGCGCGACTGTTGGAGGCTCTCGAGAGTTTTCAAATTGCAGTGGCGATCGAAGCACTGGTCGCGCTTTGTTTCTTCACCTGGGTCCTATTCGCCGCTGCATTCACCTCGGAACGGATCACACTTTCCTCCACGAGCCGTGCCCCTCCTTACTCCTTTTTCTTTCTGTCGATAAACTAGCCGCGCTGTAGGTGTACTTCTTTGCAAACTACACCCGGCGTTTCGGCGCTGAGGGCAACGAGTCCATGCACAAAGATGCCTATAGTCTCATCAGTTTCCGCAGTTTCCGCAACGGATGTCTGTTCGTCGGCCTAACGCTGCTAAGCGTGTGCACGTTGGCGCCCGCGGTTTATGGTCAAACATCCACGGCGGTGAAGATCACTCTCGACCAGGCGATTCAGCTCGCGCTGGCGCACAATCATGCCTTGCTGGCCGCGCGCTCCACGATTCTACAGAGTCAGGCCGAAGAGATTACGGCGGGAATCCGTCCCAATCCGGTATTCACTTACGACGATCTCTACCTACCCATTACTCCCAATGAGTTTACAGCCTCAAACATCAACCTGATCACCGAGTTTGACCTGGGCGCGGCGTTTACCTGGGAGCGCGGCCACAAGCGCGACGCGCGTAAGCTGGCCGCCAAGGACCAGACGACGGTAACGCGGTCTGAGGTCTATGACAACGAGCGAACGTTGACGTTTGACGTGGCTCAGCAATTCATCAATGTGCTGCTCGCCACGTCTCAGCTCAATTTTGCCAGGCAGGATCTGGACAGTTTTCAGAAGACTGTCGCCATCTCCGAGTCTCAATACAAGGCGGGTGCCATCAGTGAGGGCGACTATCTCAAAATTCATTTGCAGCTTCTGCAGTTCCAACAGGATGTCTCCGCCGCTCAGCTCTCCCTCGTGCAGGCGCGGACCGGTTTGCGCCAGTACCTTGGATACGACGCCGTGCCAGAGAACTTTGACGTGGCTGGAGAGCTCGCCTACACCCCGCTGCACTTCAACAAGCAGGACCTCGAGATGATGGCGCTTAAGCACCGCCCGGATCTGCTGGCCGCTAGCCAGAGCGTAACCGCTGCTAACAGCCAATACAGCCTCGCGAAGGCCAATGGCAAAAGGGACTTGACCACCGGTTTCACTTACACCCATGTGGCTGGTCTTAACGCCGCCGGATTTACAGCCAGCATCGAGATTCCTGTTTGGGACAAAAACCAGGGCGAAATCGCCCGCACCCATTACGCGATCGGCGGAGCCCAGGAATTTGAAAAGGCAGCCGAGGACGCAGTGATGAGCGATGTCGAAACCGCTTACGGGGGACTTCAGAGCGCCGACGAGGTGGCGCGGCTTTACGAGTCCGGTTACTTGAAGCAGGCACGCGATTCACGCGAGATCAGCGAATACGCATACCGGCGAGGAGCAGCCAGCCTGCTGGACTTCCTGGATGCCGAGCGCAGCTACCGCGCTACCGAGTTAGCTTACCGCCAGGCGCTGGCTAATTACATGCTCGCGGTCGAGACAGCGCGTGAGGCAGCAGGGGTGAGGAATCTTCCATGACCCTGTCTAGACTTGCAAGCCGCCGCGGCACACGGCCTTCGTCCCGCGGCTTAAGGAAGGGGCTTCATTATGAGTCATAAAAATCATACGTTCGTCCTGGCTGCCTCCGCCGTTATCGTGGCGACGTTGCTGCTGGCCGGATGTACGCAGCACGCGTCCATGGACGCCCGGGAGGTGAGCTCTCCAGCCAGGTCCTCGGATCCGAACATTTTTGAGGTGCAAAATTCGAAGCAATTTCCTACCACGACTCCCCTAAGCCGCGCCGAACCTGAGGAGCTGATGCTGAACGGAGTCGTTGCCCCGGACGTAACCCGCACGGTGCACGTCAACGCCTTGGCGGGCGGGCGTGTCACTGATGTGCGAACCAAGCTAGGGGATGAAGTCCAAAAGGGCCAGTTGTTGATGTCGATTCGAAGCACCGACCTCGCGCAGGCCATCGCCCAGTATAAGAACGACCAGGCTGACGAATTGCTCGCGCAGAGTGCCCTTAAGCGGTCTCAAGACCTTTACGGCCACGGCGCCATGGCAATGGCTGATCTCGAGGCCGCCGAAGACACGCAGAAGAAAGCCGAAGTGAACGTGCAGACCGACGCTGACCAAATCCGAGTGCTCGGCGGCGATCTTCAGCGGCTCTCGCCCATTATCGAAGTGCATTCGCCTGTCACCGGAGTCATCGTCGATCAGCAGATTGCCGGCGGCGAGGTCGTGAAGTCGCTGGATAGCTCCCAAAGCTTGTTCATGGTGGCGGACCTGTCGCGGGTATGGGTGCTTTGCGACGTCTATGAGAACGATCTCAGCAAAGTCGCCCTCGGAGACGTTGTGGAGGTGCGGCTGAATGCCTATCCCGACCGTGCGTTTCGAGGCACGGTCGGCAACATCTCTCAGGTGCTCGACCCGGCCACGCGTACGGCCAAAGTAAGGGTCGAACTGGCCAACGTGGGCGGTTTGTTTCGTCCGCAGATGTTCGCGACAGCAAAGTTCACGTCGCGGCGGACCTACCCGCGTTTGCTGCTTCCGGCGACAGCAATCCTTCGGCTGCATGACAAGGACTGGGTCTTTTTGAAGGTCAGTGATCGCTCGTTCCGCCGCACCGAGGTCCAGGGTGGCGCGGTGAACGCCCAAGGGTTGCAGGAAATTATGGCAGGACTCAAGCCGGCGGACGACGTGGTGGTCAACGCCCTCGAGTTCTCAAGCGCGGTCTCAGCGGACTAAGGAGAGCGATGGGCTGGACTTGCGGCTTCGGAAGACCCTGCAATCAAGGCTCGCAAAGCCGTCCACTTCTTCTGGCTTCTGACTTCTGGTTTTCGAAATGATTCGCCGTCTCGTCGACTTCGCGCTCAAAGAAAGGCTGTTGGTTATCGCCTTTGGAATCCTGCTGCTGATCGGCGGCGCCATCAGCTTTCACCGGCTGCCCATCGAAGCATACCCTGACATTGCCGACGTCTATGTCCAGGTGATCACTCAATGGCCGGGCCGCGCCGCCGAAGAGGTGGAACAACAGATTACCGTTCCCTTGGAAGTGCAGTTGAATGGCATTCCCCACCTCTCCCACCTGCGCTCCGTCTCGCTCTTCGGCCTTTCCGTTGTGACCATGATTTTCGACGATTCGGCGGATGACCTCTGGAGCCGCGAGCAAGTGCTCGAGAGACTCTCGATGGTGACGCTTCCGGACGGCGTCTCCCCCCAACTCGGGCCCGACTATAGCCCGGCTGAGCAGATCTACTTCTATACTGTCGAGAGCGCCAATCCCCGCTACGACCTGATGGACGTGAAGTCGCTTCAGGACTGGGTGTTGGTGAACCAGATCAAGTCCGTTCCCAACATTGTTGACGACTCAAGCTTTGGCGGCCCCACGCGCGAGTATCAGGTGCAGGTGGACCCCAACAAGCTGATCGCTTATGGGTTGAGCCTTCCGCAGCTTGAGCAGGCCCTCGCCAATAATAATGTCAATGCCGGCGGCAGCTTTATTGAGCACGGCGAACAAGCGTTCAATATCCGCGCCGTCGGCCTGATCGACAACACCGATGACATCAGCGAGACGGTGCTCACGACCATCAACGGCACGCCCGTGCGCGTGGGGGATGTCGCCAACGTGGTGCAGGGACCGAAGATCCGGTTGGGAAAACTCGGAAAAGCCAGACGCCTCCCGGACGGCAGGGTGGTCGATGACCCCGATGTGGTAGAAGGCCTTGTGGTGCTGCGCAAGGGCGCCGAAGCCGAGGGCGCGCTCAAAGCTCTCCATGCCAAGGTCAAGGATCTGAACCAGCGCATCCTGCCGGCTGGCGTAAAGGTTGTGCCTCATATTGATCGGGACGACCTGGTCCGCTACACGACGCACACGGTGCTGCATAACCTGACGGAAGGTATTGTGCTCGTGACCATCATTTTGTTCATCTTTCTGGGCAATATCCGCAGCGCCCTGATTGTCGCCGGCACCATTCCTTTTTCTCTGCTCTTTGCTTCAATCTTGCTCGATGTGCGACACATTCCCGCCAATCTACTCTCGCTTGGCGCCTTGGATTTCGGCATGGTCGTGGATGGCGCGGTGGTGATGGTCGAGAATATCCTGCGGCACCTTAGCCGTCCGAGCGATGCCCATATCTCATGGTCCGAAAAAATCAGCCGCTCGGCGCATGAGGTTCAACGGCCGGTCTTTTACGCCATTTTGATCATTATTACGGCCTATATGCCGATCTTCACGCTGCAACGCGTGGAGGGAAAGCTGTTCAAGCCGATGGCCTGGACGGTGGCTTTCGCACTCCTCGGCGCGCTCGTGTTTTCCCTGATTATGGCGCCGGTGCTCTGCAGCCTTCTGTTCCGGCGCGGCGTCAAGGAGTGGCACAACCCCGTCCTCGCGGTCATCATTCGGGCCTATCGCCGCCGCGTGAGTTGGTGCATCGCGCACCGAGTAGTAACAGTGGGCGCCTCCGCGCTGCTCCTGCTGGCCTGCATCGCTACGGTTGAGAGCGGTGTGATCGGATCGGAGTTCCTCCCTCACCTGGATGAGGGCGCTATCTGGGCTCGCGGGACGTTGGCTCCCAGCACCGGTCCTTCAGAAGGCGAGAAGGTGATGGACGACGCTCGCCGGATGTTTATCAGCTTTCCTGAGGTAACTCAAGTGGTGAGCCAAGTAGGCCGGCCCGATGACGGTACGGATTCCACCGGTTTTTTCAATACCGAGTATTTTGTGGACCTCAAGCCACACTCCCAGTGGCGTCCGCAGTTTCACGGCAAGAAGGATCTTCTGATTGCCGCCATGGACCGGCAAGTCGAGACGATCCCGGGCGTAGTTTGGGGTTTCTCCCAGCCCATTTCGGACAATGTCGAGGAAGCGGTCAGCGGAGTTAAGGGAGAGCTGGCCGTCAAGATTTTTGGCGGCGACCTGCATTATCTGGAGGCAACGGCCGACAAGATCGTCGACGCGATGAAGGATGTGCGCGGAATTGCCGACCTCGGGGTTTTCAGGGTGCTCGGCCAGCCCAACGTGAACCTGGTTGTGAATCGCCGTAAGGCGAGCCGGTTCGGCCTGAACGTCAGCGACGTGCAAGACGCCGTTCAAACTGCAGTGGGTGGCAACGCTGTTACCCAGGTGCTCCAGGGCGAACGCCGGTACGACCTCGTGGTGCGCTATCAGCCGCAGTTTCGCCAGACCCTGGATGACATCTCGAACATCCGCATCCTGGCGCCTACGGGCGAGCGTGTTTCGCTGGGCCAGCTTTGTGACGTGAAGGTGGAAGACGGGGCGTCGATGATCTACCGCGAAGGGAACTCCCGCTATATCGCCATCAAGTACAGCGTGCGCGGCCGCGACCTGGGAAGCACCGTACGGCAGGCCATGACCGAGATTGGTCAGCGCGTGAAACTGCCCGAGGGTTATCACCTCGAGTGGGCAGGCGAATATGAGAGCCAGCAGCGCGCGAACAAGCGCCTGACGATTGTGGTCCCCGTCACGGTTCTACTGATTTTCATCATCCTCTACGTGGAATTTGATTCCTTCAAATGGGCCACGCTGATTTTGACGAATGTGGCTCTGGCGCCCCTGGGAGGAGTATTCGCGCTGCTGGTCACGGGCACTCATTTCAGCGTCTCCTCAGGCGTCGGATTCCTGGCGCTCTTCGGCGTGTCCGTCCAGATCGGCGTTATCATGATCACCTACATCAATCAATTGCGAGCCCGCGGCCACTCCGTGACAACCGCGGCGGTGGAGGGCGCGGTTCTTCGCCTTCGTCCCATCATGATGACGATGCTGGTGGCAACCCTGGGCCTTCTCCCGGCGGCGTTATCGCATGACATCGGCTCAGACTCTCAGCGGCCCTTTGCCATTGTGATCGTCGGCGGACTGATGGTCGATCTCATCATCAGCCTCGTGTTGTTGCCCACTCTGTATGTATGGTTCGCGCGCCCGACTGACAAGCTGCCCGATCCTGAAGAGGCGTTTGAAGAATGAGATGGGTCGCAGCGCTCGGAGCACCGGTCCCTTCGAAAGGGATGTATGAAGCGCCCAGCCAATTCACTTGCCAAGGTTCCCGATCATCTCGCCGGCGAGGTCGTAGCGCCACCCTCCGAAAAATCCAAACCTGGATCGCAACAGCCGGAGCGATCCGTGGTGTCCGCGTACCTGGCCGCGATCGGTCGCAAAGGCGGACTGAAGGGTGGAAAGGCCAGAGCGGCTAAACTAAGCGCCCAAGCCCGCAAGAGGATTGCCGCCAAGGCCGCTCGGTCCCGATGGTCATCTGCGCCAAAATACCCTTGGTAACCAAATGCTGAATCGGGAACGGTCTTCTCCATCCTCTCACTTCACCACCGACAACACACCTGGCCCATGGCGCGGCTCGTTTCTCTCTCGCTTCGGAAGTTCTCGCCCTCCAACCCTCAGCTTTGAACCATCGAAGGCGTTCTTCGAGGCGCCTGAGCAGTTTCTTTGACACCCTTGAGCGGCTCAAGCATAATGAGCACGGGGAAGGACTGAGCAGCGAAACGCCACCGCCACTCATTGCCGGTGCGGTTACGGCGAACTGGCGCCGAGTGGTGCCATACGCCACAAGAATTGATTACCGCAGACACAGAGTCTCGCAGCGTTCTCAGGATATGGGCTCGTTCTTGCGTGGTTTCTGGCCTCCGTTTCTGCCCTGCCTTTTGGTTCCGATTCCCAGGTTAAGTTCTCACAATGATCCGTCGCTTGGTTGATTTCGCGCTGCGAGAGCGCCTTCTGGTGATAGCCCTGGGCGTGATGTTGCTCATCTGGGGCGCCATCAGCTTTCATCAGCTTCCGGTGGAAGCTTACCCGGATGTGGCCGACACCAGCGTCCAGGTGATCACTCAATGGCCGGGACGGGCCGCCGAGGAGGTGGAGCAGCAGATCACCGTGCCCCTCGAAGTCCAGTTGAATGGCGTCGCCCATCTTACCCACCTGCGCTCCATCTCGCTCTTTGGGCTGTCGGTGGTCACGATGATCTTTGACGATGACGCCGACGATCTTCTCAGCCGCGAACAGGTGCTTGAAAAGCTGTCCCAGGTGACACTCTACGCTGGCGTCAATCCACAAATCGGCCCGGATTACAGTCCCACGGGCCAGATCTATTTCTACACGCTCACCAGCACCAATCCGCGTTATGACGTGATGGAGCTCAAGTCGCTTCAGGACTGGGTGGTGCTCAACCAGTTCAAATCCGTACCCAACATTGTGGACGACAGTATCTTTGGCGGAATTACACGCGAGTACCAGGTGCAGGTGGACCCCAACAAGCTCATCGCGTATGGACTAAGCCTCCCTTCGGTGGAGCAGGCTTTGGCCGCCAACAACGTAAACGGCGGGGGTAGCTTCATCGAGCACGGCGCGCAGGCCTTCAATATCCGCGCTATCGGCCTGATGCAGAATACCGACGAAATTGGGGCCACAGTACTCAAGGCGCAAAATGGCACCCCGGTGCACGTCCGCGACGTCGCTACGGTGGTTCAAGGACCTAAAATCCGGCTGGGCCAAATGGGCAAAACGGTTCGAGGCCGGGAGGGCCGCGCGGTGGATACCGACGACGTGGTGGGAGGAATCGCACTCTTACGCAAGGGGGCGGAGGCCGAGTCCGCTCTCCAGGCCTTGCATGCGAAAGTGGCGGAACTGAACGCCCGCCTGCTGCCGCCGGGCGTAAGGATTCAACCGTACCTCGATCGAAGCGACCTGGTTCAATTCACCACGCACACGGTTCTGCTCAACCTCACGAAGGGCATCCTGCTGGTGGTTCTGGTTCTGCTTCTGTTTCTTGGTAACCTGCGGAGCGCCGTGATCGTGGCCGCTACCATTCCCTTTTCGCTTCTCTTCGCGTCGATCCTGCTCAAGCTGAGTCATATTCCCGCCAACCTCCTCTCACTCGGCGCGCTCGACTTTGGCATGATTGTTGAAGGGTCGGTGGTGATGGTCGAGAACATCGTTCGCCACGCCCAGCGGCAAGGCGGGACCCATTCCGTTTTTGAACGCATCCGTCACGCCGCTCATGAAGTGAACCGGCCGGTCTTCTTTCCCATTTTGATTATCATCGTGGCCTACCTGCCGATCTTCACCTTGCAGCGGGTTGAAGGGAAGCTTTTCCGGCCTATGGCTTGGACGGTAGCGTTCGCTTTACTCGGCGCGCTGTTCTTCGCCCTGGTTCTGGCGCCGGTACTGGCGAGTTTCGTCTTTCGCAGCGGCGTCCGCGAGAAAGCTAACCCGCTGTTTGCCGTCATCATGAGAGCTTATCGATGGCAGTTAAGCTGGTGCCTGAGGCACCGACTGGCGACGGCCGGCGGCGCTGCCGTTGTTTTGGGGCTAAGCCTCTACATAGCCCTCAGCGGTGTTATCGGCTCCGAGTTTCTGCCGCACCTCGACGAAGGGGCAATCTGGGCCCGAGGTACTCTGGCCTCCAGCACCGGACCCACGGAGGGAATTCGCGTGATGCAGCAGGCGCGCAGGATTTTCATCAGCTTTCCCGAGGTGACGCAGGTGGTGAGCCAGGTCGGGCGCCCGGACGACGGCACCGACTCTACGGGATTCTTCAATACCGAGTACTTCGTGGACCTCAAACCCCGGTCAGAATGGCGCCCCCAGTTCCGCACCAAGGAAGACTTGATCGCTGCTATGGACAAGCAGGTGGAGACCATGCCGGGCGTGGACTGGGGTTTTTCGCAACCCATCGAAGACAACGTTAACGAGGCCGTGAGCGGCGTCAAGGGTGAGCTGGCGGTAAAGATCTTCGGGACTGACCTTCATGATCTCGAAGATACGGCAGACAAGATTGTAGACGTGATGAAGAACGTCCCTGGGATTGCCGATCTCGGTATCTTTCGCGTGCTCGGTCAGCCAAACGTCAACTTGATCGTGGACCGGGCGAAGACGGACCGCTTCGCGATCAATGTGAGCGACGTCCAGGATGCCATTCAGACGGCTGTCGGCGGCACCGCCGTAAGCGAGATTCTCCAAGGCGAACGGCGTTATGACCTGGTGGTGCGCTACCAGCCCCAGTTTCGCCAGACGATCGACGATATTTCGAACATCCGCATCCTGGCGCCGGACGGCGAGCGCGTCTCCCTCGGCCAGCTTTGCGAGGTCAAGGTGCAAGACGGCGCCTCGATGATCTATCGCGAAGGCAACTCGCGCTACATCGCCATTAAATACAGCGTCCGGGGACGCGACCTTGGCAGCACTGTGCGCCAGGCGATGACGGAGGTCAACCAACAAGTCAAAATCCCCCAAGGCTACAAGCTGGATTGGGCGGGAGAGTACGAAAGCCAGCAACGCGCCGCCAAGCGCCTTTCCATCGTCATTCCCATCACGCTGCTGGTTATTTTCCTCATTCTCTATTCTGAATTCGATTCTTTCAAATGGGCGCTGCTGATTCTGCTGAACGTGGCCATGGCGCCGGCCGGTGGTCTCGCGGCCTTGCTGCTCACAGGCACGCACTTCAGCGTCTCATCTGGCTTGGGATTTCTGGCGCTCTTCGGCGTATCAGTCCAGACAGGTGTGATTCTTGTTGAAGATATTAATCAGTTAAGGGCTCGTGGACTCTCAGTGGGTCAGGCCGTGTTTGAGGGTTCCACCCGGCGGCTCCGGCCCATCATGATGACCATGCTGGCCGCGTCGCTCGGCCTGCTGCCAGCCGCACTTTCGCACGACATCGGCTCAGACTCTCAGCGCCCGTTCGCCATTGTGATTGTCGGCGGCCTGCTGGCCGCGCTTGTCTTCAGCGTGATCCTGCTGCCCACCGTCTATGCGTGGTTCGCCAATCCGAGTGATGTGCTGCCGGATGCTGAAGAAGTTTTTGAGGAATGACCCGGCGATCTCGCGATGTTCTACCGGGGTAGCTCGATTGAAAATTCTGCAGTGGACGGTGCTGTTCTCAAGCTGCGCCCTATCTTGATCAGAGACTCGGAGCCGACAGCGTGCGATGTCGCGGCGGGCAGCAATCCCAAGATTGCGCACGGGCCTGCTGGTGGCCCGGGAAAAGGCCGTGGACTTGTTGACCGAGGTTATCGAGGGCATCTCACGGCGCCGGAACGCTCCGGCACGGCTGGCTGCTGAGACGCTTTTCGCGGTGTATATCGCAACCACCTTAGAGTGGCTCATGCGGGAGGGCGTTCCACAGCAGTGGCTGTCGCAAACGATGCGGACGCGCCTGCGCCTTGTTTGGGAGGGAGTTGCGTGAGGCGGGGGTTCTGGATCGCAGCGGGCGCGGGCGTAATGATCGTCGGGATATGGGCGTTTTACGCGTTGGCAGGCCGGCGCAACCGCTACGAGTACTCGGGAACAGTGGAGACGCGCGAGATCCAAGTGGGATCGAAAGTCGGAGGCCGTGTAACCGCGGTTCCCGTCGAAGAGGGCCAAGCCGTCAAGGCCGGAACACTGCTGGTGAGCTTTGAGTGCGACGAGTTGAAAGCGCAACGCGTCCAGGCTGTGGCGGCGGTGCAACAGGCTCATGCGGACCTGCAGCGGATGCTGCGCGGCAACCGTCCCGAGGAAATCGAGCAGGCCGAAGCGGCGGCGAGAACCCAGCGGGAGGCCTTGGAGGCAGCGCAAAACGGGCCGCGACCACAGGAAATCAATCAGGCGCAGGCTGACTACGCGGCGGCGAACGCGGATGCTGTGAATGCTGAGGCCAACTTCCATCGAATGGAGAAGCTGGTGGCGAAGGATGAGATATCGCGCCAGCAGTTCGACGATGCCAGGGCCGCGCGCGACGCCGCCGCCCAGCGCGCTGAGTCAGCGCGACAACGATTGGCGCTGCTCCAGGCGGGCACGCGGCCCGAAGACCTGCGGGCCGCGGAAGCGCGCTACCGGCAGGCCCAGGCCGCGGCCGTGCTCGCCAGGAAGGGGTTCCGCAAAGAAGACATCGAGGCGGCACGGGGGCGTCTGAGCGAAGCTGAGGGGCGGGTTGCCGAGCTGGACGCGCGGCTGAGAGAAGCGGAACTGACAGCCCCGGCAGACGCCGTGATTGAAGTGGTGAGCGTGCGGCCGGGCAACCTGGTCCCACCGGGGCAGATCGTCGTGACGATGCTGGAAACCTCCCAGTTGTGGGTGAAAGTCTACGTCCCGGAAACGGAGTTGGCGCACGTCCATCTCGGGCAGAGCGCGGCCGTCAAGGTCGACGCCTTTGCCGGGCGTGTCTTTCAAGGACATGTCGAGCAGATCGCCTCAGAAGCCGAATTCCTGCCTCGCAACGTGCAGACGCGGGACGATCGCGAGCATGAGGTTTTCGGGGTGAAAGTGTACGTGAACAATTCGGAAGGGATTCTCAAGTCCGGCATGGCAGCAACGGTGTGGTTGCAATGACGGCGACGATCACCGCGGAGCATCTCACCATCCGCTTCGGCTCGTTTACCGCGGTCCACGATGTGAGCCTTGAGGTCGGTCAAGGCGAACTGTTCGGCTTTATGGGGCCCAATGGTTCGGGCAAGACGACAATCATCAAGGCGCTGTGCGGGCTGCTGAAACCGAGTGAGGGCGCCGGCACGATTTTAGGCCTGGATATTCGACGCGATGCGACGGAAATCAGGCGCCGCGTGGGTTACATGTCGCAGAAGTTCGGTCTGTATGAGGATTTGACGGTCGCTGAAAACATCGCCTTTTACGCCGGAGTGTACGGGCTCAGGGGCCGGCAAGCGGAGCAGCGCAAAGATGAGGTCCTGGGCCTGACCGGCATAGAACCTTACCTGAAACGCAGAGCCGGCCAGCTCTCCGGTGGCTGGAAACAGCGGCTGGCGCTGGCCTGCGCGATTATCCATTCGCCGGAGGTCGTGTTCCTGGATGAACCCACGGCCGGCATCGATCCCGTGGCGCGGCGCGCGCTCTGGGATCTGTTCTTCCGCCTTTCCGGCCAGGGAGTCACCTTCTTCGTGACCACGCACTACATGGACGAAGCGGAGCGCTGCGGGCGCGTGGGATACATCTATCTCTCGAAGCTCATCGCCATTGGGACCGTGGCCGAGCTGCAGCGCCTGCCGGAAGCGAATCCGCCGGGGACTTCCCGCATTCAGATCCCCGCAGCCAATCCTTCGGCGATGCTCGACGCCGTGCGCCGCATCGCGGGCGTGCGGGAGGCGACGATCTTCGGCCGTTCCATCCACGCGTTGGTTGATACCGATCGAATCGCGTCGCTCAAGGAGGAGGTGCCGGAGGCGGGCGTGGAAACCATCGAGCCGTCGCTTGAGGACGTATTCGTGACGTTGACTTACAGAATCATGGAGGCCTCCCCATGAAGCAGCTTTTCCATGGACTGGTGCCGGTTTGCCGGAAGGAGTTTGTGCACGTCGTGCGCGACCCGGGCACGCTTTTTTTCGCGCTGCTGATTCCCGTGTTGCAGTTGCTTCTTTTCGGCTTCGCCATTGACACGAACGTGCGGCAAATCCCCACCGTGGTTTTCGACGAATCCCACACCCAGGACAGCCGGCGGCTGCTCGAGAGCTTTGCCAGTTCCGACGTCTTCCATCTGCAAAGCTACGCGGAGTCAAAGGAAGAACTGTATGAAACCATCCGCGCCGGCAAAGCCCGGGTGGGCATCAGGATTCCGTCTGATTACGCCAGGCGTCTTCAGGATGGAACCACCGCAACCGTGCTGGTGTTGGTCGACGGCTCGGATTCCACCGTGGCCGGGCAGGCTGTGAGCACAGCCACCGGAGTCACCCTGCGGCAGTCGTTGGCGCGGGTGGTTCCGGGCGGCAAAATGCCGATCGAGGTAAGGCCCTCGGTACTCTACAATCCGGCCACTCGGTCGGCCAACTTCTTCGTGCCCGGGCTCATCGCGATTCTGCTTCAGGTGATGACGATTCTGCTGATCGCCTTAAGCGTGGTGCGGGAACGGGAGCGCGGTACGCTGGAGCAGTTGACCATGACCCCGGTGGCGCCCTTAGGGCTGATGGTGGGTAAGATGATCCCCTATGGTGTGCTGGCCTTTTTCGAGCTGTGCGCCATTCTCGCCATTATGCGCGTGGTGTTTCAGGTGCCCGTCCACGGCAGCGTCCTGGCCTTGCTGGTGATGTCGCTGCCCTTCCTGCTCACGGTGCTGGGCGTCGGCCTCGTGATCTCGTCGAAAGCACGCACCCAGGCCGAAGCGTTTCAGTTGTCGATGGGGACCATTTTGCCTTCGGTGTTTCTTTCGGGCTACATCTTTCTCATCGAGAATATGCCGCCCTTCTTCCAGGGGATCAGCCGGTTGATTCCCACCACCTACTACATTCGCATCCTTCGTGGCATCATTCTGCGTGGCGCCGGCGCCGGCGAATTGTGGGCCAACGCAGTTGTACTCACGGCGATGGGGTGCGCCGCCATCCTTCTTGCCGCAAGGCAGTTCGTGAGGCAAGGAGCAACTTAGGAACCGTTAAGAAATAACAGTGTCATGCTCGCGGTGTAATCTCATAGTTCCATTCGCCGTGAAAAGCGTCTCGCCGGAGTTTGATCTCCGCCATCTCGGAGTCCGGAACCTTGATGCCAGCAGGGTAATTTCGGCCATCGATCTCGGCATGGACCTTCAACCCTTTCTTCGTCGTGGTTCCGGCTATGAGGTTCACGATCACCTTCAGGCTGGTGAGAGGCTGCCCTCGCCAGTTCTTGCTAATGAAGGAGAACAAGCGGTGTTCGATCTTGTTCCACTTGCTGGTGCCGGGCGGAAAGTGACTGACGGCGATGATCAGCCCTGTCTCGTCCGCCAGCCGCTGCAACTCCAGTTTCCAGAGTCGGACCCGGGACCCGTTACTGCCTCCCCCGTCGGCGGTGATCAGGAGCCTCTCCGCCCGAGGGTACTTCTCTTGGCCCATCGCACACCACCAGCGCCGGATGGTTTCCACGGCGAAGGATGCCGTGTCATGATCGACTCCCACGCTGACCCATCCGCTGTCGTCGGCCAGATCGTAGACCCCGTACGGTGCCGCGCGCCCTAGTTCCGGGATCACGAAATCATGCACCCGAACCTTTTCCGGATTCCCCTTCGGCCGCCACTCCTGCCCTCCATTTTTGAAATCTCCCACCAATTCCTTCTTTTTGGTGTCCACCGATATCACCGGCTGATCGAGGCTGAGGTAGCGCCGCACCTTGCCCTCGATGGACTCGAATTGGGCGTTGCGGTCCGGATGAGAGCCTCCTTCCTGGGTCTTGCGATTGGCTTGCAGGCTGTACCCCAGCTCATGCAGCAACTCCGCCACCACCGGATAGCTCACCCGATGTCCCGTCCGGTTGAGATCCTCGGCCAGCTTGCGCACGCTCTGGCAGGTCCAGCGCAAACAGGTTTCCGGGTGGCCGCGCGCGCTCGGTTCCACCAGCTTTTCCAAATCGGCCACCAGCGCCGTATCCTTGTACTTGGCCCGCTTGCGCCCCCCTCCCGGTCGGCGGACCCGTCCCGCCGGGTGCGCCGCAGGCTGCATCAGTTCTTTCCGTCCCTGGCGGATCACTTGGCGCGACATGCCGGTGGCCCGGGACACGGCCGAGATGCCGCCCGGCCCCCACGTCTTGCTCTCCGCCGCCGCCAACAGGCGGCGGGATCTTTCGTCCAGCACCACCTCCAGGAACCGGAAGCGCTCGCGCACGCCACTCAAGTCATCCATCCCTTCCAGGATAGATCAAAACATCTTCCAGTGGTAATGTTATTTCATAACAGTTCCAAAGGGCCGCACCACCCGGCAACACCCCAGCGCGATTGCTTAACCTTGCCCCAGAAGCCAATTCTCAGCCCTCTCGCCGCGGGGGCCGTGTTAGCTCGCCTTTCATTCAGGCCGGGAGACACCTGCCCATATCTCTCCTCACTTTGATTATTGCAAACTTCGCGGGGGGGGGGGAATTCGCGAATCGTCAGGTCATCCGGCTTCAGGGCGTTCGCCACCATTTGCGGCACCCTCAGTGGCAGCCAAAAGGGAAATACGTCCATCCCCGCCACACTTTGCGCCGTCACCGAACGTTACAATGCTGCTGCATTTCTGGGGAAGGAGTTCTGATACCTGTTTTCCAAGAAATGAAATCTCCTCCGGCCCGCAGAGATAGTATCACTCTTGTTCGTGAATTGGAAACGACCATGTTGCGAATGTTGGGAGCGCGCCAAGGCTCGGTTGTAGTCACCCGCCGCTCAATAATAGAGCATTGCCGAGTCTGACGAGGGCTGAACGCCAACTTCAAGGTGCGCGGAGTTGGATGTATCTGGGCTGGCGGTTTCTTCTTTGTGGCACTGTTCAAATACAGTCATGCTACCCGGCGCGCCGCCGAAGCTCCTTCCGTAGACCTCAGCGAGGGTTCCTCGCCGAGGATTATCACCGACCTGTCCGAGCGGGTTGGCAGTCCCGATGCTGAGACGCCAAGGTGAATCTAAGACAGAGCGACAGAAGTGATTCTGCATCCGAGATGTAGCGGCGGTCTCTAACCGCCGATCGGCGCTCACAGAGCGCCGCTACAACTCTATGTCGCCGTGATGATCTCCGGGCATCGAAATTCCGCAACCTAGTATCCCGGCCGGTTGGCTGACGCATCGAAGGCAGTGTGTTTCGTTCCGTCCAGGTTCTCAAGATCCGTAAGCGAGCCAACCCAAGAGCCCGCGAATGCCTAGGATTCGTCGCATGACCTGCGACCTGCTTATAGCTGTAACGGCCTACCCACATGCCGCCATTCATCGCCTATTCCTGATCCTTGCGAACCTCGGTGGCTTCGGTTTGCTTATTCTCAGCTTCCTGGATTCCTCGCCGCTGTTCATACCCTTTGGAAACGATTTGATGATGCTCGCGCTGACGGCGCAAAGGCATCGCTTACTGGTTTACTACGCCCTGATGGCAACTGCGGGTTCGACCTCGGGCACTTTGATCGTCGACGCCCTAAGCCGCAAAGGGGGTGAGGAAGGTCTTGAAAGAGCCGTGCCTCGGAGACGCCTTAATTACGTTAAGAAACGAATCAAGAAGAACGCGACGTGGGCCCTTGCCCTTGCCTCCCTGATGCCGCCACCATTTCCCTTTACAGCCTTTGTGGCGGCCGCGGCGGCGTTCCAATACCCTAGGAAACGACTGCTTCTAGTCGTCTCTCTGAGCCGTCTTTCCCGCTTCTTAATTGAAGGCGCGCTTGGGATTTTCGTCGGAAGGAGCCTGCTGCGGCTCGCCGGTTCAGCCACCGTGGCTTATCTGGTTGGAGGACTGATTGTCCTCTCGTTTGCTGCCAGTGGATTCGCGGTTTTTAGCTGGGTTAAACGCGGAAGATTCTCGAGTGCGCGTTGACAGAGTTGACGTAGGGGCGGCCCTTGTGTCCGCCCAAGCAACGGCACTGCATTGAAATGGGCGGCCACAAGGGCCGCCGCTACGTCAAACAGGTGGCCGCAAAAGCTGTCGCAACTCCTCTTTGGCTCGTTGAAGCGTTGCCTTCTGCTGGCCTCCCAAGTTCCTGCCGGCTCGGTTGATGTAGAAATTGAGCATCGACATCGCCGATCTCTCCGGCGAGCCTTTTCGTCTCGAACTAGACTCGGCCGAGCGCTTGAGTGAACGCGCGATCCGTTTCGGATCTTTCCAGGTGAAGACATTAGCCTCCAAGTCGAGCGCATTACTGTGTTTCGTAACGTCAGCGGACCAGTATTTCCTGGCTTTCGACTTCGCCATCTCGAACCTCGTGGTAAAGCTTTCATGTGTGAAGGTGCCGTGCACGACTAAGCAGAACACCAATAAGCATAGGTGCCGGACGGCGCGGCTGAAGCCGTGCCCTTACATGCTGCACGCAACTTATTGCGTTCTGTTTAAGGCCGGCTGAACCTCCGCAGCTTTATCCGGCGGCTCTCTTCCGTACGTGGTCTAAAGCCGCCGATGGAAACATGCGCTTACGGTCTCCAGGGGTTCGTTCCCTGCCTCTAGTGGGCCCCTGACGATGGTCATCGGCTTGTCTGCCGGTGTGCCTGACGCGTACGCGCGGCCTTGCGAGCCGCCCGTCTCAACCCAACCTTACCCTTGGTGCGTACGGCACGTTCGGCCGCTCGCCGCCGGCTGGCACTGCCGCGGCGCCGGGCGCTGGACTCCGCGTGTTGGCTCAGTGCTGGCCGCGACGCAGACCGGTGTCCTTCCCTCTTCAAGGCTCCGGAGGTTGCCCGCGAGCGTCGGGGCGACGTTTTGTGGCGCCTGGAACTCTGTCCCTTGCGGTAATCTCGCTCCGCCTGCGATAGGGTCTTCGCCGAGACTTTCTTCTTGCGCGGAGGAGGTAGCTTGAAGCCCGCGCGTCGGGCCTTGGAAAGGCCGATGGCGATGGCCTGCTGCGGCGACCTTGCGCCATGCTTGCCTTGGCGCACGTGTTTGATCTCTTCACGCACAAATTCGCCAGCTTGTGTGCTGGGTGATTTTCCTTCGCGAGCGTCCTGACGGGCGCGTTCAATAACTTCCTGTTCAGGCATGTTTCCGGTTCCTCCTTATCGGGACTCTAGGAGCCGTCGTCTTTCGCAGTCCTCTATTCGCCCGGATGCCAGGATCGGTAGCAGCCAAGGCCCGCTCCTCTTGTTTGATGAAGCCGTCGTCGATAAATGGGTGCGCGCGGCGTCGATTCTGAGGAACTTTTGGTAACCCCGTAAGGGTTTGCCCGTATTGAAGGGCGAGCGCTGACCGAGTACGCTCTTGAGGTTCGAAGGGGGGTTGCAGCACTTACCCGTCGAGGTGAGCCCAGGCTGGAGCGACGTGTTGCGGGCGTCCTCTGAGAAATAAGCAACGGCTCCCTTTGGCGGGGAAACTATACAAAAGGGGAGACGCCATCGAACTGCAGCGGAAGCCGGTTTGCCTTCGGGCCTAGACTCCCTCCAGGCAACTGCCCGGCGGTCCAACGCACGGGAGCGGCGCCTCCCTCAAAATCGAGTTGCGGACTACGTTAATTAGCTCACGAATGTCAAGGTCGCCCTCTTGGCGCGACGCTATCTGGCAATGCTCAACCTAATAGACGGTCTTGGTTATTTTCGCCCTCTGCTCGACCCGGGACAGCTCGCGTGAATAGCGCTGGCCTGTTCCGGCGGCCCAGTCCCATTTACGATTTCCGGGAGCCGACCACGAGCAGCCCAACTCCTCCAGCCAACGCGAACGCGCCCAGAACCGGTGGTAAAGCGACAGTCTTATGCTCCTTTTTCGTGGCCTGGACCGGACCAATGTCGATTACCTTCTTACGCGTCGTGTAGGTGAAGCCCTGATACGCGAGTATCAAGGTCCCAACCACAGCAAGAATCACTCCCACCACGACCGTCAATTTCATAGTTGTTTCCTCTGGCACACTTCTGTGGGCCCTTTGTCAAACGTTGAAAGCGACCCTCGCGGTCGTCCGCGGGCGGGCACAAGGCCCGCCCGGACGTCGCGTTTAGTCGCCATTGCCCTTTCTGCCCCGCAAAGACTACGCCGGTGTAAACGGCTCTCCGCCCCTCGGAGAGTACTTGTGCAGAGTGCTATCGAGCTCGTGGGCTGCTGCCGGACTCCGAACCTCACCCTGAATGAGAATCTCCCTCGCAGTCACGCTGCGTCCATACAGCCTGCGGTTATCGTCCTCATCCTGCTTCAGCACGGCTCCGTCGAGCGAGGCTCCGGCGAACAGGCCCCGCGTGCGTGAGTAGCTGAGAATCTCAGCGTGAAGCTGAGCGTCTGTGGCACCCTCGCTGGAACGGCCCACGGGCCCGGCCGCGGCCGACACCTCGCCGCCCAGCTTCACACTATCTTGGACCAGCTTTTTGGCGCCGGCCGCGTTCATCACCACGAACACCACGTCGGTGGCTTTACCGCCGAGTTGAAGACCAAAGCTTCCCCCACCCAGGGTGAACATGGACGGGGCGCCCCAGGAACCGTTTCCACGGTGCCGGCACACCAAAACACCGCGACCATAGGAGCCGCCAAAACCGATGGCAAACTTCAGCTCCGAGGGAACGATGCCCACGCAGACTGCTTTTGCCAGCAGGTCATCCGGAATTCCTTTGTCGGGCGCCTGCATGATCTCGTTCAGTACGTTCGTGGCCTTCTGCAACTGATCCGCAGGTGTGTTAGCCTGTAGCACCGTTGCTGCGCTCAGCGCCAGGCAGATAGATGTCAATGCAAGTCGTCTCATTTGTTCTCCATTCTGTGGTAGTAAGGGGTTCGGCCTAACTGCCGAGAACTTTCTCAATCTCCCCAATCTTCTTTTGCATCTTGCCGGCCGTTTTCTCGTTCGAGCCTTCGGCTTCTAAATTGGGATCGTTGCCCGCTCTACCCGCTTTCTCTTTCACCTTGCCCTTCACCTCGTGGAACTTGCCTTCGACTTGATCTCTTGTGCTTTGCTTCATGTCGTCTTCCTCCTAAATCGGGGTTGGTCTCCTCATACCGGCCAAGTGCCTCGCCGCCCAAGTCCCGCGACTTCAGACGCGAGTCGACATATGGCGAACCAGGCTGACCAGAAAAAGAATCAGAAAAATGAAAAAGAGTATCTTCGCGATTCCAGCAGCGGCAAAGGCAATAGCGCCAAAGCCCAGCAAACCTGCGATGACCGCGACGATCAGAAACACGACCGCGTAGTAAAGCATATGTCCTCCTCTCAGTCCGTCATCGATAAGGACCCTGTAGCCTCCGGAAGGGCACTTTTTGGCCGGCGGTGCTGTGCCCTTCCTGGCAGAATTGGTGCAAGCCGGCGGCCATTGTTAAGGAGTGAGTTGCTAAGCCATTGAGCAGTAGCGAATTAGCGGCCCGGATTGATGCCTGTTGACTCGAGTAGGACTGCGTGAACGTTGTGTAAAAAAGACGCAGTGGCGCTCCCTACGGCAAGGAACGTCCCTATGAATATGAAAACCTGCAGGAGCCTGGCGACCACGAGCCAGGGGTCAAGAGGATATCTTCGGCTCGCCAGCGATTCGCCGGCTTCTCGCAACCGGGCTTCTTTCTTCGGCGACGGCACGAGCTACCACCAGAATGCGAGCCATATTGACTACCTTATGGGACAGGGGCCCCATAAAATCACCCGTCACGATGTCCGAAGGCTGAGATTTTCCGTCCCGCTCTTACCTCGCGCAGCCACTGAGCTGTTTTGGCGAGAGGGCCCACAATGCTCCAGCGCACGATCAGCAGCGTAATTGTGGTGATGATGAGGACTTGCAGCAGTACATGCTACACCGCTTTGCCCATATTGCGAGGCCTTGGGCCTGAATGTAGCTTGCATCGTCAAAGATCGCTAGCTTCACCGTGGGTGCGAGGCCGCCGCTGAGCGGCATCACGAAAACGTGAATCGTCCTCTGCCCGGCGCCAATCGAACGCTCACTCGCATATGAAGGACGTCGAAGGGGCGTCGGGCAAGAACTCGGGCGGGAGTCGTTCCCGCCCGAGCGAATCCAAGTTGAAGTCTATTGTGGGTTACTGGCTGTAGGGGAAGGCGCCGGGGCGTTCGCGCTCGATTGGGTCGCGGTGCCTTGCTGCTCCGGAGCCAGAATCTTGATTTCCACGCGGCGATTTTCCTTGCGGCCCTCCCTGGAGTGATTGTCGGCGGCCGGCGAGTCTTCACCGTAACCGAGAACATGCACCTTCACCAGAGGCACCTTGTCATTCTCGGTGAGGTAGCGCACCACCGCATCGGCGCGTTTGCGGCTCAAATCCAGATTATAGGCAACGGGTCCGGTTTTGTCCGTGTATCCCATGACTTCCACGGAGTAATACTTTAGGCTGGCGACTGTCTGCTGCAACGCGTCCAGCGTCGCCTTATCCGCGTCCGTCAAAGTGCTGCGGTTGAACCCGAACAGCACGGTCTCCGTCTTCACCGTTTGCGGATTATCCATGCCCTCGAGGGTCTGCTGGGTCTGAGTCGCCTGAGTGACACCTTGCTGGGCAAGAGTGTTGGCGCCCTGCGCAGCCTGGTCAGCCTTGGAAGCCTGCTGAGCAGCGTCCTCGCCGGTCTTTTGCGCCTGGGCGATCCCGGTTTGGGCCTTCTGGTCTACGTCCTTGATCGCGTCTGCGTTCTGCTCTGTCTTCTCGTCGACTTTATGGTCCACCCGGTTGACCTTTGCCTCAAGGGCGTCCACGCTTTGCCGCACCATCTTCTTGGTGGCACAACCTGCCATGGAAAGCACGAGGAGACCAGGTACCACGATAGCCAGGACACGCGCGCGAATGTTACCGTTGCTTCGTATTTCCATACCGTCCGCCTCCGAACCCCCCCTTCTAGAAGAGCATGTTTCGTGCCAACTCTCTACCTTGTCTCCCATCAGTTGGTTATCCAGTTGCTCGGTACCCCGGTATGCCACTTTGTGAGATCTCTACGTAAAAGTTACATGGTGCCTGAGCGTTCGACCGGGCGTTCGGAATCACCCGCCCGAGCTCCGTCTCATCTGAGTCGAAGAGGCCTTCGCTAGTCGTTCATAGTCTGCGCGGATGGCAGAATCTTCTGGAGCTAGTTTCATGGCGATTGCATATTGCTCGAGGGCACCTGTCAGGTCACCCTGTCGCTCCAACGCTCCCGCCAATCCCGCGTGGGCGCGTGGGTCGTTTGGGTGGGTCGTCAGTGTCTGGTGAAATTCCGCGATGGCACCATCGAGGTCTCCCTTAAGTTCGAGGGCGGTGGCCAAGTTCAACTGCACTTCCTCGCCGCCGCCCACACCGAGGGCTTGCCGATATTCGTTGATAGCTCCGTCGAGGTCTTTTCGCCGCTCGAGCATGACGCCGAGGTTGGCGTGAGCTTGAGAATTCTTCGGGTTCTGACGTACGGCTTCTCCGAACTCAGCCACAGCGCCATCGACGTCACCCTTCTCCATGAGCGCCACGCCCAGGTTGTCGTGCGTTTCGGAAAATGCAGGGTCGATCGCCAGCGCTTGGCGATATTCGCGGATGGCTCCATCAACGTCACCTGACTTCCGGAGCGCCAAACCAAGATTGTTGCGAACGACGACGTCAGACGGCTGGCTGCTGATGACGGCTGCGTATTGTGCCGCCGCCTCATCCCACTTACCTTCCTGCGCCAGCACGTAGGCTAGAGCAAAATGCACGCTGGGATCGTGCGGCCGGACAACCTCCGCGGCGCGATCTTGCTTCTCGGTTTGTTGCAAACGCTTGAGCTCATCGGGCGGGGCAGATCCGTCCGTGGGTGCCGGCATCGTGTTGTGGTCCTCTTCTTTGTCGCTGACGGCATCGCGCTGGGCAAGTCGCACGCTATCCAGAAGCCCGTCCGAGGCGCCAACACTCTTCAAGTCTGTAAGAAACTCGGGAGAGGGCTGGAATGCAATTCCTCGCTCCCTCACGAAGGCCGCCACGCGCCAGTTCGGCACTCCGCCCGCGACCAGGCCCATCAGTTGCGCTCGCGTCAGAGGCCTTTTGGCGGAGGCGCCCGGCGTTCTTTCCTGAGCAAGGCACGTCACCGCGGGTTCCGCGTGACCGACCCGAAGGATGGCCAGAGCCGCCCAACGATGTTCGGAGCTAGGCGCCTTAATTGTCCCCGGCCGATGCCCATCCCGATTCGCTTGAAATGCGCCCTGAACTGAACTCGCCGCCGCCGAGATAGCCAGCAACAGCGCACTCAGAGGAAGCGCTATTCTCGTTTTCAATCTTGTCGACATGGGGTCCCGTTCGTGATTCAACTCGGAACCGAAAGCGAAGACAGACCTGCCTCCCCGGGCTGTTCCGCGTAGTCCGATGCGCGACGTTGCACGAATTCGACCACAGCCTGCCCTCCAGATCCCGTAGACCAACGAAGAGTCGGCCCGTCAAGAGCTTGCGCAGCCTGCCTCCAGCCATCAGCATTGAGTCAGGTAGATAGTTTTTACACCGATCGCTGCAATTCTTCTCGGCAGGACACTCGCACAAGGCTGTCCAAACCCATTGACGAGTGCATGGACTCAGCAAAAATCACCGGTGAATTACGTAGTGACACTCCAAAAGAGCCTGAGGCGCCACGGGAGATAGCACTCTTCTGCACGTGAGGGCCTGACAATTGCTAGGAGGTGCGCTGGAGGGACCGAGTGAACCCCGGTAGAACAGCAGACGTTCACGATGAGATGGCCCGCTGGAATGGCGGTCGCACTGATACTGTACTCTCTCCCTCTTCAGGGCTTTTCTCGAAGCTCAGGAGCACCGGCGAGACGCCCGTTCGGTATTCGAGCCAAGGCGGACAATAGAACCATCCAGTTCGGGCTCGCAAGCTGGTATGGAGCCCGCTTCCAGTGGCACATTACGGCGAGCGGTGTGCCTTTCGACGACAGGAAACTAACCGCGGCGCACCGCACTTTGCCGCTGGGAACGCGAGTGAAGGTGACCAATCTGAACAACGGGCGTTCCGTGATCCTTAGAGTAACAGACCGCGGACCTTGGATACGGGGTCGTCTGATTGACGTTTCGCGCGCCGCCGCAGACCGCCTGGGATTTGCTTATCGCGGTTTGACTCGGGTCAGAGTGGTCGTAATTCGCGATTCTGATTAATCGGGATGGTGCCCGCTGGCCGGACGGGGCCAAGAAAAGACACGCGATGGCGTCACGAACGTTCACAGCGCCCTTGCCGGCAGATGAGTAAGCCCTCGGCGGCGGCGCACTGCTTTGGTTAGCGTCACCCAACCATTCTCGGTCGGTTAGTGTGTATCGGCTCACTTCCTCTTCGGCGCGCCGCCGCTCGACGAAGCCCGATCTGGCTGCCGACGGCGTCAAACACGCTCAGCAGGTCGTCATCCGGCCGGCGAATGTCGCGGTTAAAGAACTCAATCACGTCAATTTGCCCGGCCGCCGCAGCGCTCCGGGGTTCTTGACCGCTCAGGTGAATCCCAAGCTGGGCACGTCGCTTTCGACCTTTGCAGAAGCCTTCGTGCGACTAGATCCAGGCCCACTGTGGGAGGAGGTGTGCACCATGAGCTCTCGAAATTAGAGTCACGGGATCGCGGCGACGTGCAAGGGCTAAAACCCCCAGCATCAGGGGAAAAAGTTATCAGCCGATTCTGGTCTCTTTGCCGGAGGGGCGGAAGTACCTGATGGACGAGTTGCGCAACGGGGACCGGCCGCCGATCGATGGGCGTCGAGTAGTCCATGGTTTATCCTTTCAGGTATCCCGTGACCACGCGTGTGTCTGAATCAGCACCACTGGCTCGCCAACCGGATGCGCCAGGACGGTATTGCCTTCCGCCCCTGCTCGAACGCCTTCTTGCAGTGCGGTAGTGCCCAACGTTTGCAGGAACTCGCTGATTCCCTTACGGCCAAGGATCTGCTGACCTGCGGCCAACTGCGGAAGCTTGCCGAACCGACGATTCGGGAGAATGGCAAGCGCATCCCGGGCCTCAAGCTCGATCATCCCCGCCAACTGGCCTTGATGCACGCCTTGGTACGCTTCGCTCACATCGCCGCCGGCAGCACCTTTAAGACCCCGGAACTCTATCCCCACGTGTGCGCGGCGCTGGGCGTTACGTCGGATCAATACAGCTTGGCCTCGCTTCGCTACGATCTCTCCAAGCTACGGGCCAAACACGTGGTGGAGAAAGTTCCCCACTCCCGGCGCTATCGTCTGCGGCCTGAGGGCTACTCCATCTGTCTGGTTTTCCTGAAACTGTTCGAGCGCATATATGCCCCTCTCACGGCTGGGTTGTTGCAAC
>DATJYK010000310.1:0-14193 GCA_035578005.1 Terriglobia bacterium
GCCGCTGCGAAAATCGCCGAGCTTGGAAATGTCTTCCAGCAAGCGGGTTCTTTCGCCTTCCAGGGCAGGCAGGGTTTGAGGCATAGCCACCTCCTCTATCTGCAAGTATACACTACGCACAGATAAAGGCCACAAAAAAAGAAACGCCAAAAAGCCCACGTCTATGTCGCGTACCCCGGGGCGAATCGCCCCTTGCAAATGGCGGAGGACGAGCGTATAAATAGTAATGGAGCTTGCTTCTGTCCAAGTTGCGACTCCAAGTTACAGGGCTTGCCGCTGTTACCAGCAGCGTCAAGCCCTCTTCGTTTCTAGTCGATAGGCCAGTTCATTTCTTTGGTTATCTCAAGAAAATCTCTGGCGACGACGTAAGACTTGCTCGACTTTCCAGACTTAAACTCATTCTCAATCGTAAAGACCGCCCGCGCCGGTATTCCTAGCGCTGCGGCTTGCTTCGATATCCCACTCAAAATCCCTGCTAACTGCTGGTTCGATTCAACGCCTAACTCTTCCCTCAGCTCGGCGTCGCTAACGCGCTTCTCTCTAACCAGCATCCTCAAAGCTGTTTCCTGCGACTCGCCAATACTCTCTATAAACTCCTGAAAGGTTTCCGCCTTCCAGCGGCTTACTTGCGTCCAGCCAGTGATAATGCTCCCTATGTCTTGATCGTCGGCAATCAAGCCGGGAACCTCATACTTCAGCATTTTCGCCCCCTCTTCGCGGATATGCTTCAACACGCCTTCTGCTTCCTCCACGGTGTCACACTCAATCTCTACGCCTTCGTGCTTAATCCGTATCATAACACTGCCAAGCGTTATAATGAAACGCTTGGGAGCGTGTGTCAAGCCTTTTCTTTCATCTTTTTTTGTGGTGCTCATTTCTGGTTTTTTTACCTTCGCTCTCTTCTCCGTCCCGAACCAAATCAGAGCGTTCAGGATCGGCTATTTTCTGCAGTAGCTTGTGTCAGGTGCGAGTGCTGCGATAATCTCTATCCCCAAAATCCTATTTTGGAGGTCTCGACCATGCCCGCGAATCACTTGGATTTGAGCGTCGTTTTGAAGAATCACCTCGAAGCTTTTCTCGAAACTCGCCGCGCCGTGGCTGCCTTGCTGGTGGCCTCTGAGTCGTTGGTTCCTGGCTTTCGGCAAAGATACGAGGAAGCCCTTGAAGACCCAGCATCCACCGCGTCTGCTCAACTAAATCCGCAATGGGTCGCGATGGCGCAGAGGGTTCTGACTGATTTAAGCAAGGCTGTTCCCGATTAGAAGACCGTTTAGTAGCTCTCATTTGTAACCTTTTGTTACCTTCCCTCTCTCCTGCCTGCTGCAAAGTAAGAAAAGCTTGGGTTAAGCTGTGCAGTCTGGCCTATGATTTTGTCAACCATTGGACTGTTTTGAGGCTGGCAACAGGCTATTGGCCCATCACCTGTCCGCCGGTTTCCTTGACTCTGGAAATGGCGAATATTACGATTTGTGCCAACCTCGGGAGCGTGCCCAACATGGTTGGCCAGACGGTCGCTCATTACCGCATCCTGGAAAAGCTCGGCGGCGGTGGGATGGGTGTGGTCTACAAGGCCGAGGACACCAAGCTTGGCCGCTTCGTGGCCCTCAAGTTCCTGCCCGACGGCCTTGCCCCGGACGCTCAAGCCCTGGAGCGTTTTCAGCGCGAAGCGCGGGCGGCTTCGGCGCTGGATCATCCCCACATCTGCACGATTTACGAGATCAGTGACCACGAAGGCAAGCCCTTCATTGCCATGCAGCATCTCGAAGGGCAGACCCTCAAGCAGCGCATCGCCGTAGGGCCGGGGCTCGCCCCGGCCAGGCCGACCCAAGAGCCTGCCCTGAGCGCGGCGAAGGGGTCGGCCCTACGCACGGACGAGCTGCTCGACCTGGCGATCCAAATTGCCGATGCTCTGGATGCCGCGCACCAGAAAGGCATCATTCATCGCGACATCAAGCCGGCCAACATTTTCGTTACGGCGCGTGGACAGGCAAAGATCCTGGATTTCGGCCTAGCGAAGCTCGCTGGGAGCGCGGGCGTCCCGCCCGCAGGTGTGGGACAGCGCAGTCTCATCCAGGCGGGCGGGACGCCCGCGCTCCCAGGCCAAGACACGCCCGCGGCTCCCATTGGCCCCGAACACCTCACCAGCCCCGGCGTGACGATGGGTACCGTGGCGTACATGCCGCCCGAGCAGGCGCGCGGCGAGGAACTGGACCCCCGCACTGACCTCTTCAGCTTCGGCGCCGTGCTGTACGAGATGGCAACTGGACGGCAGGCGTTCTACGGCACCACCACGGCCGTCATCCATGACGCGATTCTGAATCGTGAGCCCGTGCCCATCACCAGTGTGGTTCCGCTGTTGCCGCCCAAGCTGGAAGAGGTCATCAACAAGGCTTTGGAGAAAGATCGTGACTTGCGCTATCAGGTCGCCGCCGAAATGCGCGCTGACCTGAAGCGCCTGAAGCGCGACACGGATTCGGGGCCGTCCGCTTCTGTAGCGCCGGTCGGAGTTCACCCTGTAGGGGACCGCCGGACGGCGGTGGGGACACCGCCGCTACAAAAGGCGGCGCATGACCAGGCGGACGTAGGGGCACATGGCATGGCGACGTAGGGGCACATGGCCATGTGCCCCTACAGGAACCATCGTCGGATTCGGTCATCATAGCCAACCTCGTCAAGCAGCACCGGAAAGCTGCTATCGGGGCGGTCGCCATCATGTTGGCGTTGGTTGGGATCGCGTGGTTCCTCCTTCACGCCCTTCCCAGCCTGCAGCCGAGTTAACACAGAAACGCCTGACGTTCAATTTCAGTGAGAATCCTGTCGGACGGCCGCCACTTCTCCATAATGGCCAGCGTCGCCAACAGCAACGTGCGGATGCTGGAGGGCTTCTGAGCGAAGCTTCGGAGTGCGAAGCTTTGGAGTGCGGCAGCTTGCTGCCGCTCTTGTCCAGCGAGCTTGCTCGCGGCTTCAGGGTTACACATCATTGACATGGCCAAGATGGCCATGCCACCTGGCACGGGCCAGCCCGTGTACGGCCAGCAAGCTGGCCGGAGGAAAAGCGGTAGCAAGCTACCGCACTCCAGAGCGCTTCGCGCAATTCCATTCGCCCACTGTTTACGTTGGCGAGCCGCACTTGGGTGAAGGCATCAAAGCAAAGGAGCGGTCTCGTCGGCCCAACGCGCCTTCCAGAAACTTGAAAAACCGAAGGTTGAACGTGTACCCTGCGCTGGCTCACCGTGGTCAACTCTAGCGAGGATCATCCCACCTTGCTTTCCGCGGGTGACAACGACATAAGGCGATGTCATCGCCACCCGCGAATTCGTGGTAAACTTATGAACATTAGATACTTATCGGGTCTCTGCTGCTGCCGTTGGCGCGAGCGCCACTTTCCACACGTCGCTTTTCTCATTCTAAAGCACTTACAACCGGCGTAGTTTTCCCGAAAGTGTGAAGTATGTTTACATTTTGACCTAAAACAGCATCAAACAACTGTTTGAATTGCAATCAAAAGATTGAGAATGATGTTTTTCAGCAATAGGGAGCGTACCCAAAGGTGAGTATCATGCGTGCTCGGGCAGAGGCCGCAAGCGTGGATTTTTCCGCCACCCCCAAACGGTTAGCAATTAGTTTACACGACACGCCTCGCATGCCATGGTTCTGGTCCGAATTGTGTGCACAAACTTTACACTCCGCGCAAAGCAAAACTACTCCCAAGTCGGCAACCTTGCCGCAATTGATCCCAGGCCAGTAACTTAGCGCAATCTCGACAGTTTGGAAGGTGTTTTGCTGCTTCCCGTGGGTGGGAAAGGTGTGCAAGTGGCCGTGACCAAGATCCTGATTGTTGACGACGACCAGGGTAGCCGGGACCTCCTCAGCGAAGTGTTAGCCTCAAACGGCTACGTGGTTGCCGCTGTGGAAGATGGCTCCGCCGCGCGCGACGAGCTCGCGCGTAACGGCGGTTACGACATCGTTATCGCGGACCTTCGCATGCCGAATGGGAGCGGGCTGGATTTGTTCCGGGACCTGCGCCGTCGAAACCAACCAGAACGGTTCATCCTGATGTCGTCGTTTATGACAGGCAGCGAGAGACAGCAGGCTCTGGAGTTGGGCGCGTGTGCGCTACTGGACAAGCCCTTCCGCTTAACCCAATTGCTGGATGCAGTCAGTGACGTTGCGGTTAGGAAGTCGATGAGCATCACACACTAAGATCTGTCGGGCTTCGGAATCAGCAACCAAGAGGAGACCATTATGGATGTGACACCGAAAGTAATTGAAATCATTGCTCGGGAACAGCACCTTGACCCCGACGCCATCACACTCGATTCAACTTTCCAAGAGCTTGGAATTGATTCGCTCGACGGAGTCAATATCCTCTTCGCTCTTGAGGAAGAGTTCAAGATTGATATTCCTGATTCCGTGGCACAGAACATGCGAGGAGTACGACAAGTGGTTGATAGCCTGACTCGCGTGCTCGAAGGCGGAGACATCTCTGACCTGGTTGCGATGGCCAAGAGTGATGCCCAGGCCGTAACCACCAACTAAACTTTTCCGATTTTGAGGCCGACGGTGCGCAGAGTTGTTGTAACCGGCTTGGGGGTTATTGCCGCTACAGGCAAAGACCCCAACACCTTCTTCACTAACCTGGTGCAAGGCCGCTCCGGTATCCGCCGCATCTCCCAGTTTGACCCTTCCGCGTTGAGTGTTCAGATCGCGGCCGAGGTCCCTGACTATTGTCCCGCGGACCACTTCCCGAACAAGCGGCTGGATCTTCTTGACCGCTTCACCGAGTTTGGACTCGTTGCCGCCCGCCAGGCGGTGGCAGCCAGTGGACTCGAAGTGCCGGAAGAGCAGCAGCCGCGCTTTGGGGTTGTAATGGGTTCAGGCATGGGCGGCGCGCAGACCTACGAAGTGGGTTATTGCAGTCTTTTCGCTAAAGGCGCCACTCGAGTGCATCCTTTCACCATCCCAAAGAGTATGCACAACGCCGCGGCGTCGCAGATCTGTATGGAATTCGGTGCCCAGGGGCCTTCACTGGCCACTTCGACGGCTTGCTCGTCGTCCGGTCATGCGATTGGCACGGCGTTCCAGTACATTAAGTTCAATCTGGCTGATGTCATGCTGGCGGGCGGAAGTGAGTCTCCGATCACCTTCGGGATCATGCGGTTCTGGGAGTCGGTCCGCGTGATGGCGACAGGCAATGGCGACGCCAGCCGTGCGTGCCGCCCGTTTTCCGGCGATCGGGAGGGATTAGTGTTAGGTGAGGGCGCCGCGGTGCTGGTTCTTGAGGAGCTGGAACACGCTCGCCAACGCGGCGCCACGATTTGCGCCGAACTCGCCGGCTACGGGCTTAGTTCGGATGCTGGGCATATTACCCAGCCCACCATTGACGGCCCGACGCGGGCGATCCGAATGGCGCTCAATGAGGGCGGCCTCAGCCCGGAGGATGTGGACTACATTAACGCGCACGGCACCGGAACTCGCCTTAATGACGCCACGGAAACGCAGGTGATCAAGAATGCGTTCGGCGATCACGCGCGTAAGGTGGCCATAAGCTCCACCAAGTCAATGCATGGCCACGCCATGGGCGCCACGGCAGCTCTGGAGGCAGCCGGTACCGTCTTGGCCGTACAAAACGGGGTGGTTCCTCCGACGGCGAATTACACTGTACCCGATCCCGAATGCGATTTGGACTATGTCCCGAATCAGGCGCGTGAGATTCCTATTCGCGCCGCCATCTCGAACTCCTTCGCATTCGGGGGCCTCAACGCTGTGCTGTTGTTTCGGCGTTTTGAATAAGAGCCGAAACGGCTCGCAGGGGGATGTTTTGAATAATCCCTCGTGCCGTTGCTGAAAGGGCCGCGCGAAGCGCGAGGCTGGGCGATGTTGATCGATTCTGCGGGATTCAAATGATGAAAAGGCGAGTCGCCATTCTAACGCTGAGTGTCGGCTCCGGCCACCTCAGGGCGTCGTCTGTGATTGAAAGCGCGTTGCGGGACGGAGGCGACGACCTCGAGATCCTGCTGGTAGACGCCGTTGACTTGGCGCGCGGCTGGTTTCAGTGGGTATATGTCGGCTCCTACTGGTGGATGCTTCGACACGCACCGGGCGCCTGGCGAAACCTGTTTGAGCGGCGAAGCCGTAAGCTGCATCGCTCCACCGCCCCCCACTGGGTTTTTCGCCGGGGTTGCATCAAAGTGCTCGAGCGTTTTCGCGCTTTCTCTCCGGAGTTGGTGATCGCCACCGAAATCGGCGCCGTTGAGATTGCTGCGCTCGGCAAACGCGAAGGCTGGTTTGATGCCCCGTTGCTGGCCGTGCAGACCGACTACCATGCGGAGCCTCCTTGGGTGCAGACGGAGGTCGATTACTATTGCGTAGGCAGCGAAGAGGCACGCGCACAGCTTATTTCGTGGGGCGCGTTGGCACAGCGAATTTTGATCTCAGGCGTTCCCATTGACCCGGGCTTCGCGCTTCGCATGGACCGCGCGGAAGTGCTGCGCTCACTCGGATTGATCCATCGCAAGCCCGTTGTCTTGGTGATGGGGGGCGGCATGGGGCCAGCGCCGCTCGATGAGATTGTTCGCAGCCTGGAACGGTGCGACCTGCCCCTCCAGGTCATTGCCATCGCTGGCCACAACCGGGCGATGCGCCGCCGGCTTGAACGTTTGCGCGGCCACGTGGCGCTCGATCTCCATGTGTTTGGATGGACCAACCGGGTGACGGAACTCATGGCTTCAGCCGATCTGCTGGTGACCAAGCCCGGGGGGGTTACGGTGGCCGAAGCGCTGGCGGCCGGCGTCCCGCTGCTTGTGACCGAACCGATTCCCGGACCCGAGGAGCGTCACGTACGCTATCTTGTGGAGCGAGAAGCCGCCGTCTACGCCTCGTCTGTGGCTGAGATTCCAAAGCTGGCGTCGGCGGTGCTGACCAACCCGGCGCGTCGAGCCCGGATGGTGAAACGGCATCGGGAGATGGCTCGGCCTGATGCCGCTCACGCGATCGCGCAGGTTGCTCGCGCGCTGATGGAAAAGACGGGGTATATGGACTTGGTTGCTATCCCGCCACCGCGTTCGGGCGACAGCGCCTACGTGATGTAATGCCGGGCGCCCTGGGCCGCGACACAGAGTAATGATCCAATGCTGAGATCCATCCATGCAGGCCTGGAACGGTGGGTGGTGGGAGATTCGATTCCCTCACTGACGCGCTGGGGCCAATCGATGCCAGCGGGTCTGATCAAGCGCCTGCAAATGGACGCTTTCGGCCAAGTGGTGCGTTACGCGGCCGCCCGGCAGCGCTTCTTTGCTCGCAAGCTCGCCGAAAAGGGGATTGACCCAGCACGGGTGCGGCGCCCGGAAGACCTGGGCGACATCTTTACCACGCCTGAGGACTTGCTCAGCCTGCCGGCGGAGGAATTCCTGTGCCGGCCCCCCGACGCCGTCTTCGAGACCACCGGGACTTCCGGTGCGCCCAAGCGCGTCTACTTCGGGTACGACGAGCTGCATCAGTCGGCTCGCCACGAAGCCGCGGCGCTTTATAAGAACGGCGTGCGGCCGGGTGATCGCGTGGTGTGTACCTTCGACGGCGGTTACTGGATTTCAGGGTGGGTCACTTTCCTGGCCTGCCGGATGCTCGGCGTATTCTGTTCGGCCATCGGTAAGCCACAGCCGCGTGAGCTTTACAACCGCCTGCCGCTTTATCGCTACAACGTGATTGCGGCGGATCCCACTTGGCTTGTGAGCTTGTCGGAGATCGCCCAGAAAGAAGGAACTTATCCGCTGAAGCTCATCATCGCCGCAGGCGACCGCATGACGAATGTTTACCGCCGTTATGTGCAGGACGTCTGGGGCGCCCCGATCGTCCTGGGTTATGGCTCAACCGAGGCGGGTGGCGGGGTGGGAATGGAATGCGAGCGGCGGCAGGGTTATCACCTGGATGAGCTCGACTTCCTCTTTGAAATCGTCGACCAAGACGAGCAGGGCTACGGCGAGCTGGTGATGACCACGCTCGCACGCCGCACCCAGCCGTTGATTCGCTATCGCATGCGGGATGTGACGCGTCTTGCGCCCGAGCGCTGCCCGTGTGGTGTGACGCTCCGCCGCATCGAGCCCCTGCGCGGACGGCGTGACGAGATGGTGGTGATGGGCGCCGGGAATATGCACCCGGAGATTTTCGAGCGCATTCTTCACGACGTTGACGGCATTTCCTCGCAGTGGCAGGTGGCCGTACGTCAGCAAGGGCTGCGAGACGTTCTGGAGTTCCGTCTCGAACTTAGCAACGGCGCGGGTCCCGAACTGATCGAACAGCACGTGCGCCACAACTTGGAAGCGCGTTTCCCCGACGTCTGGGCCAACCATCTCTGCGGGATGTACGAGCTAAAGTTCTGCTACCTGCCGCTCGGGACGCTGGGCGGTGCCCGCAAGGCTCGCCGCCTAGTGGATGAGAGGGGTGCGTAGTCAGGGGTCAGGAAGGATCGGTGATCGGGTCATCGAGCCATCGAGCCATCGGGTGATCGGCGATTGAGTAATCGGGCTACGCGCAAGACTATCTGTAAGGTGGCAATGGGCTGGCAACCGCAGCCATCGGATCGTTTCGTTCCTGAAATCACCGGATGGCTCGATCACCCGATGGCCCCTGACTCCTTCTATTAAACTGCATGAGACCTATCATTTTCTCCGATTTCGACGGCACTATCGCTCAGGTGGACGTCACCGACGCGATGCTGAATGAGTTTGCCGAGCCTGAGTGGCAGAACGTCGAAGAGGAATGGCTGGCGGGGCGAATCGGCTCACGGGAATGCCTGCGCCGGCAAATGGCGCTGGTGCGAGCGTCGGCCAACGATCTCAACGCGCTCATTGATTCGGTTCCGCTGGATCCTGGTTTTGCAGCATTTCTGCGCTGGACGCGTGAACAGCGCCTTCCCTTCTACGTGGTCAGTGACGGCTTTGACTACGTCATTCGCCGCATCCTGCGCCGCTGTGGCGCCGAGGGCGAGTTACTGAACGGTTCCCATTTATTTGCCAGCTCGATGCGCGTCGAAGGGACAAGGGTGAAGGTTGATTTTCCTCATGGCCCCGCGCCTTGCGCTCACGGCTGCGCCACGTGCAAGCCCGAAGTCATCCGGCGTCTGGATGCCGGCCATTCGCCTGTGATCTTCATCGGAGATGGACTCTCGGATCGTTTCGCGGTTGAGACGGCCGATGTCGTGTTCGCCAAAGACAAGTTGTTGGCCTATTGCCGCGATCGCAGCATCGGCGCCACGCCTTTCTCGACATTTGCCGACATCAAGAGCGACCTGCAGCTACGGGTGGGAACAGATGCGGGCGTCCCGGCTGATCGCACCCGGCAGCAGCCCGCGCTGATCGGAGCGTTGGATGAGTAGCCGATATTAGGCTACCTAGATAGCTCATACTTGGACTCACGGAGATTAAAGTTTGTCAACCTTCAGCACCACTCGAACCGCCGAACTGCTCGAGTTGGAGCGCCGCTATTGCTCGTTTGGCGACACGGTCCATTACCTCGAGCCCCCCAAGGTGTTTGTAAACTGCGAGGGCTCGTACCTCTTCGACGAGGAGGGCACACCTTATCTCGACTTGCAGATGTGGTATTCGGCCGCCAGCTTCGGCTACAAGAATCCGCGGCTGAACGAAGCCCTCAAGCGCCAGGTTGATCGGCTGCCGCAGCTCGCCTGTCAGTATTTGCACGCCGAGAAAGTAGAAGTGGCGGCGCGCATCGCACAGTACTGCGAGAAGCGTTTCGGCGTGAAAGGCCGCGTTCACTTCAACGTGGGCGGTTCACAGGCCATTGAGGACTCACTGAAGCTGGTCCGCAATTACACCGGCAAGAATCTGATGTTTGCCTTCACCGGAGGTTATCACGGACGCACGTTGGGCGCTTCCGCCATCACTTCCAGCTATCGCTACCGGCGGCGCTACGGGCATTTCGGCGACCGCGCGCAATTCGTGTTCTATCCGTATTGCTATCGTTGTCCCTACGGCCTCAAGCTCGCGAGCTGCGACATTTACTGTCAGAGCCAGTTTTCCCAATTGTTCGACAGCGAGTACTACTCTGTGTGGGACTCGAAAGCCGCTGCCTGCGAATACGGCGCGTTTTATATCGAGGCCGTGCAAGGAACCGGCGGATATGTGATTCCGCCGCGCGAGTATTTCACGCGGCTTCGCGCCACCTGCGACCGGCACAAGGTGCTGATCGTGGATGACGAGATCCAGATGGGCTTCTATCGGACCGGAAAATTCTGGGCCATCGAAAACCTGGGAATTACGCCGGACATCATCGTTTTCGGCAAGGCTCTCACCAATGGCTTGAACCCGATTTCAGGCCTATGGGCGCGTGAAGATTTGATCACGCCTGACATGTTTCCGCCGGGTTCGACGCACTCGACCTTCTCATCGAATACGCTGGGCACGGCAGTGGCGCTCGAAACCTTGAAGATGCTGGAAGAGGAAGATTACGGCGAGTTAGTCAACGACAAAGGCGCATACTTCCTCGCGGGTCTACGAGAGCTGCAGAATCGATACCCAGGAATCATCGGTCAAGTCGACGGCATCGGACTCGCTTTGCGCATTGAAGTGTGCCGCGAAGATGGATTCACTCCAAACCGTGAGCTGACGGACCGCATTTTTGCCGAGGGCTTGAAAGGCGATCTGGAGGTGGGCCCTCGCCGCTACGGATTGGTTCTCGACGTCGGAGGCTATTTCAAGAACGTCTTCACGCTCTCGCCGTCGTTCACCATTACCCGCGAGGAGACAGATCTCGCTTTGGATCTTCTGGATCAGCTTTTCCGCCGCTGCACTGGCCTGCGAAACTGAAGGCCCACACTTGCCGGGTCCGCCCAGCAAGTGGTTAGGGCCTTTCCAGGGCTTCGTTAACGTACCGCCGGAATGCAGTCTCCAATTTCTGCGTGATTGCGCCAGGCGCAGCGTAAGTCCATTGCGGGCTCACAAAACTCACCGCGGCCACCTCACGCGTGGTCGAGCTGATGAACACCTCATCGGCGACTGAGAGGTCGTCGGGCGTGAGATTCCCCTCCCGAAGCTCAACGCCGGCCGCACAAGCGATTTCGAATAGCACCTCGCGCGTCACACCCGGAAGGCAGCCCGACGAGAGCGGCGGCGTCAGCACGGCGCCGCCGCCAACCACGAAGATATTGGCCGAAGTACACTCGGCAAGCTCGCCTCGTTCATTCAGGAGGAGAGCATCATCAAAGCCCTGCGCACGGGCGCGCTCGAGCAGCAAGGCGTTCTGCGCCCAGGAGAGCATCTTGGCGCCCGACAGCACGCCAGCCGAAAACACCGCATTTTCCTGCAGGAGCAGACGGTGCGACTCCGGCCACGGAACCAGTTCCCTTGTGAACACCAGCAAGTCAGTCGGCCGCCGCTTGATGCCGTCAGACCACAGCCCGCCGTCGTTGCGCACAAACCACACTCGTCCCATGCCTTCCACGCGTTGGTTGGCGCTTGCAAGCCGAACGATCGCGTCTCGCACGGTCGCTTCAGTGAAGTCGCTGAGATTGACTCCCAGCCGACCGGCGTCCCGACTCATGCGCTGCCAGTGGTGATGGAATTGAAAGGGCTGGCCTCGATAGACCCGCAGCGTCGTGAAAACTCCCAAACCTGAAAGCAAACCCGATTGCCCAGGCGAAAGGCGCGTATCGGCAAGCGGCACGATGCTGTCGTTATGCAGGATCAGTTGATCCATGGTGTAGCCGGGAACACACCCCAAGCCGCGCCTGCAGCGCGGCACCAGTGTAGGAAGGTCAGATAAGGGATCAATCTGGCGGATCAGCGGGTCTCTGGCTCAGGACTGAGCGCGCACCGTGAAGGAGTAGTCGAATCGCACGCGGCAGTGTGTGTCAGGTGGCAGATGAACCTCCGGCCCGTGAGGAATCAGCACCAGGCAGCCCACGATGCCGGCGGCTGCGATAGACCCGGCTGAAGCCGCCGCGGCCGCCCCAGCGACTTTGGGAATCACGGCAAGGCCGCCCGCGCCGATCAAGGCGCCCGTCATGAAATGCCAGGAGAACTGCCGCCCGCCTTTCAGATCGCCTTCGCGGTCCAGCCTCATCAGACCCGGGTTCTCAAGCGCTGCCAGACGAGCCGTTACCGGTTCGATCTCGCCGCTGGGTAAGGATACCTCATCGAAGCGGAATCCGATTTCGGCGGGCCGATGCATCCGGCCTGCGGCGCGCACATTCGTGACGCGCCCGTAAAGCAGCGTTCCCTGAGGCAGCGCGAGTTGGTCGCCAACGTAAACGGGGCGAAGGAGCTGACCCTCCACCGCATCGTGCACCTGGGTGATCTTGGTGTGAATGCCGGAGAGAAGCACAATGCTGGCCTCAGTTTCGGCAGGCACGGTGAGAAGCGATGACGAGTCCATCGCGGAGGTAACCGTGGGTCGGCTTTCCGGCGTACCCGCCCGCACGGGTGACGGCAGGCCAAAGCTTCCGGCGAAGACCAAAGCTGCGAAGATCGTTACAATTTTCACGCGCACGGCTCCAGCTTTCCGCCCCAGACCGGTTGAGGTTAGGCTCACGGCCCTTCCCCGCTCAGCCTGTGCCGCGGCGAAGGACACTCCCGTCCCGAAACTCCGTTTATTATGGGCCTGCGTGATTGGAAACGCAAGCGAGGAATGCAGTTCCATATCGATCGCTATGATGACGCGCCGTAACTGCCTTTCCGGCTGTCGAAGCCTTCCCACCATCAACAGCGTTCGACGCCGCCACCGCTCCGGAGGTTACTGTCACAAGTCCCGCACGAGGCGCGTGTGGGGCGTGTCTGGCCCTGGCAAATATCTTTCCAGCAACGCAGTTGCCTGCACCACCACCTCGGAGATCGTCCGTACTACCACCACACGCGGGACCACCTCGTTGCCACCGTGCGGCTGCCGGTACGCGGAAAACTCATCTTGGGGGTCGAATAGGATGCTCCGGCATCCGGCGGCACGCGCCGCTTCGACGTCGCTCGGCGAGTCGCCAATCAGGATGCTGCGGCTTAGGTTAATCCTCCAGTCACGCGCCGCCCGAAGCAGCAAGCCTGGACGTGGCTTGCGGCACTGGCACCCAGCGTCAGGAGCATGAGGGCAGTAGTAGGCAGCCGTGATGGGCGCTCCTGCGCGAGTGAGATGGGATACGAAGCGTTCGGTAATGCGGCCAAGGGCCGCGCGGCTCATCAACCTCTTGCCCACTCCGGCTTGATTTGAAACCACAATCAATGGCAGTTCAAAGCGGCTCAGCCCGCGAAGCGCCGGAACCACGCCGTCGAGAAATCGGAACCCGTTCCAGGTTGTCACATATCCGCCTACCACGCGCTGGTTGATAACCCCATCGCGGTCGAGGAAAATGGCCGGACGCCAGCCGCGGCGCGGCGAATCATCGAAGTGAAACGCGATGGAGTTGCCGAATCGATTCATCGTTTGAATGACTCGTGCTTCCTACCCGGCTGTGCCGGCGTGAGCTGAAAGCCAGACTCTCAACCCTCAGTGGTCGGGGTTGCCAACGTGTAGGACTCGTCAAAGAGTGCCATCTCGTCGGGTGTCGGCACTTGAAATTTCTCCACCCATTGCAACAATTGATCCCGTTGTATCGGCGGACTCTCCATGCCCCGGCGTTGAACCCTGTCGAACAGAACATCGGCAGGCGCCGAGAGATAGTGCAGTTCGACGGCAGCACCGGCGGCTCGGGCTCCAAGCCGTAGCGTATCTCGCTCGGACCTTCCCCAAGTGCCCCATTCAACGATTATGGCAACGCCGAGCGCGAGGAGCCTTTCACCGAGCCTCCATTGTAGGGCCTCGATCTTCTGGCACTTTACCTCGTCGTACAGGTTCAGCGAAAGAGCATCCATCCATTCGTCGGCTGAAAACCGAATCGCACCCAACCTTTCCTCGAGCAACTTGGCGTGTGTGGTTTTGCCAGAGCCCGGCAAGCCGCACACGATAATCAGCCTGGCGCCGGTACCCGATCTCTCGTTGACGGGACTATCGCTCATGTGGTCTGTCTGCTCTTTCGCGGCGCACGCAAGGGCCGGGATTCCCGACTCTTCTCTTCCCAGCCGTTTCGGAATGTACCTCGTTCAGAATCGACTTTGTGCCCTTTGGTGGACGGTTCTGAGCCTATCTCGGGCTGTCGGCAATGTCATCCTATTTTCGCACTCGAAAAAGTCCTTGATTTCCTAGTCTAGCTTGTAG
>DATJYK010000311.1:0-2043 GCA_035578005.1 Terriglobia bacterium
CGAGCGAGCTTGAGGGCGCGCGCCGATGGCCGGTCGTGGTCTCCTATTTCAACGAGGCGTCCAAGGATACGACGCCCGAATACACGCTCTCTTTCCAGCTCTTTGAGAACGGCGTGTCGGGGAGCCTCAAGCTCGACTACGGATCGTTCGCGCTAAACGCGCGGTTGCGGAAACTCGAGATTCTGCCGTCTTCCGCCTGCAAGAAATAGTCGGCTCCCGCGGCCGTGGGCGGCGGGTGCGGACCCAGCCTGACCTTCGTCCCTCCTTCTCGATAGGGTCATCCTTTCCCTTGCTTTCCCGGGAGAGGAAAAAGATGCGCAAGTGGGGGGAAAAACATGCGCAGTTATGGCTAAAGTCCGCGCCGGGATTGAGCCTTTCCAAGGGATTGCGCCGGAATTCGAGCGAAAAAAATATCGGCTGTCGCCGCCGCCACTGGCCGCCGCCGTCGTCGGTCGCCATCGCCGGACGAAGCGAGACTGGGCGCCGCGAAAGAAGCGGGCAGGCCTCGGCTTAGAGCGGTTTCCGAGCGGACAGAATCGTCGGAGGGATTCCCGAATCGGCTCTGATCTGGTTGAAGATTGCCGCCGTTCGAAGGAGGCGGCGGGGGATGGCGCTTTCCGACGATCTTCGCGAGCGCGTTGTGGGGGCGGTGGTGGGCGGCGGCATGTCGCGCAACGCGGCCGCCAGGCGTTTTGGCGTGAGCATCGCGAGCGCCGTGCGCTGGGTGGCGCGCTTCAAATTAACGGGCGAGGTCTCGCCGGCGCCGACGGGGGGAGATCGCCGTTCGGGCCGCATCGAGGCCCATCGCGACTATCTGCTCGGTCTCATTGGCCGCCGGCCGGACATGACGCTCTTGGAAATCCAGGAACGCTTGATCGCCAATTGCGGCGAGCGGTTCTCGTCATCGGTGCTTTGGCGCTTTTTCGATCGCCATGAGATCACGTTTAAAAAAAGTCCGCGCACGCCGCGGAGCAGCAACGCTCGGACGTCCTGAGACAGCGCCGCGCCTGGTTCGCCGGGCAACTCGATCTCGATCCGACCCGCCTTGTGTTCATCGACGAGACCTGGGCCTCGACGAATATGGCGCGCAAAGGCGGCCGCTGCCGGCGTGGCCGAAGGCTGCGCGCCGCGATTCCGCACGGCCACTACAAGACGGTGACCCTCGTCGCCGGCCTGCGCCTGCGCGGCCTCGTGGCGCCGAAGGCCTTCGGTCGGCCGATCAACGCGGCCTTGTTCGAGGACTGGGTGGAAACATGTCTGGTTCCCTCCCTCTCGAAAGGCGACATCGTCGTCATGGACAATCTGTCCAGCCACAAGGGACCCAGGGTTGAGCAACTCATAAGGGCGGCCGGAGCCGAACTGCGATATTTGCCGCCCTACAGCCCCGACATGAACCCGATCGAAAAGGCCTATTCCAAATTGAAGGCGTTCCTGCGCAAACTCGCCGAACGAACCGTCGCCGGCCTGCTGATCGCCCTCGACGCCTGCGCCGACATCTTCAAACCCGCGGAATGCGCCAACTATTTTGGGGCCTGCGGGTACGATACGGGTTGATCGGAGTCTGCTCTAGCCCGGCCACGAAGACCAAGCCGAGTGTGATGGCACGGTTACTCCGGAGCCACCGGCGCAAGGTCCAAGGTTTTGCAACAGTAGGCATCTTGAACGTGCCGCGCCGCTGGAGCCATTCGACAATCGCGGCGGGCGTAACCTGAGCCATTGTGCGGTGGGCTTCTCGAAAGCTCGGGTCTTCGTAGGTCCGCATGAAGTTCGCCATCATCAGTTCGGAACCGTGGAACTCGCCGATATGCAGATGCGTGTTGCGCACGTGTTGTGCCGGCCAGCGGTTCTGCCGCAGCCCGTCCGCAACGGCCTTTCCGAGCAATGCCTCGATAACGTCGTAGCAGTTGTTTCGCCGATCAGCATCTGATGGCTTCAATGCTTCACAGCTGACGGCCATCAGCGCGAAGCTCAAGGAGGGGCGATCCTGCCAATGGATCATCGCCTCTTGCCATTTGGCGGCGGCTTGCAAAAACTGAAGACGGT
>DATJYK010000312.1:0-34427 GCA_035578005.1 Terriglobia bacterium
GAGAGTTTGGGTAAATCCGTTCGCTGCGCTCAGGACAGGTTTAAGCTTGAACCGATCCGAGTCGAAAATGCGAGCGCGGCGGTCAATGTTGGCCGTGAGGAAGTGAACATGTTTCTCGCCGTAATAATGGCTTCGCGCACATGCTCAGTTTAGCTCGGGCCAGCGCGGTGTGAACTTGCGTCAGCAGCACAAGCTCAAGCTTCCCGACGCCATCATCGCCGCAACCGCTCTTGAGAGCCGACGCTACTCTGATTACCGACGATGCCCAACTCCGGAAGCTCGCTGCAGTGACGAGCGTCGGCATCAGTTGATCCCCGCGGGCGGCGAGTGTGGTGCGTGGTGGTCATGATTCAGCGCCGCTTGCGACGAACGCGGGTGGCGCATACGTGTCCAGTTTGCATGTGCGCGCCTTATCAAGCGAGTGCAGCGCAGAGGTGCGCGGAGTTTGCGTTCCTCTGCGGCTTTTCGTAAAGATCATGGGCGCCTCAAAGGCGTGTGCGCTCATCGGCGAGCAGTGAGACGCGGTTGATTGTGCTAATCCGCTCGCTGTCGCGGGCGCCTCGCCTACGTTTCCTGGTAATCGCGCACGCTGGACCACGGCCCGGCGCCGGAGTCGCGACGGGTGCGCGATCATAATCCCCGAACAGCCGCGGAGGAGGGCAAACTGCGCCCACCTCTGCGCCACCTGGGTTCCTGCCAGCCGCGACCTGACATCTCGGTTGCCTCGGTAGGTTTCCCGCCTAGCGGTTAGACTCACCAAGATTCATCTCAAGCCAACCTTCTAATACGCCGATGGACAATACAGAACCTGGTTGAGGCACTGCCGACCTACGAGTCGTGGCGGAGGCCTCCAGGGCGTTCGAAAGATCACAAGACGCGCAGGGGGGGTTCTCGGTGATCTCACAGTAGTGAGTTCTTCTTCGCAATCCGAGACGAAGCGAACCATGAGTAACACCCAAACCCGACACATGATGAGCCCGCTCAAACAGTGGTGGCACGCGGCACCGGCGGCGGTGCGCCTGAAGGCCGTGTCGAAGGCCAAACGGATCGGCGCCCGTGCCCGCGGGGAAAAAGGCCAGGCGATTATTGAGTTCGCCTTCGTGATGCCGGTGCTCTTCACCCTCGTGTTCGGCGTGATCGTCTTTGGGATTGCACTCAACAACTATCTGGTGCTGACCAATGCCACCGACATCAGCGCGCAGCAGCTTTCCATCAGCCGGGGGCAGACCACGGATCCCTGCAACACGGTGGTGCAAGCGTTCTATTCAGCCGCGCCCAACCTCACGCAAAGCAGCCTCACCTTCTCGTACACGCTGAACGGTACATCCTACAGCGGGACCTCATGCAGCAGCAGCAGCACCACCACGGGGGCCGCTGGAAATCTGGTGTCGGGCCAGACGGCGCAGCTAACGGTGACCTACCCTTGCAACCTTCAGTTCTTCGGATTCAACCCGGCTTCGGGCTGCACCCTCACGGCCAAGGTCTCGGAGGTGGTGCAATGAGCCGAGCGAGTGAATTGCGGGCCCGCCTGTCGCGCGAGAGTCAGGGCGGTCAGGCTCTGGTCCTGATGGTGCTTACCATCGTCGGTCTGCTCTCAACGGCAGCCTTCGTGGTTGATATCGGCGCTCTTTATCTATCCCGTCAGCAGCTCATTGCGGCTACCGACGCGGCAGCGTTGGCGGGAGGCGCTGCAATTCCCAACGGCGACGCAACCAGCGTAGCGACTCAGTACAGCGCCGCCTCCGGGGAACTGAACAACTATCCGAACCTACAGAGCGTTTTGGTGACGCCGACTTTGAAGTGCCTGACGTCCACCGGACTCGGGCTTCCCCCTTGCAGCGTGTACGGCAGCCAGACGGCGGCCAACGCGATCCAGGTGACGGAAACCGCCACCGTGGGGACGTTCTTCGCCAAAATATTTGGAGTCAATTCCGTCGCCCTTTCGGCCACCGCCACTGCAAGCGCCAAGGGCGGCTCGGGCAGCGCCTACAGTGTGATGCTGGTGCTCGACACCACGGCGTCGATGAATACCAAAGACACTTACTGCAACAATCTCACACAGGAGCAGTGCGCGCTGGGCGGCATCCGCACGCTGCTGGGCGAGCTCGATCCCTGCTCTGTCAGCCTGGCGACCTGTCCCGCAGCCACCAGTGGCAATGTATCAAGCCCGGTGGATGAGATCGGCCTGATGGTGTTCCCAGGGCTGACACCCTCCCAGACCTCAGCCTTGGACAACCCGCCCATCCAGGCGCCGACGGCGTCGAAAGATTACACGTGTCCGACGTCGAACCCTTCCACCACCTCGTACAACAACAACCCCGGATACTTGATTCTTCCGTTCCAAAGCGACTACCGCACGTCCGACACCGCGACGGCCCTGAACACCGCTTCCAATATCGTGATCGCCGCGGGTGGAGGTAGCTGCCAGGGAGTGCAGGCTCCGGGCGGCGAAGGCACCTTCTATGCGGGGGCCATCACGGCGGCGCAACAGTACCTGGTGGCAAATTCAAGGGCTAACGTGAAGAACGTGATGGTGCTCCTCAGCGATGGCGACGCAACGGCTTCGAGTAACCAGATGAAGGGAGGCGCAACGAGTTACCCGTCCTCGCAGGAGTGCTCCCAGGCGGTCACCGCAGCCAACAACGCCAAGAGTGCTGGAATCTTGATCTACTCCGTTTCCTACGGTTCCGAGACGACGGGGTGCACCACCGACACCAACCCCACGATTACCCCCTGCCAGACCATGTCGCAGATTGCTTCCACGCCCTTATCGACGTATTTCTTCTCCAACGCGAACTCGCAAACCGGAACCACGGTTTGCTCCGGAGGGCGGCCAAACAGCGGCCTCACCAGCGTGTTCCAACAGATCGCGGCGGACCTCACGGTGGCCCGGTTGATCCCCAACAACACAACATAGATGCTCACGGGGAGACCGACGGCCGCATTGTGCCTCATCAGGGTTGGTTTGCCCGGCGGCCGACCAAGAAGTTGACCATTCAATGTGGTAATCCTTCCTTTTGTTTATCGCGACCCTCATCAAGACAGCGCCTCAAGGCTCGTCTGTTAACCAGTCGGTTAGAGTATAATTAACTGTGTGGTGACCCTTGGTGAGGTGGCCGTGACCGTCAGGAGCCCAAGTGAGCCTGGACTGCACCGCTGGCTGAGGCACTTCACCAGTGCATCGCCTAGCAGGCTGCGGAAAAACTCGTCCAGCCTGTCATTCCGAGGAGCCGCAGGCGACGAGGAATCTCGTAGTGGCTTTAGTTTCAGAGCGAGATTTCTCGCTAGGCTCGAAATGACATGGTTCCGAGCTGTTTTTCCGCAGCCTGCTAGAGCGTGCGCAGAGGATGAACGTGGCGCCAGCATCCTTGAAGTAGCTTTGCTGCTTCCCGTGCTTTTGCTGGTGCTCGTCGGAGTGATCGACTTTGGCCGGGCCTACTACTTGAGCAGCGAGGTATCCGCGGCGGCCAGCGCGGGAGCCCTTTACGGCAGCCAGAACACGACGGCGGCCCAAGACACCACCGGGATCAAAACGGCGGCCCTCGCCGGCGCCCCCAACGTGAGCGGCATGACCGTTCCCACGGTTTCCATCGCCTGCCAATGCTCGGGCAGCACAGCGTCCGTCTCCTGCAGCAGTCCGGGCTGCAGCGGCTCCAGCCACATGATCGAGTGGCTCACCGTGGGCACGAGCGCCACCTACAAGCCGCTGCTGCCCTATCCGGGGATTCCCTCATCGATCACTCTGGCGGGACAGGCCACCCTGCGCGTGAGTCAGTAGCCATGAAATCCAGGAGTAAAAGCGCCCGCGGCAGTTCTCTTATCGAGTTCGCACTGGTTCTAACGGTTCTATTCATGGTGATTTTCGGGATTATCGACTTCAGCCGCGCTGCTTATACTTACAACTTCCTATCCGGCGCCGCCACTGCCGGGGCACGATACGCCATGGTGCGTGGGGCGACGTGCACCACCTGGACCACGGCGTGCCCCGCAGCCGCGTCCGACGTCACCAGCTACGTCCAAGGTATTGTTCCCGGCGGAATTCCTGTAACCAGTGCGTCAACCTGTCCGGCCAACCCTTCGAGCACTGCAGGGGCGCTCTCGGTGTGCGCCACTTGGCCGGGCACGGGTGGCAATGGAGCCGCATGCGTTGAAACCAGCGGCAAAAGTAACACCCCAGGTTGCGTTGTGCAGGTGCAAGTGCAATATGCCTTCAAGTTCAGCCTTCCGTTCCTGCCCCGCTCGTCGACCTACACCATGACGGCAACCTCGCAAACCGTCATCTCTCAGTAGGGTGAGTGGCCCGTTTTCTCTGCTCAGGCCGCTGACAGCGAAGCCGGTCCGCAGAGCCTAAGCATGGAATCCGGACATTAGGAAGTTAGCCAGACAGTTGAGTAACAATGGAGTATTGACAGCACAGTATAACGCTTATAGTATACAGCAGTCATTGCTGAGCTTTGAGGAGGGCCGCCGCGCGCAGCAGAACTCGAACCGGAACGTACAGACTGATCCGTACAAGCAGCGTCTGCGCACCCAGCGAGGTCGCATTTGCGAGCCTGGACCGCGATGTTTACGACTTGGCGATGAGGTCCCTCTCCAGCGAGGCAGTGCCCAAGCCGATGGTATTTGAGAGGGCGCTGCGGGTAGCAAGGCGAAACGACGGTTGGGAAATCAAGAGATAGCTTAGTTCGCAGATTCCAGGTCGATTTTGGGAACTTCCCACGACGATGAGTGACGACGAAACCATTCGCGTGTGCTTCGATACGCCCGACGCCGGCTTCGGCCAGGTCGTGGGCCGCGCTCTAGGGCCCGGCTTCGAGGTGGAGACGAACGCCATTTCCACCCGCGGCGGCGCGCGTGTGCGGCGGAGGGAGTTTGACGGCGTGCTGCTGGACCTCAGGGCCGCAGGCAGCGGCCCGGAAGCGGAGTCAGCTCTGGCGCACTTTCTCGACCAGCTTCGCCAGGCGGGCCTGAACCCTCCGGTGATCGTCATCGTGGGTGACGATGATCCCATGCTGGTGTGCAGCTTGATCGAGAAGGGCGCCTACGACGCGGTATCGAACCCTCCCAACGTGATGGAGCTACGCTTGCTGCTTCGCCGCGCCCACCGGCTTCATCGCATGGAAGCCCAACTGCGTCAGTTGAGGTCCGAACTGCCCGCTGCGGGCCGGCTCGACGAGCTCATCGGCGTCACCGAGAACATGCAGCGAACCTTCGCCCTGGCGCGGAAAGTGGCGCCCTGTGACGTTACCGTATTCCTAACCGGCGAGACGGGCACCGGCAAAAGCATGCTGGCGCGCGCCATTCATCGCCTGAGCCCGCGGAGCGCAGCCCAATTTGTCCCTTTTTCCTGCGCCAACCTTCCGGAGAATCTCGCTGAAGACGAGCTTTTTGGCCATGAGCGCGGCGCCTTCACGGGCGCGGTGGCTTTGCGGCGCGGGCGGTTCGAGGTGGCCGACGAGGGTACGCTGTTCCTCGATGAGGTCGCTGACTTGCCGCTGGGGCTGCAGGCCAAGCTGTTGCGCGTGCTCCAGGAAAGGACTTTCGAGCGGCTGGGCAGCAATTCATCTTTAACGGTCAACGTCCGGTTGGTCTGCGCCACCCATCGCAACCTGGAGGAGATGGTGAAGCGCGGCGAGTTTCGCGAAGACCTCTATTACCGTCTTAACGTCATTCAGCTTCACCTGCCGCCGCTGCGCGAGCGGCGGGCCGAAATCGCCGTATTAGCCCAGCACTTTGTGGAGCGCTTCAGCCGCGAGTTCGGGAGCAAAGCGAGAAGTCTCTCCGCGGTGGCGGTTCGGGCGCTGGAGGATTACGCCTGGCCGGGCAACGTTCGCGAGCTTGAAAACGTGATTCAGCGCGCCGTGGTGCTGGCGGAGGGCCCGGCGATTGAAATCTGGGACCTGCCCCCGAACATGCAGACCGGCATGGAGCCGCCCGCGGGCCTGCATTCTTATGAGGATGAGATTCGCGACTTCAAGCGGCGGCTGATCGTTCGCACCCTTCGCGAGTGCGGCGGGAACAAAGCGGAGACGGCCCGCGTGCTCAGCGTGGCGCGCGGCTACCTGCATCGCCTCATCAACGATCTCAAGATTCAGTCCGAGGAGATCGCTCCCGCCGTCCCTGATTCCGAGGCTGACGAGAAGCTGAGTCCCGCGGTCATGTAACCTATCCTGTTAGATCAAAGCCATGGATGGTCCTCGAGACTCCCTCGGTTACACGGCAGCCTGCGCCGTGTCGGCTCAGGGCTTCGCGGAAGCCCGCTGTCTTCCCCTCCTGCTGAGCAGCCAAAACGCGGACGGTGGATGGGGATACTCTGCCCGAGCCCGAAGCGGCACCGAGGTTACATCCTGGGCCCTCATGACGCTTCATTCCGTCCGGGAAGCATCTTGTGACGAAGCTGCGCTGCGCGGGCTGCGCTGGCTCTGCCAGGCGCAGTTGCCCGACGGCTCGTGGCCCGCGTATGTGGGCCAAAGCACGGGCTGCTGGGCAACCTCGCTCGCCTGCCTCGCACTACATCTTCAAGCTCAGTCGCCTGCTGCGGTAGCGAGGGGTCTGGCTTGGCTCGTGAAATCCTGGCCGAGCGAGGGAAGCCTCTGGTGGCAGTTGAGAACCCGATTGCTGGGAGACTCCTCCGTGGTGCGGCAAGACAGCTCGCTTCGTGGTTGGGGTTGGACGCCTGGCGCGGCGAGCTGGGTTGAACCCACGTCATACGCACTGATTGTTTTGCACTGTGTTGCGGGTGAGTCTCGTCCAGCCGATGCGGACGAGCGCGTGCGCTTGGCCGAAGCCATGCTCGATGACCGCATGTGCCCTGGGGGCGGCTGGAACAGCGGTAACCCTCGCGTGTACGGCGTTGCGGGTGTGCCTCGGGTGGGCCCGACCGTGTGGGCGCTGCTCGCCCTGCGGCATGTTGACGCGAACACCAGGAGGCAAAGCAGCCTGGATTGGCTGGAAGGCGAGTATCCGAAAGCAGGCGGCGCAGGCTCGCTGAGCCTGGCGCACCTGTGCTTGCAGGCTTACGGTCGTCCGGTGCCGCCGCTTGAACCCGCGCTGTGGGCTCTCTACGAGCGGAATCAATTCCTCGGGAACCTGCTGGCATTTTGTTGGGCCGCGATCGCCCTGAGCGGCAAGCCCATCTTCCTTGCGTTGGGTGAGGCGAAGGGTGTTGGCCCATGAGTCTCAGGTCCAGCGCCCTTCAGCCGCCTTTCGCGCGCCCGCCTTCCACGGTCGCCATCCGGCGAGCTTCAGACTATCAAGCCGACCTGACGGGCCTAATTTCTGAAACCCTGTGCCAGCTTGGAGTGGCCGTACGCGGAAAGAGTGTGCTGCTGAAGCCGAATTTTGTGGAGCCGGATCCGGACGGTGTGATCAATACTCATCCCGCGGTTGTGTCCGCGGCGCGCGAAAGCTTCCTGCTTCTGGGGGCGCGCGAGGTCAAAGTGGGTGAAGGCCCGGGCCACGAACGCGACACCGAAGCCATCCTCGAAACGATCCGGTTGCGGGACTACTTGGGACCATTGTCCGGCGTCTTCGTTGACCTGAACCTGGACGACGTTGCGCCCATAGCCTTGGTCACACACGCTTCGAGCCTTCGAGAGCTCTACTTTCCGAAGACTGTCCTCAGCGCGGATTTCGTGGTCTCAATGCCGAAGCTCAAAACGCATCACTGGGTGGGCGCGACGCTCTCGCTAAAAAATATGTTCGGCATCGTGCCCGGAAGCTGTTACGGCTGGCCGAAGAATGCGCTGCATTGGGCAGGCATCACACAGGCGATTCTGGATATCAACGCAACCGTTCGGCCGGACTTCGCGATTGTCGATGGCATCGTGGGCATGGAAGGCAATGGGCCCATCCAAGGCGCAGCCAAGCCGTGCGGCATCCTCGTGATGGGAGATGATCCGGTAGCCGTGGACGCCACGTGCGCTCGTGTGATGGGCCTGGTTCCGGAGCGCATCGACTATCTCAAGAAAGCTGGAGGCCTGCTTGGCCACCTCAGCGCAGACAAGATCCGCCAGCTCGGGGAGAGTGTCGCGAGCGTGAGAACTCCGTTCGCAGTTCTCGATGCGTTTCGCGGACTGAGGGACAAGCAGCACGGGCTTGCGGCCCACGCTGCCACGGGCTTCTCGAAACTCAATGGGCTGAATTCCGATGGCAACCCCTGAATCGCTCGCTGCTCCTATCGGCCTGGAGCTTTCCGCAAGGAAAGCGCTCCTGAAGGACGCAGTTTCCTTTCCCGCCATGTTAGCGACACTGCTGGTGGCGGCCGTCTTTGTGTCCTTGCGCAGTTTTACCGTGGATCCTGACGTGTGGTGGCACATCAAGGTGGGCGCCACGATCCTTTCCACGCAGCACTGGCCGACTTCAGATCCATACTCTTTCACCGCTCCGGGCACACCGTGGATCGCGTACGAATGGTTAGGCGAGGTGTTGCTGGCGGCGTTGCAGCACGCAGCCGGCTTGCGCGGACTCCTGGCATTTGATTTCGCAGTGGGCGTTGCCGTTCTACTCGCCCTCTATGCGCTCGCCTCGCTGCGCTGCGGCAACTCAAAGGCGGCTTTCGTGGCCACCGCAGTGCTCTTGCCGTTAGCCTCTGTCTCCTTCAGCGTGCGCCCACAGATGCTGGGCTATTTGTTTCTGATCCTGACCCTAATCATCCTTGAGCGATTCCGCCAGGGCCGCACGAGTACGCTATGGCTGCTGCCCCTGCTGTTTCTCGTTTGGGTGAACACGCACGGCACTTTCTTCGTTGGCCTGTTCGTGCTGGCCGTCTATTGGCTCGGCGGCATGGTGCGCGTTCAATGGGGCAGCCTGCAGTCCAAGCCCTGTACTTCAGGTGAGCGCCTGCGTCTGGCACTGGTGGTTCTCCTCAGCCTGATCGCCCTGACAGCCACGCCTTATGGTGTCAGGCTGGCTGCGTATCCGCTGGATATGGCGTTTTCGCAGCCCGTCAATGTGGCCAATGTGGAGGAATGGCAGTCCATGCCGTTCAATATGCTTGGCGGAAAGCTGTTTCTGGCGCTGGTTGTGGTGTTCATCTTAGCGCAGGTGGCGACTCGAGCGAACTGGAGGCTGGAGGAGCTCGTCCTGTACCTCGCGGCGGTGGTCATGTCTTGCCTTCACGCCCGATTCCTGCTGCTTTTCGTTCCACTCTGCGCTCCGATGCTTGCGGTGATTCTTGCCCGTTGGATCCCGCACTACCAGCGTAGTATCGATCACTTCGTGTTGAACGCCGTCTTGATGTTTCTGGCCGTGGCCGGCATTGTGTGGTTCTTTCCGTCCCAGAGTCAGCTTGAGGATCTGGTGGCCGGCCAGTTCCCGGCGAAGGCCGTGGACTACTTGCGCCAACACCCGGTTCCGGGCCGCATGTACAACAACTACGGCTACGGAGGCTATCTGATCTGGGCGCTCGACGGACAGCACAAAGTGTTCATTGACGGCAGGGGCGACGTCTACGAGCGCGCCGGCGTGTTCTCGGACTACCTCGCGATTTCGCGGCTCGCACCCAACGCCTTGCTCTTACTGCGTGCGTATGACATCCAGGCCTGCCTGATCGAGCGCGATGAACCGCTCGGCACGCTGCTGGCAGCGCTGCCCGATTGGCAGGAAGTCTACCACGACAAGCTGAGCGCAATATTCGTGCGCAAGAGTGGAGCCCAGGCGCCCGGGGACGGCGGAGGGGCCATGACTAGCCTAACACACTATATCCAGCCTGTCCGGCCAAGACCGGTCTGTCATTTCGAGCGCCGCCGCGCTCTCCCTGCGATCACACTCAAGGCCAATGGCCGGCGCCGCGAGAGATCCCGCTCTGTTCTGTGCCGTCGCACCAGCGTGTTCGCCATCTCGTATCATGTTCCTGTGGCTTGAGCTCGGACTCGTTATCACGACTGTCGCCCTTGCCCTTAGCGTTCCGACGCTGGGCGCAAACTGGCTTTCAGGCACAGAGCGCGCGTTCGGCCGTTTTGCCGAGCGCCGGAAACTGGCAGTGCTCACGGTGGCGCTAGCGGCGCTTGCGGCACGCGCCGCCGTACTCCCGGTTCTGCCCGCGCCGCAACCTTCCATCAATGACGAATTCAGTTTCCTGCTTGCGGCGGACACGTTCGCCCACGGGCGTCTCACGAACCCTACGCCTCCCTTGTGGGTTCATTTCGAAACCTTCCACGTCATCATGCGCCCCACCTACGCGTCCATGTATCCGCCCGCTCAGGGACTCATCCTCGCGCTTGGCGAAGTCACCACCGGACGTCCGTTCGCCGGAGTTTGTCTGAGCGTGGCCCTGCTTTGCGCCGCGATCTGCTGGATGCTGCAAGGGTGGCTGTCCCCAGGCTGGGCGCTGCTGGGCGGATTCCTCGCTGTGATGCACTTCGGCGTCTTTAGCTACTGGGCCAACAGCTACTGGGGCGGCGCCCTGGCGGGCGTCGGGGGTGCGCTGCTGCTCGGAGCCCTGCCGAGGGTCAGGCGCCAGGCGCGCGTGTGCGACGTTTGCTGGATGGGCTTGGGCGCCGCCATCCTGGCTAACAGCCGGCCCTATGAAGGACTGATCTTCAGCCTTCCGGTCGGGTTTGCTCTGCTGGCCTGGCTGCTGCACGGGACGCGCCCTCCGTTGCGTGTGCTCTTTCGCCGCGTCGTACTGCCTCTGGCGTTGGTCGTCGGCTTGGCGGCGGCCGCCACGGGATACTACTTCTGGCGCGTCACCGGCAGCCCACTGCGCATGCCGTATCACGTGGATCGCGCAACCTATGCGGTGGCGCCCTATTTTCTCTGGCAGTCGCCCAGGCCCGAGCCCGTATACCATCACGCGTCCATGCGGGATTTCTACAACCATAATGAGCTCGACTTCTACAAGCAGACGCGGTCGGTTACTGGCATGATTGCCGTGATCGCCGCGAAATTTGCCGACCTTTGGATGTTCTACTTCGGCCCGCTGCTGACGCTGCCTTTCGTGATGGTGATTGCGACTCTGCCCATGGGTTTCTCGTGGAGAAAGATAAGCCACGACACCAAATTTCTTCTGGTAGCCGTTGTGGTCTCTTTCGCGGGCCTAGCCGTAGAGGTGTTCTTCTTCCCTCATTACGCGGCGCCTATGACATCACTACTGCTCGCGTGTGTCCTCCTTGCCATGCGACACCTTCGAAAGTGGCAGTGGCACGGCCGGCCCTCGGGGCAATTTCTGGTGCGCGCGATTCCGCTAAGCTGCCTGTTGTTGCTGGCGCTTCGCGGTGCCGCCGGCTCTCTTCATTTGCCGCTAACACCGAGCTGGCCGCCAACCTGGTACAACTCCATGCCGGTGCGGACGGGCCGGGCCCTTATCGAGGCGAAACTCGAATCGCAGCCCGGCGAGCAGCTCGCCCTCGTGCGCTACGCGCCGCATCCGAAGTCGAAATACGAATGGGTCTACAATCGTGCCGACATCGACACCTCGAAAGTCGTCTGGGCGCGCGACATGGGACCCGCACAAAATCAGGAGCTCATCGACTACTTCAAGGGCCGGCGGGTGTGGCTCGTCGAGCCCGACGAGGACCCGCCCCGCTTGTCACTCTACTCGCCTCCGTTCAGCGGGTCTGCGGTGCAGGATACGGCGACAGCTCCGGCGGGACCTCGTCAGGTTCAGCCAGCCAAACACGCCGGTCCTTGAAATAGTTGATCAGCTCGGCGTCACGGGCCGGACCCATGTCGTGCGCCCAAACCACCTTCGCCCCATCGATATCGGCCCGGTTGTATACCCATTCCTTGTACGGCGCGTGGCCAGGCTTGTAACGAACGATCACGAGCTGGCGCCCGGGAAGACCCTCCAATTCGGCCAGGGTTTTCGCGCGCGCCAGGTTGGGCGGGCCCAGCCCATCCCACGTTGGCGGACCCGCCACGGGCCACCGGGAAGGTGGCGGTAAGTGCAGCGGCCCCGCAGCCGCTCGCAGCAGGACCATAACGACGCAGATGAGAGGCACGGCCCTGGTTAGAAAGACGCCCACCGGCCTGCCGCGCCACACGAGAGTTCGTGTGCGGCGCATGGCGCATAAGACTATGACATAGATGGAAGCCGTCATTGCTGCTGCATAGTGCGGAGCAAACCACAGCACCAGCATCGACCCCGCGATCACCGTCCCGCAAACCAGAGCGTGAAAACGTACCGTTGGACTCAGGGCTCGCAACGAGAATCCGTACGGCAGCACAACCGCAGCCGTCGCGGCAACGAGGGGAAGAGTAAAGACCGGAGCCAGATAAAACGTCCAAATCTCAAGCAAGACGACGAGGGCGATGGTGACAAGTCCCGCCGGAGACTGCGACATCTGGTACCGGTCGAGCAGAACCTCCATATAGAAGTCTCTCATCACGGGATGATGATAAACGGGCACCGGCTTCAGTGATTGCCAGGGGAAATAGGGCACCGGACTGTAGGTCTGAAAGTTCACCAGGTACGGCGTGTTGAAGGGGCTGCCGGTGGTGCGCCAGAAGTAATAGGCCATAGCGCACGCGGTCACCATCAAGACCAGGAGAATGGGAGCTACGACGCGGCGCATGATGAGCCTATGCCTCCCGCCAGGATTGGAGAAGGGCGGGGCTTCTGTGGAACCTCGTGGATTCCCGCCTTCGCGGGAATGACGGTGTCCGGTGGAGGCTCTAACTCCAGCGCTGTCATCCCCGCGTAGGCGGGGATCCACTCTCGGGCTTGCCAAACGCGAGTTTTCACACAGGGTCTGAAGCCCGACCCTTCTTAAATCGCCGGGTGGAATCGAGGCGACACCGAAAGAAGTCGACTCGCCTTTCAGCATCCACGCCAGCAGCGCGGCGGCCACAGGCAAGCCGAAGAACACGCCTTCATAAGGACGGCTGTTGGCAATAAGGGCCAGGCCCACTCCCATCCACAGACCGTCACGCACACGTTGATGGCGTTTGATTCGCGGCAGCGCTCCCAGCACCAGGGCTCCGCCAGTGGCCGCTATGGCGCCTCCCCAATAGCTGTCCGCCCAGTAGCTGAAGGTGCACAGCCGAATCACCGCCAGCAGGCCTCCGAGCAGCGCCCAGGCGGGAGGCAGCCAGCCCTGCAACATCCAGCAGAGTGCGGCGCACATCAGGCCCGCGCTGAGCCAAACACCCCAGAAGGGATGTCCGGTGATCAACTGACCGAGCGCCATGATGAGGCCTTGAGCCGGGTAGTACATGCCCGTGTAGGTGGGCCGCTGGATGATGTGAAAGCTCTCGAAGAACACCCACAGGGGATGGGTCGGATTCGTGAGCCGGCCGTGGGCGAAGGTGTCCGCCATCAGGAGGTAGCCGTACTCATCGCAGACTCCCGGTGTCGGAATGGGCCTGACGGGGAGCACGGCGGCGCGCGCCGCCAGGGCCGCCAAGCCGCACAGCAAGACCGCCAAATTGCGCCGCTCAGCAAGCCGCCGAAAGCGGAGTTCGGCTGCCTCGAATGCTCGCACTCCCAGGGCCGGGAACAGGAAGGCTGCGGCGACGGCGACAAGAACGAGACCAGACTCAATCCATAGCATGTGATCGAACCGGTACGTGCACGCCAGCGGCCAAGGCCCACTATCGGTAGTCGATTGTCGATTGGAAATGCTGTCCGTGGTCCGTCGTCAGTTGTCAGTGGTCAGAAGCGACGATAGTATGGCTATTTGGTAAGTCATTTATTATCATAAACATCGTGGCATATCGAGCTAAGTACCTTTGTTTTCATTAACATCGTGGGTTCCCAAAATCGGTCCTTTGTTATCAACAACATCGTGGGTTCATCCTTCATTTCCCGATTTTCTTGAGCCCCTCGCCACCGCCTCTTCCCTGGCTTTTAGCCTCAACAGCAGGTCTGTAAATTTTCCGATCTAGCGAAAACTCGTTTCTTCCATTCGAAACACCGCGCCCGCCCGCTGCGCGCTGGGTGGGATGGCGCTATCGCGAAAATAGGGAGCGTTTCGATCCAGCCGAGATTCACGGTCTTGCTTGCGGGCCTGGGTAACGGCTTCGATCTCCTCGCGAACCAGCGACCCCAGCATTTCCCGGCCTTCGGCGCGGTCTGCACCCGTGGCGATGGGGTGTTCCGGATCGGGCGCCGGAGCGTCGGGGTCTGAACCCTCGGGATCGAGAAGCTGGTAGAGCAGGCTGAGAATCTCTCCGCCTCTGCCTTCCAGTTGTTCGCCGAAAGCAGTATCGAAAGCGATAAACACGTTCCTATCGGCCACGAACTGCTCATCGCGGACCGCTTCCGCCAATTCGTCGAGGGCGGCCAGTTTTTTGTCGTAGGCTTGAAGGCTCTTGTCGATCAGGCGGTCTAGTTCGCGGTTTATCTCCCGCACCTGCTTCACGGCAATGCTCTCCTGGACGCGGTCGCTGCGTTCCAGACGCCAGATGGCCCGCCCCAGGCGCTCCACAAGCCGGCTTTGGAATCCATCGGAGGGCTGCCAGGTGGCGCGGAGCGACTCCAGGAGCTTTTCTAACTCCTCGGGATCTTCACCCAAGGCGCGAAGGGCCTCGCCGCTGCGCTCGGAGTAGAACCCATGCCGAATCTTGGAGTCTGCCGAACGTTCGAGCCCTTCGGGGGTGGCCGGTCCCTGAGACTGCCGGCCGTTGGCTTGATTGGCCGCCAGCTTTTCAGGAGTCATCGAGGGACTTTTCACGAGTGATGCCATGATAACCTCCAGGAGCCGCCCGGAGCGTCATTGGGTCTCCTCCCAGGCAGCATGACGTTACACTATCATAACTCTAAATAATTGTCAATAGGAATGTTATGATGATATCTACGCTCATATAGTAGCCTACACCAAAGCGAGACCGGTCGTTGCGGGTAGTGTAGCCTAGGCAGGGGAGGATAGACCTCGAACTCACGGGATTTCAGCAAGTTGCCCCGAGTGCGGAGGGCCGGGTCAAGGTAGGGCCGGAGGAGCACGTGTGCTCCGGTGTATCAACTCATGGCGAGAAATTCACCTCTTTGGCATCAGAGTCTCCCACCCGATTTGAGTTGAGCCGACGCAATTTCTCGGTGCCGTTCGAGGCAACTATTCGGCCGGCGTAATCACGATGTTTCGAAACGCCACCCGGCCTGCCTCGGTGCCCTGAAGATAGATGGGACCGGGCAAGCCCTCATGGCTGTCGAGCGCACCACCGGTTATGCCCGGAATTTCCTTATGATCGATCACCGTTTCCCCATTGTGAACCACAGTGAGGGTTCGCCCCACCAGCGTGATGTCGTAGGTGTGCCACACATTCGGTGTGCGCGGCACCGCGGGCTCCGGAGTGAGAAATCCGTAAACCGCGCCCATGCTCCGGTTGGGGGCTTCCGGGGTCGAGTCGGTTTCGATCTGCACCTCGTAGCGGCCTCGAAGAAAAACGCCGCTATTGGACCCCGGCTCGGGGTTGAATTCAACGTGCAACTTGAAGTCCCTGAACTTGGAGGTAGAAACAAGTTCGGAACCGTTTCCACTCTTCACCAGCGTGCCGTCCTCGACGCTCCAAATCCCTCCATGAGCAGGGTCGGCGAACTTCCAGCCGGCAAGGTCCTTGCCGTCGAACAGCCGCATCGGTTTGCCCCATTGAGGCGCGCTCTTCCGCTCAAGGCTCGGCGCTCTCTGGCCGGTCCATGGCCAGGAAACGCCCTTGGGACTTGTGGCCGTGCCCGTAAGCTCGCCCCCGGCCAGCGTTCCCTTGAATATCGTGCCCTCATCGAAACCTACGTCAGTGGGCGCTGTGAACTCGATTTCCCCGTCCTTGATTTGAACCTTGCCTGTGGGAGTCGCATGAGCCCAGAATCCCGTCATCAAACCTTCCACCTGGCCGCCCCGCTCCGACAGCTCAACCCACGAAGGACGCTCCTGGGCGGGCGTTTTTACGGTCAAATCCCAGCGTCCCAGGTACGGCTTGGTCGCGCTCGGCTCACTGGAAGACCCGGCGGCTTGAGCTTCCGCTGATTCGACACCTGCACAGAGAGCCAGCAATACCCCGAAAGAGACAACAAAACACAGCCTCCGCTGCTCGATCATCTCCACCTCCTTAGTCCAAAGAAGACGCGAATAGCGCGACGCAGAACCGGTGATGCGAGGCGCCTCCCAGATAGTTGTTGTACAACAGGCTGCACCCGTCTTCAAGCGTGCTTTTCAATTCGTGCGAGGGTCTGCGCGAGGCCGAGCCCTTGGGACCTGAATAGAATGAATAATTTAAGGCGAAGCAGAGGTACATTTCACGAGGCCCTGGGGGGTTTACGAGCTGACTTAGGTTTTGTCTTTATTTACGGCAGCTTACACCCAAGTCTAAGACCTTTTGACAAAAGCCTTCCAGGCAGCGGTCGCCAGTTGCCGCTAGCCTGCATATCTCGCCAGGATTCGAAAAGGGCGGGGCTTCAAAGTCTGTGTGAAAACTCGTGGATTCCCGCCTTCGCGGGAATGACGCGTTTTGGCAGAGCCGGTAAATCCAACGGCGTCACCCCCGCGCAGGCGAGGGTCCACCGCCCGGCACGCGCCAGAGACTCTGAAGCCCCGCCCTTTTCGAAACCCTGTGAGAAATGCCGGCTAGTCAATTCCGGCTGGCCACCGACCATGCTCATGCGCCTTGAAGAGTGTGTCTGAAGACTATAGTCTGCAGCGGCGGTCTCCCACCGCCGATTCTTAAGAATCAATCACTTCGGCGATCAGGGATCGCCGCCACAGCGGTGCCGGCACCTCTCCACACGCGCTCTTCCTCCAGGTTAGTCATCGACCCGTCGATACCCAGCGGATCAGCCGTCTACAAAAGGTGACGCCTGTTTTAACGCCATGTATTTGACAAGCGTGTAACATGCGGGAGTTGTTTACCCTAACTCATTAGCTCTCATGCTTGAACACGGTGCCTGCGTGGCTCCACGCGTTTGGCAGACTACCTGCCTTTGCCCATATGAAGCTTTAGCGAGGCGCGACGCGCCCGCAAATCAATAGGGGGAAGGAAACTAATGAAAAACCTAATCAAGCGTCTTTGGCAGGAAGAAGAGGGCCAGGATTTGACCGAATACGGCTTACTGCTGGTTCTCGTGGCATTGGCGGCTATTACTTCAATGCAAAAACTGGCCAGCGCCATCAGCACCGTTTTCGGCAGCGCTTCGACTCAACTGACTGCCACCAGCTAATCATCCGAACGCCTGGTGGTGTCTCAGTTTGAAGTGGCATGCCATCTTGGCAAATAACACGGGCAGGATGCCCGTGCCACCTCAAACTGAGACACTACCGAACGCCTGCAGTTTTCACTGTGGTCGGGAACGGGTCGAGCACCATGCTTAGTCGACGGGGTGTTCGGCCCTTCCGGCCGGCGGTCGGGCGTGGCCTTACGCGCGTCCCGGTTCGGTAACCACAGCGTTCGAAGCGTGAAAAAATTCCTCGGGCCTGGGAGCGCGGGCGTCTCGCCCGCCACATCAGTCGAACGTCGAAAGTTGAAGGTCTAAAGCCAGAAGACTGGTGCGGTTCACTCTGGACTTTGAACTTCGACTTTCGACTGCTTCCGTGGGCGGGACGCCCGCGCTCCCAGGACCTTTTCACATCTGTGACTCGCGTGCGCGCAGAAGAGGATTTCAGGTACCCATGGAAACCGCCGCGAGTTTGGAAATAGCAACCTCGACCAGCGCGCTGGGCTTGGCGTGCTGGGCCGGATGGCTCGACTGGCGCTCGCGACGAATTCCCAACTGGTTGACCATTCCTGCCTTGCTTGTGGGATTGACGGTGAACACCTTGGGCTGGGGGTGGCCGGGAGCCAAAGCAGCCCTCGAGGGAGCGGGCCTTGCGCTCGGCGTCTTGTTGCCCTTTGTGATGGCCCGAGGTTTGGGCGCCGGTGACTGGAAGCTGATGGGATCGTTGGGCGCCTTTCTGGGGCCGCAAAGAATCATCGTGGTTCTCCTCGGAACCGTTTTCATTTCAGGTCTCATGGCGATCGCGGAATTAGTCCGGAAGAGGCGGGTGCGCGAAACATTGGTGAATTTATGGATTCTGATCGTCGCTTACTCCACCTTCCGCATCAGCGCCGCCGAGGGCATTACCCTGGACAATCCCAAACTCTTGAAGGTGCCGTTCGGCGTGGCGGCAGCCCTCGCGATGGTTCTGTTCTTTTGCACGGTGACCGCAATCAGAGTGTTCTAACACGAAGGTTGCTTCATGGACCGGAATCGAATGCTGGTCGGGCTGGCCGTGGCCATCGTGGTCGCCCTTTTCGCCAGTCGCTATGTCTACCAGCAGGTTCGGCGCACCTCCACCGCCGTGGTGGTGGCGCCGAAATTCAGTCCCGTTGTGGTGGCAGCGGCGCCGCTCGGGTTGGGGGTCCGGCTTAAAGCCTCGGACCTTCGCATTCTTGACTGGCCTTTGGGACAGCAGCCGGCAGGGTCGTTCAGCCGCATCGGCGATTGCGTAGACCGGGCGCTCATCACGCCGGTGGTGGCGAACGAAGTCATCCTGGAGCAAAAGTTGGCAAGTCGGGAGGCCGGCGCGGGCTTGCCGGCGGCGATTCCGGAGGGTATGCGCGCGGTTTCCATCCGGGTTGACGACGTGGTGGCGGTCGCGGGGTTCGTGCAACCGGGAACCATGGTGGACGTGATGGTAACCGGTGACCCTTCGATGACCGGACAGCCGGGAATCTCCATGACCCGTACCTTTCTGGAGGATATTCGGGTGATGGCCACCGGCCAGCAGGTGCAGCAGGACGCCACCGGAAAGCCGCAAAACGCAACCGTAGTGACCCTTTTGGTGACACCCGAACAGGCGGACCTGCTGGCGCTTGCGGCCACCAATGGAAAGCTCCATCTGGCCTTGCGCAACACCATCGACACCCAAGATGTCAGCCCGGCGGCTGCCTACACTTCAAGCCTTTTCTTGCATGCTCCGCAGCCCGCCGTTCATGACAAGCCCGTGGCTGGGCCTCACCCAGCGGCCAGCGCGGCTCCCGCTCCCTATGTGATGGAAGTGATCCGTGGCGACAAGACAGAGAGCCAGACGTTTCCGGCCAAGACGGGCCCCTAGGCAAGAGCCATGCTGCGCATTCGTGACCATACTCGGACCGAGCCGCCGGAAGCCCCGCCCTTCCTAGCCACAAACATCCGCTCGTCCGGATGCGTTCGGCGTCTTCCGGTCTGGATTGTGCTTGCAGGCTTGATGGCTCTCATCCCGTCGGATACTCCCCAGGCAGCCTCGTCCCGGCAAGCGCAACAATCCGCAGCGGAGACACAGCAGGGCGCGGCGACCCAACCGGCTTCGTCGGTTGAGACCTTGCATCTTTTGTCCGGACGATCGCTGGTGATTACTTCACCGGCGCGCATCAAGCGCGTATCGGTGGCTGACCCCTCGGTGCTGGATGCGATCGCGGTAAACCCGAACCAACTTCTGCTTAACGGTAAGGCTCCGGGCGCGGCTTCACTGGTGATCTGGGACGAAACCGGCCAGAGCCAGACCTTCGACGCTTACGTGGACCTGGACGTGACGGCGCTCAAATCGCAGATCCGCCAGGTCCTGCCGGATGAACCGGTCTCGGTGGAGGCCCAAGGCGGCGTGGTGACACTCTCGGGCCGAGTCTCATCGCAGGCCGTGGCAGACCGTGTGGTTCAGCTTGCTCAAGCGATGGTGCCCAAGAAGGAAGACGTGGTGAGCCTCCTCCAGGTGCCGGTGGCGCCCACCAGCGGCGAGGTGCTGCTGGCGGTCAAGTTCGCGGATGTGAACCGCTCAACCCTAAGCCAACTCGGAGTGAATCTGTTCAGCGTGTCCAACAAGCTCCCATTCACAACCTCAACGGGTCAGTTTGGGCCGCCTACGGTGCAATCGAACACGACAGTCACTGGAAATGGCACGACGACTACGGGCACTCCAGCCGTCGGTTCCTCGGGCGTGCCGATCACGCTCACCGAGTTGCTGAACGTCTTCATCTTCCGGCCCGACATCAATCTGGGGGCCACCATCCAGGCGCTCGAGCAGAAGAATCTGTTGCAGATTCTGGCCGAGCCCAACGTGCTGGCGGAAACCGGCAAGGAGGCGAGTTTCGTGGATGGCGGGCAGTTTCCCTATCCTGTCGTCCAGGGCGCCACCGGGGGCGTACCGGTGGTCACCATCCAGTTTCGTGAGTTCGGCGTCAAGCTCGCTTTTACGCCCGTGATTACTCCTGACGGGCTGATTCATCTCAAGGTAGCTCCCGAAGTAAGTTCGCTGGACTACACAAACGCGCTGACGATTCAGGGCTTCACGGTTCCCTCCCTGGCGACCCGCCGGGTGGAATCCGAGATGGTCCTGAAGGACGGGCAAAGCTTCGTAATCGCTGGCCTGGTGAACAACCAGGTTACCGAGGAATTCCTGAAGATTCCTGGGCTCGGTGATCTGCCGATCCTGGGAAAGTTCTTTAAAAGCCGGTCCATCAACAAGAGCGATGACGAGCTCCTGGTGATGGTGACGCCTCGCATTGTTCATATGGATTCGCCGCCGCCGCAACCGGCGCCGCCGCACTTTCCAGCCTCATTCATGGCTCCGCTGCCACCGGAAAAACCGTCGCCCGGAGGAGCGAAGTGACCTTCGTGGCAAGCGAGTACGATACGAGGAGGTTTAAGGCATGCTGACGGCCGGTGTTGCCAGCACGGACCCTAAGAGCGCCGCCTATTTGCTGGCGTCTTTGCAGCAGACTGGCCTCGTGCAATCGGTTCTTGAATGGACGCTGCCCGCAGCGCAAGTCCCGGACTCGCCGGAGTCCGTGCCCGACGCTGTGCTGGTGGAACTTGCGCGCGACTCGCAGACTCCGCTTGCCTTTGCCGCCCAGTTGTATCGCCTTCGTCCCTCCGTTTGCATCATCGCCTGCTCAACGCTGGAACAACCGAGTCCCGACCTGCTGATGCAGGCGATGCGCAGCGGAGTAAGAGAGTTTCTGCCGCAGCCCGTTGACCCCCTGGCGCTCCGGGAGACTTTGGAGCGTTTGATTAAGGAGCGTCCGCTTGCGCAGAGCACGGCAGAGAAACTCATCGTGCTGATGGGGGCGAAGGGTGGAGTCGGAACCACCACCATCGCGGTCAATCTCGGAGTTCAACTGGCGCAGGTTACGCAGAAGCGGGTGGTCTTGCTCGATTTCGGGCGTCCGCTCGGGCATGTCTCGCTGCTGCTGGATCTCCAGACCCGGTTTGCGTTGAGGGATGCAGTCGACAGCCTGGACCGCCTGGATAACCACTTTTTTGGAGGGCTTCTCACCACTCACAAGAGCGGCTTACAGGTGCTGGCGGGGGCGTCACATCCGGACGTGTGGCAGGGTACTTCCATCGCCGCCCTGGCGCGAGTGATGAACGTGGCCCAAAGCGCGTCCGATTTTGTAGTTGTGGATGCCGGCTCTTTCCTTTCGTCCGAGTGGGCTCCCGCTTTGCGATTGGCGCGGCTCATCATTCCGGTGGCGGAAACCGACGTGCCGGCGCTCTGGTCGCTCGAGCGTTTACTTGGTGTAATGCGCACCGCCGGTCTTGATTCGGAGCGATTTCGCATCATCATCAATCGATGGCATCGCAGCGACGACGAGGCTTTGGAAGCGTTCGAAAAGAAGGTGCAGCAGCCCATCTTCGCGCGTCTTCCCAACGACTTCCGGCAGGTGAGCGAGGCCGTGAACCTCGGCACCGCTCTATCGCGAAGTGGCAATGACCCGCTGGTATCGCGGTTCCGCAAGCTGGCCCTGGAGTGCGCCGGCGTGCAGCAGGAGCCCGAAGGCAAGCGTGGAGCGCTGCGGGGCTTGTTCACTTCTTCAGCAAAGTCATAGCCTATGGCAACGAGTACACCGACACGCCCGGACTTCGCCGGAATTAAGGCGGCCATTCACCGGAAGCTCATCCAGAGATTGAATCTGGACCGCGTCACCCAATTGGGCCGCGATGCCGTTCGGGTTGAAGTAGGACAAATCGTTGAGAACCTGGCGGCGGCCGAGAGCACGCCCATGACCCTGCAGGAGCGGGAGCGCCTCGCGCAGGAAGTGCTCGACGAGGTGTTCGGGTTGGGACCGATTGAGCCGTTGCTGAAAGACCCCACCGTCTCCGACATCCTGGTGAACGCCTACAACAGCATCTACGTCGAAAGAAGAGGGCTGTTGGAACGTACGCCCGTAGCGTTTCGCGATGACAACCATTTGCTGTCGATCATTGACCGGATCGTTTCCGCCGTCGGGCGCCGGGTGGACGAATCCTCGCCCATGGTTGACGCCCGTCTGGCGGACGGCTCTCGCGTGAACGCCATTATCCCGCCGCTGGCCATCGACGGGCCGTGCCTTTCCATCCGCCGCTTCGCAAGGGACCCCCTCAAGGCGGACGATCTTATCAAGACGGGCTCGCTCACGCCCGCGATGTTAGAACTCCTTCGCGGCTTCGTTTACGCTCGCTTGAATGTCCTGGTATCGGGCGGCACGGGCGCCGGCAAGACGACGATGCTCAACGTGCTCTCGTCGTTTATTTCCAACCGCGAGCGCATCATCACCATTGAAGACGCCGCCGAACTGCAGCTTCAGCAAGACCACGTTGTTCGGCTGGAAACCCGGCCTCCAAACGTGGAAGGAAAGGGCGCAGTCCGTCAGAGACAGCTCTTGGTGAACAGCCTCCGCATGCGGCCTGACCGCATTATCGTGGGCGAGGTGCGCGCGGAAGAAGCGCTCGACATGTTGCAGGCGATGAATACGGGACACGACGGCTCGCTGGCCACCATCCACGCCAACTCTCCCCGTGATGCCTTGGGGCGCCTGGAGACGATGCTGGCCATGGCCAACTTGAACCTGCCCGAGGTGGCGACTCGCCGCCAGATCGCTTCGGCAATCGAGGTTGTGGTTCAGGTCAGCCGCCTGAGTGACGGTTCTCGCAAGGTTCTCAATATTACTGAGATTACCGGCATGGAGGGCCAGGTGATCAGCATGCAAGACATTTTCGTGTTCAAGAAAACAGGGATCGGAGAAAACGGCGTGGTGCTGGGCGGGTTTGTTCCAACGGGCATTCGTTCGCGCTTCACGGAGCGCTTACTGAGCTCAGGCGTAAGGCTGCCCGCGGATATTTTCGATCCCACGAGGACCCAATAGAGCAGGGTCATGCGATGCAATTGCTGTTGGCAGGTCTCACGTTCTTGATTGTGGCTATGCTTGCGGCCGCTGTTTTCTTGCTGGCGGGCCGCCGACGCCCGAACGCGGTCCGCACCCGCCTGGAGGCGCTGGAAAAAGGAGCCGCCAAGGGTAACGTCACGGTCGCGGCCACGACGGACCTCGTGCGCGACGAGTCATTCAGCGATGTGCCTGTGCTGCACAAATTGCTGACGCGCTGGTCATGGTCCACGCGGCTTCGGGACTGGATTGGCCAGGCCGGCATGACCGTTAAGCCGGGCAAGCTCATCCTGGTGAGCGGAGTGGTAGGTCTCGGGGCAGGCGTGGTTGCCCAGCACCTGTACGCGAGTCCATTTGTTCCGATTCCGGCAGGCCTGACGGCGGCCTTTGTTCCTCTAGGAGTTGTCCTGGTGAAGAGGTCCCGGCGATTGCACGCATTTGAGAAAGGGTTTCCGGAGGCGATTGACCTGCTCGCGCGCTCGGTGCGCGCCGGGTACTCGTTTTCGACCGGGCTCGAAGTGGTGGCTAACGAGTTGTCGGACCCGGTTGCTGGAGAATTCCGGGCGACGTTTGATGAACAGAATTTCGGTCTGCCGCTGAGAGACGCTTTTCTGAACCTCAGCGCCCGCGTGCCCATCATCGACGTGCGCTTCTTTGTGACGGCGATTCTGATTCATAAGGAGACGGGTGGCAATCTCGCAGAAATATTGGACAACCTCGCGCACGTCATTCGAGAACGTTTCCGGATTGTGGGTGAGGTGCGTACTCGCACGGCGCAGGGCCGCATGACGGCAGGAGTCCTCATTGCCCTGCCGCCCGCCATGCTGGTGGTATTGCGGGTGATGAACCCCGATTACGTGAACCTGCTCTTCACGGACCCTTGGGGGTCTTACATGCTGGGCGGAGCCGCCATCATGCAGGTGATCGGCGCTCTCGTGCTTTGGAAGATCGTGAACATCGCAGTTTGAGACTCCGAGAGGAGTCCTCACATGTCTTGGGCGATAACGGCGGTTACATTCTTGTCTGTGGGCGTGATCGTGCTGGCGCTCGCATACGCGTTTTCCACCACCAGGAGCAGTATGCCCGTCACCGACCGCCTGCGCCGTTTGTGGCATGCGCCGGGCCCGGCACGCACAGGCTTCAGGGAGAAGCAGAAGGAGAGGGTGCAGCGAGTGCTCTCCGACATGGGGAAGATTCTGCCCTCCTCCCCCAAACAGGTTTCGCGCACCGAGCGCCTGATGGCCCGCGCCGGTTATCGGCGTCCGGAAGCCGTTGCCGTGATGCGGGGCGCCAAGGTGCTGTTGCCGGCCGCTCTGGTGGGTCTGGTTTATTTCACGAACCTGTACGAGTCAAATCCGCTTTTCATCCTGGGCTTCGCCGGTCTCGCAGGGTACATGGCGCCGGAGTTTTGGTTGACGCGCCGCATCAAGAAACGCCAGGAGATCATTCGCCTGTCGCTACCGGATTTTCTCGATCTCCTGGTGATCTGCGTGGAAGCAGGATTGGGGCTTGATCAAGCGTTAATGCGCGTCAGCCAGGAGCTTAAGGTGGCTCACCCCCAATTGTGCGATGAGCTGGACCTCTCCAACGCCGAGATTCGAGTTGGAAGGAGCCGGGTGGAGGCCCTGCGGGAGCTCGGCCAGCGGACCGGAGTGGAAGAGATCAAGTCGCTGGTGGCCATGCTGCTTCAGACTGAGCGCTTCGGCACCAGTGTGGCGCAGTCATTGCGCGTTCACTCCGACGAGCTGCGCACCAAGCGCCGCCAGCGCGCCGAGGAGCTGGCCGCGAAAACCACCGTCAAGATGGTGCCTGCTCTTGTGTTCTTTATTATGCCGGCTCTGTTCATCGTGATTCTGGGCCCTGCGGTCATTAGTCTGGCTCGCAGTTTCGGCCCCATCTTTCAAAAGTGACTCGCGTCGACACGCGGGGATCAGGAAAAACAACCGGCCAGCAGTGCCGCCGGAAAACTCGCAAGAAGGAGACGTACTATGGACATCACAACCATTCGCATTATCTCTGGAATCGGCGCGGTCATCGTGCTCTTCATCATCATTTGGCGAAGGAAGCGCAAGGCGGCTGAATAGCGCCTGTAATCAGAGTTCCAGCCAGAAATGGCTCTCGACGGTGAGGCATGCTCGTGAACGACCCAGATTCGACCGGGACTCACAAGGTCTACGTGTACAACAAGACCCGTGAAACCTTCGTGGCCACACAGGCGAAGGTGGCCGACGGCTACCTAAGCCGGCTCATCGGTCTGTTGGGAAAGACGCCGCGCTGGGCCCGTCCCGGACACGGCCTCTGGATTGTGCCCTCGCACGGAGTGCACACCATCGGCATGTTGTTCGCTCTGGATCTGATCTTTTTGGACCGGAACAAGGTCGTGGTTCACGTCGAGGAACATGTGCGGCCGTTTCGCATTTCAAAGGTTAGTCTGAAGGCGAGCAGCGTGCTCGAAGTCCCTCCTCATACCGTTTTCAGGACGGGAACGCGCGTGGGAGATCAGCTTGAGATTTCCCGGATGGGACCCGAGGGCGCAACAAACTGACCGTTTCGGTCAACCTATCACGATGGGTTGCGGACCACTCGCTGCTCTTTGCTGCGGCGGAACCGTGCGGACGGGCGGCGAATTCATCAGGGCCCCATGAAGAAGCCTGATAAGACAGTGTCGCTGTTACCGGTGTTCGTTGTCTTGTTGGTAGCTTTGTTAGTCTTCTTCACGCCGTGGAAACTTTGGTCGTCACTTTTCTCCGGGCTCATGCCGGGCAAAACAGAACGAAACGCTCTGAATGAATCGGTGAAGGTATGGGTCAGCTCTCGCTCGGGCCTTTACTACTGCGCGGACAGCACGCTGTTCGGAAAAGTCAGCCCAGGCGTATACATGGCCCAGGGTGAAGCGCTGCAAAAGGGCTACCGTCCTGCCGAGGAGCAGCCCTGCCGGGACAAATAGGTTAGTTCACATGCAAGTTTCGCAGGAACAAGGCTTGGGCCACGACCCCTTACAGCCCGGCATCGACGATAAAGCGATTACCTCCATAAACTCTGCCATCGAAGCGCCACAGTCGGTTGAAGAAACTGGCGTCGGGAGATCTCTGCTGGAAGGCCTGCTGCTTAAGATCCTCAGCCTTGAGGGTGAGCTCTCGCTTGTTGACCTGTCCCACCGGATGCGCGTTTCCTACTTGATCGTCGAAGAACTCTTCGAGCGTCTGCGCAAGGAGCAGTTGTGCGAAGTCAAGGGAATGACGGGAGGCGTTCACCGCATCGTGCTCTCGTCCCGCGGGCAGACCGAGGCGATGAAGCTTTTGTCGCAGAACCAATACACCGGTCCTGCTCCCGTCTCGCTCAAGGAGTATGTAAAACGAGTTCGGGCGCAAAGCAACCGTGATGTGGATGTTCATCCCCCCGACATCGCGCGGGCGTTCAGCAACATGGTTCTGAACCCTGAGACGCTCGGGCAGATCGGGACGGCCGTTGTCTCCGGCAGGTCGATTTTCCTGTACGGTCCGAGCGGCACGGGCAAGACGGCCATTGCAGAAACGTTGCCCTCGATTTACAGGGATTTCGTGTGGGTGCCCTACGCCATCGCGGTTGATGGGCACATTATCGGAATCTACGATTCGGAACTCCATCAGCCTTCGGAAGACACGCCTTCCGAGAGTGATGGCCGCTGGATTCTTTGCCGGCGGCCGCGAGTGCTGACGGGCGGCGAACTGACGGTGGAAATGCTTGACCTGCAATTCAATCATCAAACCAAGCTCTATACTGCGCCGCTTCAGATGCGAGCTAACAACGGTGTCCTCATTCTTGACGACTTCGGCCGGCAACGATCGCGGCCGGAAGAACTGCTCAATCGCTGGATTGTGCCCCTGGACCGCCGAATCGATCTCCTCACTTTGGTCGGCGGGAAAAAGTTCGAGATTCCCTTCGAACTCTTCGTGGTTTTCTGCACCAACCTTGACCCCGCCACGCTGGCTGACGAAGCGCTTCTGCGGCGGATTCAAAGCAAAGTGAGGCTCGACTATGTGAACCGGCCCCAGTTTCATCAGATCTTCCGGAGCGTCTGCAGCCAGTCCAGCCTGGCGTACGACGCCGCCATCATCGACCGTCTGGTAGACATGCTCACCGAAATGAACCAGCCTTTGCGGCCCTGCTACCCGCGGGACTTTGTGGACCAGATTTGCTGGGCTGCGCGCTACGAAGGAACGCAGCCACAACTCCGGGCCGACACACTGGCCCACGCTTGCCGCAATTATTTTCTCTCTTCGCACCGCGGCGCAGCGTGATTCGCAACGCGCACAGGCGTCCCACTTACTGCACCCGGCCGTGGATTCTCAGTTGCACAATCTCGTCGATTGAGAGCTTCTTGTACCCCTGCGCTTGAAGCTTCTGGATGGTGGCGCCGGTGACGCCGTGAATCCTCATCTCGACGAGGTCTGATACGGGCACATGGTCGTATCCGTAGCCCTTCAGATCCTGAATGAATCCGATGCTGACGCCGTGAATCTTAAGCTGAACCAAGTCATCCACCGACACGTTTCTATAACCGAGCCCTTGCAGGTCCTTCACAAAATCGCTGCTGACGCCATGGATTTTCAGTTGCGCGAGTTCATCGGTGTTCAACCGCCCATAGCCCATTTCGCGAAGCTGATTGGCGAAGTCCGACCTGACGCCGTGAATGCGAAGCTGCCCGAGATCATCGAGAGGAATGCGTTCATAGCTCATATCCGAAAACCCCTTGATGTATTCCGTATTCACTCCGTGCATCTGTTCAGGTGCTAGGTGTCAGGTGCCAGCAAAAGGCAGAAGGCGAGAGGCAAGAGGCAAGAGCCTATTGCCTCTTGCGTTTTGCCTGGCCCCTGACACCTGACACCCGAAACTTGACCCCTAAATTCCCGCTTCCCTCATCCGGATAATCTGCTGCAGCGTCAGGTCGTGAAGCCCGTTCTGGTTGAGCTTGCGGATATAAGCGCCGTCCACGCCGTTGTCGCGCAGCGTCTCATATTGTTCTGCGGAGAGGCCCGCGAAACCCGCGGCCTTAATCTGCTTGATGAAGTCCGGCGTAACGCCGTGATCGCGTAGCCGAATGAGATCAGCAGGCGGAAGATTCGCGAGCCCGACGGCCTTCATCCCGCTCGCGTACCTGCCGTCCACACCGTGATCCCGCAGCTCGGTCAACGCGTCGGCCCTGAGCCCGCTGTAACCTGCGTCCTTCATTTCGGTAATGTACTTGGCGTCTACGCCGTGATCCCTCAGGCGCACGACTTCATCAAGCGGAAGATTGTCGATTCCGCCGGCTCTGAGGCCGTGCAGGTACCCGGGGTCCACACCGTGATCGCGCGCTTCGATCAACTGCTCCGCCTTCAGCTCGCCGTAACCCGCATCCTTCATCCCGGCAATGTACTTGGCGTCCACGCCGTGATCCCTCAGGCGCACGGCTTCGTCGAGAGAAGGATTGTCGATGCCACCAGCTTTCAGGCCACGCAGGTACTCGGGGTCCACACCGTGGTCGCGCGCTTCGACCAACTGCGAAGCTTTGAGCCCACCGAAACCCACGGTCTTCATCCCGGCGATGTAATCCTGCGTCACGCCGTGGTCACGCAACCTCACCAGCTCGTCCGGCGGGAGGTCGTAGCCAAACCCGCGAAGGGCCCGAATATAGGGAATGCTGACGCCGTGCATGCGCATCTCCACCAACTGGTCGAGCGGAAGGTGGTTATACCCGAACGAGGCCAAGTCGTGAATGTAAGCGAGCGAAACGTCCTGCAAGGTCAATTCGAAAAGGCGCTCGTCATCGAGGCCGTCGTAGCCGAGCGCCCGCATCGAAGCCACGTACTGAGGGTTACCCGAAAAAGTGAAAGCGCCCCCGCCGCCTCCGTTGCGAAACGTGCCCTCGCACTCGAGCGACCCTGCGTCGCGCACGAATTCGAACTTCGCAGTACCGCCGCCCTGTAAAAGTGAAGAGGACAGTCCGCGAAAACTGTCGAGCGAGTATCCCGAGGAAGATTCGTACTCATGGTGTCCCGGCCAACTGCGGTGAATCGAGAACTGGACGTCGCCGCTGGGCCGGAGTTCGAGCGTCCACTGGCCGGTGATGGGACCACTTGCCGGGAATAAGCGCACTCCAAGAGCAGGAAGTGATCCGAGCGAGACGCCGATGAGAATGAGCGTGAGCCAAGCCCGTTTTGTGTTCATTGAGAGACTCCTTTCGACGTCGGAATCATGGGCCTTCAGGTTTCAGAGATAGTGGATAGCGGCGACCTCGAGCCGTTGTGGCCGCCGCAGTCTCTACTCCTCGCGCAGGGCCACGATGGGATCCACGGCGACTGCCCGCCGTGCGGGAACCAGGGTCGCCATCAGCGCCACAACCGCTAGAATTAAAGCGACCCCACTGAATGTGACAAGATCGGTTGCCGTGATGCCGAAGAGGAGACTGGCCATCACCCTCGTCAGCGCCAAGGCGCCGATCAAGCCTGCCACGATGCCGATGCCGGTCAAGGCCATTCCCTGCCGGGTAATCAAACTGAGGATGTTGCCCGGCCGCGCGCCCAAGGCCATCCGCACGCCGATATCATGCGTGCCCTGTGATACCAGGTACGACATCACGCCATAGAGTCCCACGGCCGCCAGCAGGAGGGCGAACGCCGCGAAGGCGGCGAGCATGGTGGTGGAAAACCGCTGCCGGGCCAGCGAATCGTAAAGCCGGTCCTGCATGGTGCGAACGTCATAGACAACCACGCTGGGATCGACCGCGTGAATCTCACGCGTAATGGCGCCCGCAAAGTCGCTTGGCGCAGAAGTGGTGTGCGCCACCAGGAACATGTCGCTGTCGCCGATCTGCTGGTGAGGGAAGTAGACTGCGATCTTGCCTTCGTTGTCGAGGCCGTACTGCTTCACGACGCCTACGACGCCGGCGATGATGATGGGCTTCTTGGGATCAAACCAGAGGTGCTTGCCGACGGGACTCTCATGAGGCCAGAAGCGGCGCGCAAACTTTGCGTCGATGATCGCCACGCGCTGCGTGTCGCTGCGGTCATGATCGGAAAAGAATCGCCCCTCCGCGAGCGGGATGCCCATGGTGTGGAAATAGTCGACGCTCGCGAATCGAATGTCGACCTGCAGTTCCTGCCCGGGAGGCGGCGTATAACCTTCGACGTGGATTCCGCCCCAACCCACTTCCCCGGTCAGAGGTAGCACCGAGGTGAAGCCCTCGGACTCCACGCCCGGCAAGTGCGCGACGCGGTCTGCGATCTCCTGGTAGAACTCCACCACTTTCTTGTCGTCCCGGTAGCTCGGGCCGTTGGCTGCAACCTGCATCGAGAGGATGTGGTCCGTGCGGAATCCCGGCGGGACCTGCTGCAAACGGACAAAGCTTCGAATGAGGAGCCCGGCTCCAACCAGCAGCATGAGCGAGAGCGCGAGTTCCGCCACCACCAACAGCCCGCGCAGGCGGTTCCGCCCCAGAGCCATGCCGCCATAGATCTGCCCGCTGCGCCCTCCGGACTTGAGCGACGTGTTCAGATCGACGGCCAGCGCTCGCCATGCGGGAGCCAGCCCAAACAGGATGCCGGTCAGAATCGAGACTCCAAACGTGAAGGCAAGGACCGCGCCGTTGATCCGGATGGCCTCCAGCCTGGGAATGTTGCCCGGATTGATCGTGTGCACGACGAAGAGGGCCCACTTGGCGATTAGCAGGCCCACCGCACCGCCGATCAAAGCCAGAACAACACTTTCTGTGAGCAATTGCCGCACGATCCGCCATCCGCTCCCGCCCAAGGCGCTGCGGATTGCGATTTCCTTCTCGCGAGCAGCGGCGCGGGTTAGCAGCAGGTTGGCCACGTTGGCGCACGCGATCAGCAGTACCAGCGCCACGGACCCCAGCAGCACGAGCAGGGCTCGCCGCACGTCGCCCACGACCTGATCCTGCAGGCCGACAACGGTCATGCCGAAAGTACGGTCGCGTTTGTCCTTTTCCCGGATGCGCGCCGCGATGACGTCGATATCCGCCTGCGCTTGCGCCACCGTCACGCCGCGCTTCAGCCGCGCCAGTACGTCGTAATTCTCATCGCCGCGGTTTTGCTCCGCATTCGCGGCCAACGGCAAGGGCAGGAATATATCGACCTTATCCATCGGCCCTTCGGCGGGCATCACCTCGGCGGTGAGGGAGAAATCGCGTGGCAGGATGCCGGCCACTGTATAGGGATTGCCGTCCAGCGTGATGCTTCGGCCCACAAGCTGAGGATCGGAACTGAACAGCCTCCGCCACAGGCCGTAGCTGAGAATAGCCACCTGGGGCTTGCCGGGCTTGTCCTCGTCGGGCAGCAGCACACGCCCTGCGAGCGGCTTGGCGCCCAGCATATGCAACAGGCCGGAAGAGGTCTTGGCGACGCTAACCAGCTCCGGCTGGTCACGTCCCGTAAGGGTCATACTCGTCAAGCGGGTGATCGACATCTCTGAGAACGACCGGTTCTGGTTCTGGATGTCAATGTATTCCCCGGGCGAAGGCCAGTCGCGAAAGATCCCGATGCCCGGAGAGTGGAGCCAGATGGCAGCCAACCGGTCGGGCTCCGGGTAGGGAAGCGGGCGGAGCAGCAAAGCGTCAACCACGCTGAAGATGGCGGTGTTGGCGCCGATGCCGACGGCGAGCGAAAGCACAACGATGATGGCGAGGCCTACGTTCTTGCGCAGCGCCCGCAAGGCATAACGAAAGTCCTGAAGGAATGACTGCACCCGCGTCTCCTATGATCGTCGAGGGGTTCTTCCACCTCTAAACTGCATTTCTCACCAGGATTCGAAAAGGGCGGGGCTTTTCAGCCCCGCCGTTACAGCGTCGGTTTGATATTTGACGTGTTCCGCTCTCGGCGCACCTTGCTAACGGCAAGCTGCGCCGAGAGCGGAACACGAAGGCCGCGATTTCGCAGGATTCGGCGGGGCTGAAGCCAGGCTGAAGCCCCGCCCTTTTCGAATCCTGGTGAGAAATGCAGGCTAAACTGACACCTCGCCCCTAGATTCCGGCTTCCCTCATCCGGATGATCTGCTGCACCGTCAAATTGTGTATACCGTTTTCATTGAGCTTGCGGATATAAGGGCCGTCCACGCCGTTGTCCCGCAGTTGCTCGTACTGGTCCGCCGAAAGGCCGGGGTAACCCGCGGCCTTAATTTGGTTGATGAAGTCCGGGGTCACGCCGTGATCGCGCAGCCGCACCAGGTCCGTCATCGGAAGACTGGAAAAACCGGCGGCTTTCATGCCACGCACATACGCGCCGTCCACGCCGTGATCTCGCAGTTGGGTCAGCGCGTCAGCCTTTAGCCCGCTGTAACCCGCGTCCTTCATTTCGGTAATGTACTTGGCGTCCACGCCGTGGTCTCGCAGGCGCACGGCTTCATCGAGCGAAGGATTTTCGATGCCGCCGGCTTTCAGGCCGCTCAGGTATTGGGGTCCCACACCGTGATCGCGCGCTTCGATCAACTGTTTCAGGTTGAGCCCACTATACCCCGCGGCCTTCATCCCGGCGATGTAATCCGGCGTCACACCGTGGTCACGCAGCGTGATCAACTGCTCCGGTTTGAGGTCGCGGTAGCCCGCCTGCTGCACGCCACGCACGAATTCGGGCGTAACGCCGTGCCTCTTCAGATCGATTAACTGATCGACGGTCAGATTGCGATAGCCAGCCGCCACCATACCGCTCAGGAAATCCGAGCTGTCGCCGGAACGGCTCGACGGCGCCACGGCCGGTTGAGCCGCCTGCGGCGTGGGCGACTCGCTGCTCCCGGGTGCAGTAGACGATTGGCCCGCCCGCGCCGCTGTTGGGGCAGGAGTAGGGGATTGATCGCCCTCGGCGGCAGCAGTAGATGCAATCTCAGGTTGGGCTTGGGGGGCGGGGCTTGCGTGCTGCGGCCCCGGTGCAGTCGTTGCCCTGGGCGCCGGTTGCGGTTGCGGCGCACCCGCTTGCGCTACGCCCGCTTCGGCCACCGCTGAGGATTCTTCAATGTTTACCACTGACGCCACCGGCTGCTCGGCCCTTGCGCGGGCGGTGGAATAGAAGCCGGCTAGCACCAGAGCCACAACCGCGACGCCAGCCACGGCAGAAAGCCAAGACGGCCCGCGGCGGTCGTCGGCCTCGTTCGCGCGCAGAAGACGCTGAATCCGGAACAGTAAAGATCCGCCATTCGCGGCCAGGGCGAATGAGGTCTGGCCCGCGCGAGACTGCTCCAGGTCCACCAGTGCCCGCGCGTAGATCACGCGATCGCCACAGGCTTCAGCCGCCAGGTCATCGCAGCAATTCTCGCGCTCGATGCGAATCTGCTTAGACACCCACCACACGGCGGGGTGGTAAAACAACAGAGTGTCCACCACCGACTGCAGGAGATTTACCAGATAATCATGCCGCCGAATATGCGCCAGCTCGTGCGCCAGCACAGCTTCAAGGGCAGAAGGTTCAAGACCGGCCAACGCTGCAGCCGGCATCAGGATCACCGGACGAAGCCAGCCGATGACGCTGGGTGCCTGAGCCAAACGGCTTATCGAGAGGCGGACCGGCAACGAGACGGAAATGCGCCGCTTCACACTTTGCAGTGCGATCTCCCACTCAGGCGGGACGGAACGCGAGACGCTTCGTCGCAAGCGGCGCAGGTAGGCAAGCGCTGCCATCCAGCGGACGGTCAACAGCATTACGCCTGCTATCCAGATGCCGACGACCCACGGCAAGAGAGGAGTGACGGATTCCTGAAAGTTCGGACCCAGCGTCACAGGCGCCGCGCGGTCAGATGCCGGCAACAGAGCGGCGGCACCCGCTTGCACCCAGTTTGTACCCGCCGAATCCGACGGTTGCGCCATTGAGATAACAAACGTCAGCACCGGCAGCGCCAGCAGTACGAGCAGAAAGAGGCAGCTTACGGCGTAGCGGACTCGCGCCGTGGAGCCGCGCAACAGCACTTTGCACCCCGCCAGCGCCAGCGCAACCAACGCGCCCTGCCATAGAAAATGGATCAGCGCCCAGCCGAGCGCCTGGAACGGACGTTCCGCCAGCAGATTCTGTATGTAACTAATGTCCATTTTGCTTCTCCGCCCGCAAGATTTCTTCGAACTCCCCGGCCTCGCCAAGCGATTCCTCGCTCTAGCCCGCACTTCTCACCACGATTCGAAAAGGGCGGGGCTTCAGCCTGGCTTCAGCCCCGCCGTTACAACGTCGGTTTGATATTTGAACACCAAGGTTGCGATTTCGCAGGATTCGGCGGGGCTGAAGCCCCGCCCTTTTCGAATCGTCGTGAGTCGTCATGTCGCTTCGCGACACCCCGAAGCATGAAAATGCCCGTGAGTCCTCATGTCGCTTCGCGACACCCCGAAGGCATGAAAAAAAATGGCGCTATCGAGGCGAAGAGGCGCTCGTTCGAAAACAAAGCACTTA
>DATJYK010000313.1:0-5575 GCA_035578005.1 Terriglobia bacterium
GAGAGTTTGGGTAAATCCGTTCGCTGCGCTCAGGACAGGTTTAAGCTTGAACCGATCCGAGTCGAAAATGCGAGCGCGGCGGTCAATGTTGGCCGTGAGGAAGTGAACATGTTTCTCGCCGTAATAATGGCTTCGCGCACAGGCTCAGTTTAGCTCGGGCCAGCGCGGTGGCGACTCAACTGGGACTGAGCTGGCGACGATGCGCTCACAGACGTTATACTACGCGCGGGTTCCATCGCCGGGTGGCGTGAGCTCTATTTACGGCTTAGGGCTGAACAGCTACTGGCACCGAGACTGGCTTGGGAGCGCGCGGCTTAGTAGCAGCACATCTCACACGGTGGATGGCTCCTCAGCATTTGCACCGTACGGCGAGACGTACGCAGTATCGGTTACCGACATGGGTGGATGGTTCGCAGGAATGCAGGAGAACACCAGTATACCACTAAGTGATGCGAACTTTCGCAAATACAACGCCACTGAAGGCCGCTGGCTGACGCCCGACCCGGCCGGCCTGGCCGCCGTGGACCTGACCAACCCGCAGTCCCTTAACCGCTATGCGTATGTGATGAATAATCCTACGACGCTGGTTGATCCAATGGGTCTCCAGGGTCAGTCTACGCAGACCTGTGGCCAGCCTGGGACGAACGTGCCGCAAAGCTATAGCGCGTCAGTGTACTGCTACAACCACATGGGCATCGCCGGCGGGAGCGGCCCGGGCGCATTCTTCACCAACACTGCCGACGAGTTCGACTTGATCTGGCCTGCTGGCTTTTACGGCGGAGGTAACGGCGTTGCGGGCGAATTCGGCCAGGGGTTTGATCCGAACGGCGCGATGCTCCTCAACCTCATTGAAGACTCGTCCCTTCCTGGGATCGGCGACAGTGGGACACCTCAAGCGTCAGCAAATACCGCTGTGACGCAGAACGCATGCACCGCGCCCGTCCTCGGCGCCGTGAACAACCAGTTCGGGACGAGTTTCACAGCGAACGACGTCCAGGGGAACCCGTTCAACAACGGCGGTGCAGTCAACCTAAACATCCTTGGGACGGGACTGCCTGCTGCGCAGTTCAACTCGATCCAAACGGGGAGATATCCTGGTCACTGGTGGGGCTACTTCATTGGCTACGGTCCCACTCTGCATATTACGGGACAGGGCTTTTTCGACCCCACAGCTGCGTTCACAAGCAGCAATCTTGGTGGTGCGACATCGGTGCTGTTCACAGCCCACATCGATTACGGCTACCTCTTCAATCCGTTCGGCGCGCTGTATCACCTGTTCCGGGAGGTGCTCCATATCGGAGGTCCGCGCAAGCCGTGTTAATGCCAAGTGCTCAGATGTTCAGGCGAAAAACGTATGCCGCGCTGATGTCTGCGTGGGGATTTCTCGTCTGCGTAGTCGCGTTCTTCCTTCCGTCCCTGCTTGAAGCGCAGGAGATTCGCATTAGGGTCTTGAACGCCCGCAACGGGACGGCCGTTACGGATGAATGCGTGAACATATCTCTTGGGTCCTGGCACGGCGGGGACCTGATCGCGCCGACGAACAAAGAGGGGCTGGTCGTCCTGCATTTTGAAGGTGGCCAAGTAAGGGCGGATGCTGCTTCATCCGACACATGCAACGGGCTTGCGGTTCTTGGACCCAAACCGGTGCCCGCCGGCGTTGATACGCTTGCTATCACGAGCGACAAATACGTCGACTGCCAGGAGTGGGCAAAGGTTGTCCCTGGTGAAGCCCCGAAGGACGCACTGAATAGAGCTCCATCGTACTCTCTCAAGAAGCTTGTGGAATCGGGTGCTGCTGCCGGCAATAGGTGCGGCAAGTTCAGGGCAGAGGCCAAGCCGGGCGAACTGATTTTTTACGTTAGGCCCCGCAGCTTCTTGGAGAAGATGAGGGAGTAGGGGCCACACGCGGGTGGCGCATACGTCGTTTTGTGATGTATGCGACACCCGGTTGTTCTCTCCGGCCGACGTCATGGCATCCGATCCATGGGTAGTATCGACGCATCGTCCAGATGGTAAAACCTCCAACTCGACCAGGGCCAGTCGCCGGGCTGCGCCACCAGCCTGCGCCTCACGGGGATTGTTGTGCATATAGTTCAGTTTTTCGTGGCGCTTCTTTTCGCTCCAAATGTTCATGTCGTAGTCGCCTCGCTGCCAGACCCGGTGGTGGGCGTGATGATGAACCGTGGGGGGCAGCTTGTGTTCCGGCATGAGAACGTACCCGATGATCCTGAAGCCTAGTTCGGCCCTGAGATCATCCAGATTCCCGGTAAAGTTAAGTTTGAAACGGTCCGAATCGAAAGCTCGAACCCGGCGATAGATGCTCTTGGTGAGGTAATGCAAATGGTTGGCGCCGTAAAAGTGGTGTTGCCGGGACACCCAGCAATTCTAAACCTTCGCGGTGGCGCATACATCACAAGACGACGTATGCGCCACCCGCGATCCTTCGGGTCACTTCATGGGCCAGTACAATAGCACTGGAGGGTATTGGTGGGAGGAAGACATCCGCTTCGGAGGTCGTATCCTGGCCTACAATTTGGGCGGAGTGCACACGGTCTTTTTGCACAAGGATATCCTGGGATCGAGCCACCTGGCGACGGACCCCGCCGGAAACACGCTGCAGGACCAGTTGTTCTATCCCTTCGGGCAGTCGTGGACTTCGCTAGGGACATGGCAGGAGCAGGGCTTCGCGGGCTTCGACTCGCTGGAAGGCTCGCAGTATCCCACCCAGTTCCGCCGATACTTGCCGACAGAAGGCCGCTGGCTGACGCCCGACCCGGCCGGCCTAGCCGCCGTGGACCTGACGAATCCGCGGTCCCTGAACCGGTACGCCTATGTGATGAATAATCCTACGACGCTGATCGACCCAAGTGGCCTCGACACGGTGTCATGCACGATAAACGGTCAGCCAGGATTCTGCACCACGGTGACCGGATCGGGCGGAAACGGCGGATCGTGCGAAGACACCGCAGACTGCGGCGGTGCGGGCGGAGGCACCGGCGACGTACCCTGCTATCTCACGGAGGGCTACTACTGCGGTTACGGTCCGCCACAACAGTCGCAGTACCCTTACGGCCCGCCTCCAGGCAGCAGGGGTGGGGGCGGGGGCACTCAGACTGCACCACCAATTGCTAAGCCGCAGCCCAGGCCGCCGATGATCGGGCCTGCACCACCGTCAAAGCCTCCAGACAACCGGCCAAGTTGCATCAGCGTTGCGTGGAATGTGTTCGATCCCGATCCCGTGACCGGCGACGCCATCGGGCAGGCTTCGGAGACCGCCTCCCAAGCGATCGCCAACGCAGGTGTCATCTACGCCGCGGCAAAGGGCCTTACCGTTCCTTTGAGATCTCCGTATTTTCGAGCGTTTGCAGACCTCACGGAGTTTGCCGGGTTTGGCGGTCAGGCAGCGCCCGTAGTGTTCCTTGCCGTTGACGTGCTTCCAGCTGTGGCTACGTCGGCCAAAGCAAATCTGACGGGACAGTGCCAGAACAACTTCTGGTCTCTGGTGGCGCCGGTGCCGGTGCCTTAGTGGTTGACCATGACCAAAGACACGAAATACACTCTGCTCGCGTTCGTCAGCGGCATGGCTGTGTTCGCTTTGCTTCTCCTATTGGAGCTCGAAGGAGTTGACTGGGCCGGACTTTACCGCAAGTGGTTCGGCCTTGTGCTCTGGACCTTATTCATCTTTGGTGCTCTAGCTTATAAGTACGGAAGGAGCCTCAGAGGCAAGTGTCTCCTGTTGTTTCTGCTGATGCTAGTACTTCATGTTGCGGTTTTGTCTCGCTATCTATGTTCAGTCGATAAATTCCCGAACGTTTTCTTCTTGTTCTTCTCGCCGCTGGAAGGTGGCGCGATGGCGTTCGTGCTGAGCCAGTGGGGCGGAGGCCGCATGAATCGAAGGAATCGCATCGATGAAATCCGATCTAGCGAAACCAGTCGCGATGAGCGGACTCGGTAACACCTGCACCTACGATGCGCCTCGCCGTGGACCTCACCAACCCACAGTCCCTGAACCGGTACGCCTATGTCATGAATAATCCTACGACGCTGATTGACCCGAGCGGCCTCGACGCATGTGACCAGCCCGGGGAGAACGCCGACGCACAGTGCGTCAATGTCTATGGAAACCCAACGAACTCTAACGTCCCGTGCTTCCTTATGGAGGGCTACGACTGTGGTTACGGCCCCCCGCAGCAGTCTGGGTACCCTTACGAACCGCCTCCAGGCAGTAGCGGTGGCAGTGGCCAGGGCACCGCACCAAGCAACAAGCCGCAGCCCAAGCCACCTAGGCCCACATCCGTTGGCACTCAGCAAGCGCAGCAACAGGCCTGCCTGAATGAATATAATGGTTCGGCGGTGGGCGGAGCGGTCCGGTTCTTCAGTTTATACAACTTGGCAACAAATTTTAACGGTGCCTGGAAGGACTGGATCGTTTACCCGGCGGCGAAGATCGGTGCCGCTTCCCTTACGAAGTGGGCGAGCCAAATGTTCGGTAACACGGAATTCTGGTCGATTACATCTCCGGCGGCAGCCCCGGCAGAGCAGATCGTCGCCCCTGCGGCTGCCGGAATAGAATGGGCGGAGGGAGTGGGCGGCGCGGTTGCGCCGGTAGCAATCATAGGGACTACCGCTGCGGACATGAATATCCAATCGGCGTGCGCCGGCAATCAACCCCAATGGGAATTGGCGCCGACGGTGTTGTAGGATGACTATCAACACCTTTATCGAGAGGCACCTGATTCTGGCCGCGCTATTAGTGTCTGCGCTGTGGTTTAACGGTGGGCACCAGTATCTCCGAAAAGGGAAGAGCGTGTTGGCTTTCTCGTGGCAACTCATCGCGGTGCTGGTGCTAACAGCGTTTTGCGTGAACGCGGTGCTTGCTAGGGGATGGCTCAGCCTCACAGTCGCTATCGTCACGATCTTGTTCGAAGTCTGGCTGATGAAGAGGCATTCAGACCAGAAGCACCCGCCCGTTGGCTGACGCCCGACCCGGCCGGCCTGGCCGCCGTGGACCTGACGAATCCGCAGTCCCTGAACCGCTACGCCTACGTTCTGAATAATCCTACGACGCTGATTGACCCAAGCGGGCTAGACCCATGTGACCAGCCAGGTGAAAATCCTGACGCCCAGTGCGTCAATGTCTATGGAAACCCAACGAGCTCTAGCTATAGCTAGCCCTGGCAGGCTGCGGAAAAACCGTCCGACCTGTCATTCCGAGGAGATGAAGGCGACGAGGAATCTCGCATTGTCTTTCCTTCAGAGCGAGATTTCTCGCTACGCTCGAAATGACAGGGTTCCGCAGGTTTTTTCCGCAGCCTGCTAGACTATAAGCTCATCCGGAAACCCTGGGAGCGCGGGCGTCCCGTCCGCCCCTTGCACTCCAGTACCCCGTAAGAGCGGGCGGGACGCCCGCGCTCCCAGGGTTTCCGGATGGGTCTCTAGTATATCGTTTCAGTGAAAGCTATCCATAAGGATCAGAAGCATGCTATGCTCGGCCTATGCCGAGACGATCGACTCGCTCTCCCTTGGTCTTGCTGCCGCAGGAGGTGGACTTGCTGGACCGCTTACGGAAGTCCCA
>DATJYK010000314.1:0-1511 GCA_035578005.1 Terriglobia bacterium
TACGAATGAGTCATGGCGCTGTGAGGCACCACAACAACGCATGAAAATGGGCTCCAGTGGGATGTAGTCTGGAATCAGCTGCCAGACGGAGAGGCCGATTTATTCTGGTGCGGTTGAGCCCGTGTACGAATGTGGTCCGGGACGCGAGAGAGGCACAACGACATGTAGCCTCCGCCGCCAGGCGGAGAGCACGCGAAGGAATTTCTCGAATTGCGAGCGTCCCTCGTCCGGCGGCAGAGGAGGTTTGCTTATGGACGTAGTATACCGCTGCTGCTGTGGGCTGGACGTGCACAAGGACAGCGTCGTGGCTTGCGTGCGGTGGGCCGGAGATAACGGGCAGCATCGACAGGAGAAGCGCAAGTACGGGACGTTCACGCGCCATCTGCTGGAGTTGTCGGACTGGCTCAAGCTCTGCGGAGTGACCCACGTGGTCATGGAATCCACTGGGGTGTATTGGAAACCGGTGTGGCATGTTCTGGAAGGCTCTTTCGAACTGCTGTTGGCCAATGCGCAACACGTGAAAGCCATACCGGGAAAGAAAACGGATCGGCGGGATGCCGGATGGCTGGCCGAACTGTTGCAGCATGGCTTGCTGCATGGCAGCTTTGTACCGCCGGAACCGATCCGCGGGTTGCGGGACCTGACGCGCTACCGGGTCAGTTTGGCGCAGGAGTGTAACCGGATCGCCAACCGGATTCAAAAGGTTTTGGAGGATGCCAATCTCAAGCTGGCTTCGGTGGCCACCGACCCGTTGGGAGCTTCCGGCCGGGCCATGCTGCAGGCCATCGTTGCGGGCGAGCAGGAGCCGGAGAAACTGGCCGAGTTGTCGCGTGGATTGCTGCGCCGCAAGATCCCCCAACTGCAATTGGCGTTAGAGGGCCGGGTCAGCGCGCATCATCGGTTTCTATTGAAAGAACTCCTCGATCACCTGGAGTTTGTGGAAGGAAAGATGACTAAGCTGGAAAAAGAGATTGCGGTACGGATGGCCCCGTATGCAGACCAACTCCAGCGGCTGTGCGCGGTGCCGGGCATCGATCGGGTGAGCGCCTGGGGGATCGTATCGGAAATTGGTGTGGACATGCAACAGTTTCCGGACGCGCAGCATTTGGCCAGTTGGGCAGGTTTATGTCCTGGCAACTGGGAGAGTGCGGGAAAGCGGCAGAGTGGGCGTACGCGCAAGGGCAGTGCTTGGCTGCGGCGTCACCTGTGCCAATCGGCATGGGCGGTATCCACTAAAAGGAACAGCTACCTGTCGGCCCAATTCCGCAGGCTGGCGGGCCGCCGCGGGGTGAAGCGGGCCACCATTGCGGTGGCGCATAGCCTGTTGACCATCGCCTATTACATTCTCAAAAGCCCGGCCCAGTTTCGCGATTTGGGTGCCGACTACTTTGACCAGCTCCATCCGGACCAACTCAAGCGCCGACTGGTCAAACGTCTGCAAGGGCTCGGATACCAAGTCACCCTAGTCCCAAGCCCGCAGTCCCCTTAGGGGCAGAGATTTTCGAAGGAAT
>DATJYK010000315.1:0-1230 GCA_035578005.1 Terriglobia bacterium
CAGCCGCATCGCGCTGGAGACGGGGATGCACTCGCCGTGGGTGAGCCGGCTGCTCGACGAGTTGGGCCACGAGGTGATCGTGGCGCACGCGCGGAACGTGCGGCTGATCGGAGAGAGCCGTAAGAAAGACGATCGGCTGGATGCGCAGACCCTGGCCCGCTTGGCGCGGATCGACCCGGAGTTGCTGAGTCCGGTAAAGCATCGCAGCGCGAGAGCGCAGGCGGATCTGACCGTAATCCGGGCGCGAGCGAGCCTGGTGCGGTCGCGGACGGCGTTGGCGAACACGGCGCGAGGATTGGCCAAGAGCTATGGCGAACGGCTGCGCGGCTGCAATGTGCGCAACCTGGATGGAGAGAAAGCACAGAAACTGAGTCCGGAGTTGCAGAAGGCACTGGAGCCGTTGCTCCTGGCGAGCGCGGCGTTGAGCGAGCAAATCGCCGAGTACAACGGGCGGATCGAGGAGATGGCGAAGGCGAGCTATCCGCAGACGGCGCTGCTGAAGCAGGTGAAAGGAGTGGGGACGCTGATCGCGCTGACGTTTCTGCTGACGCTGGAGGACCCGCATCGGTTTCAGAAGAGCCGGGATGTGGGTTGTTATCTGGGGCTGCAGCCGGGACGGAGGAACTCGGGGCAGAGTGAGCCGCAGATGCACATCAGTAAAGAAGGTGATCCGTACTTGCGGACGCTCTTGGTGCAGGGAGCGCAGCATATCCTGGGGCCGTTTGGCGTGGACTGCGATCTGAGGCGCTGGGGACTGAGGCTGGCCGAGCGTGGCGGGCGAAGCGGGAAGAAGCGGGCGATCATCGCGGTGGCGCGGAAGCTGGCGGTGCTGCTGCACCACCTGTGGGTGAGCGGCGAAGCGTATGACCCGTTGCACAACAGCAGCCGCATGACCGTGATGGCGGCCGCGTAGAAGCGAAAAGCAACAGCAAAATCAAAACCGTCCAGGAAGAGAAAAGGCAAAAGCCAAAGAGCGCCGAGTTCCGGTGACTGCGTCAATCGCCTGGCCCAGGTTCCACTCTCAGGAGATGGGACTGCAGGTCGACTAACAGGTGGCAGCACCGGCTGAAACGAGAACACCTAACTTGCACCGAGCGAAGAATCGCTCAACCAGAGTGCGGATGGAAGGGTGGCGACAGAAGTGGTCAACTCGGCCGAGAAAAAATCTTGTCCAACGAAAAACAAAACGAATCTACTTGACTCCGACCGGCCTTCTCATGGAAGGCGATT
>DATJYK010000316.1:0-1743 GCA_035578005.1 Terriglobia bacterium
GTAACCGGGGCAGATCCCCGGGCGGGTTTGGTGTTGGTTAAGTTGGGGCGGGGCTGACGAGGGTTGCGAGGTCTGGAATTTTGGGGCCTGGGATTCCGAGCCGGTCGCCGATGAATTCGTAGAACGACACTTTCAATTTCATGCAGGTTTTGGCCAGACCGAGCATGACGTCGCGGGCGTCGCGCCCCTTGTCGGAGACGGTTCCGCCGGAGATTTTTCTCTTGGTGACGAAGGCGCGGATGTCGTTTTCCGAGGCGTTGGTGTTGAGCGGGATTTCCGGCCGCTCGAGCACGCGCAGCAACGCGTCCTTGTGGCGATGAAGGCGTTTGAGCAGGCTGTCGAGCGTGGCGTAGCCGGTTCGGGCGCGCTTGAAGATGCGGTCGAAGCGGGAGCGCAAGAGTTCGGCCTGTTCGGGGCCCGGCGCGAGCTTGTAGTCTTTCAAGCCACGATAGAACCACCAGATCATCCGCCTGGCGACCTCGACGGCGTTGCGCTGCCTGTCGCTGGCGGGAATGAGCTTGTGAACAAGCCGCTCGGCGTGAACCCAGCACAGCGCGTGGACGCCGACGCGGAACTGGCCGGCGTCATCGGAGACGATCACCGTGCCCTGCAGCAAGCCCTGATGATGGATCGCGCCCCACAGCGCCGCCTCGCTGGCGATCAAGACGGGATCGGGCAGGACTTTCATCTTGCCCAGGGCCAGCGCCTGCAAATGGCGCTCCCACTCGTCCGCGGAGACGAAGATGCGCGCCTCATGGCGGGCGAACTTGTCGATCACGGTCTGCGGCAGATCGCGCCTTTTCATATAATCGAGCGCGGCGTCGTTGATCACCCAGAGCGACGTTCCGCCGCACAGCCGCGACAGAAACGCCAGACGCGACTTGGAGGGTCCCGTGCGAAACGCGGTGAAGTTGAAAGAGCCGATCTGCGTGGTGTAGCCGCTCTTGCCGGCGTGGCGCGCCCCGGTGTCGTCGACCGTGACATAGGCGCCGCTCAAGCCCGCCCTCAACACCGCCGCATCCTCCGCCCGGAAGGTCTCCAGCCTGACCGTCAGCAGGCGCACCACCTGGCGCTTCGAGATCACCACCCCCATGCCATTGAGAAGCGCGACGATCCGCTCGCAGGTCATTTGGCCGGCAAAGTGCAGCGCCAGGACCAGGCGGTTCAGGTTGGGGCCATAACCCCCGACAATGCCGGGATCGAGATTGGCGACGATCGTCTCGCCGTCTGGCGTTTCCCACCGCTCGCGCCGATAGCGCGTCACCGTCGGCTTAAGGCTCAAGTCCTGAACCACGATGTCTTCGTAGCCCTTGTGGCGCGAACCCGCCGGCGCCTTCGCCGTTACCACCACCGTCGCGCCGATCGTCAGCTTGTCGAGTTGGCTGCCGCGCCGCTGCGTCGAGCGCCCGCCCTTCTCGCCGCCTCCGCTCTCCGGCCCTTTGGCGTCCGTCGCCTTGTCCATGCCCGACCGCTTGATCGGCGGACGCGGCGGCAAATGCTTCAACCGCGCAAGTTCGTCCTTGACCGCCTGATGCTCGGCCCGAAGCTTGCCCAGCGCCACGCTCAGCTTCTCGTTCTCCGAGCGAAGCCGCGTCACTTCATCGATCAGATCGCGCACCACGCCGATCAGGTCGTCATGCGAAAGCCGATCAAGCGAATCAGGAAGGCGCCCCGCCATCCAAAGCTTGAATCACATGTTGTCGGCTCTGACTCCCCCTCCGCCCGGAAATTTGCCCCGATTAC
>DATJYK010000317.1:0-1788 GCA_035578005.1 Terriglobia bacterium
TTGAGTAACTTGACGGCTTCGAAAACCTCGGTCCTTTGTTTTCATACACCTGACGGTTTCGTTTCGTAATTTTCTCTGGTTAATTTAGTAACTCGTGAGTAAACTTGTCATGCGAAGGACCCCCTACCGTGGTGGCCCGGATACGAAGTCCTCTCCCCACGCCGCCTTTATGGCCTCGGTCAGCGCCTTGTCCCTCGCTGCCGCCTTCGCCCGGATATTCTGCACCATGGCTTCAACATCTTCTTCTTCGGCATCGGTCCCATCGACGAAGCTGGTGGCGTCCGAGTGGGCCTCGCGCCAGTCATTGAACTGCTTTACCAGACGGTCGAACTGCCGGTCCAGGAACGCCTCGTAGCGCGTAAATCGTTGCGCATCGGTTTGCGAGAGGGCGTTCTGCGCACCGGCGCTCGCCGCGGCCAAACTCACGGCGGTGGTCTCATGCAGCTCCTGAAGCTTCTCGAAGCAGGCGATCTCGGCGGCAAGCGCGTCTAGGAAGGATTGCCGGCTTGAGGCACTTGGTGCACTTGAGCCCGTTGAGGCCCTTGAGGTATCGCCGGCGGCGTCATCCACCCGGCCCGTCGCCGTCTCCCGGCGCTGCCGGTAACTCGCTAACAGGATGGCGCCCGCCAGGCCCGGGTCCTGCCCGTAGACGGTCTCCAGCCGCCTCAGACCTTCCTCGCCGAAGCCTTCCTGCGCCACCGCCTCCTGAGCCGCCCGCAGACACTGGAGGATCAGGTTGAATTTGGCGGACGAGTCGGGCAAGGCGGCGAGACCGGAAGCCGCCGCAGCACGAGCCTGGCCTGTGGCTTCCGGTGATCGGCCTTCGCCCGCCAACCTCCGCCCGTATTCAAGCTCAAATTGCAGGTGTTGCGTAGCCAGAAGACTGGATTCCGCCCGCACCGTCCGGCGCCGCCGCCAGCGATTTTCCACCATTTCGTCCAACAGAAGCAGCTCGAAGCGGTCACGGGGCCGGAAGCACGTCCGAAGGTTTCTCCGGATCTCTTGTAGGTCGCCCACATCCTCGCCCAACTGCGGCTGGGCCAAGCTCCCGACGAGTGCGGTGAGGCCGTGCTTCACAGCATTAAGGCGAGCGTTCATTTTACCCACGTCCGTCACCGGCCCTGTACACTTCAAGCTGTTGGCGCGGTTAGCCTCCACCATCGCCGGGGTGGTTCGCCTTCGAACCAGCGCGGCCGCCCGCTTCCGCTCTTTTCCGATGGCCGCTTGGGGAGCGTCACCGGCCGCACTCAAGGCGCCGTCGCCTCCCGAGGTAACCTCGCGCCCCGCGCCTGCCCGCGGCCCTGACGAAGCTTCCCGCGCGTCAAGCGTTGGGGCCGTCGCCGCCGGCACGACCAGCACTGGAAGCCCGCCGGCTTCGACCGTGACTGAACTTTGGCGTTTTCTTCTGGATTTCGTGGTCATAGCTGCTACCTCCGCTCGCGAGGGCGCAAGAAGGCGCTACCCCGCCGTAAACAATGCTTGCAATGCTTACAATGTTTACGAATATAGAATTACACTAAGCTATAATATAGGACGAGGAAGTAGGATTGTCAAGCAAGTTGGATGGCCGGTGCTGTCCTAATTTGAATGTAGCGCCGCCATCTTGGCGGCTATCTGCCGGCTGGAAGCCGGCGTTACGGGTCAAATTATTGAGGATTACATAATATAGTTACAATTTAAAACAATTCGGCTTGTTTCCAGAAGGCAGCCACGAGAGTCGGGCGACGTCGCATCCGGCGCAAAGCGCGACGCGCATAATGGCTCAGTTCGCCAAAGTTCTTGGGACAG
>DATJYK010000318.1:0-17136 GCA_035578005.1 Terriglobia bacterium
TTGAGTAACTTGACGGCTTCGAAAACCTCGGTCCTTTGTTTTCATACACCTGACGGTTTCGTTTCGTAATTTTCTCTGGTTAATTTAGTAACTCGTGAGTAAACTTGTCATGCGAAGGACCCCCTACCGTGGTGGCCCGGACACGAAGTCCTCTCCCCACGCCGCCTTTATGGCCTCGGTCAGTGCCTTGTCCTTCGCTGCCGCCTTTGCCCGGATTTTCTGCGCCATGGCTTCAAGATCCTCTTCTTCGGCATCGGTCCCATCGACGAAGCTGGTGGCGTCCGAGTGGGCCTCGCGCCAGTCATTGAACTCCTTTACCAGACGGTCGAACTGCCGGTCCAGAAACGCCTCATGGCGCGTGAATCGCTGCGTATGGGCTTGCGAAAGGGCATTCTGGGCTCCGGCGCTCGCCGCAGCCAAGCTCACGGCGAGTGGGGTGACGCCGTGCTTCACAGCATTCAGGCGAGCGTTCATTTTACCCACGTCTGTCACCGGTCCTGTACACTTCAAGCCGTTGGCGCGGTTAGCCTCCACCATCGCCGGGGTAACTGTTTTTCTGGCAGCGATCTGACATAGCTTCCCTTCGCGTCTCGTTAACCCTCTTAATCTTCAACGAGTTGACGAGGTATGCGGAACTAACCCTATTGAGTTTCAGTAAGTTGACGGGGTTCGAGTTTTTGATGACCGGCTTTTCTAGACTAACAAGCTTGTTTTCTATTACTTGACGGGATAATAAGGCTAACCATTTTACTTTCAGTAAGTTGACGGGGTTCAAAAATTCATGTCCTTTATTTTCAATAGGTTGACAGGTTCGTTCGTAAGAAATTGAATTTTGCGGTTTTCGAACCGGCCAGCGAACTGACCGGGTCGATGCCGACGGCGGAAATGCCGGGTGCTGAGCGCCGTTGGGCAGGATTTCGCTCCAGGTCTGAACCATGGCGGAGTGCTCCAGAATTGACTGAATCACAGGACGGGCGGCCTGGCAAGGTATAGAACATTACGAACATTGTAAACGTTACGAACATTACGAACAGAATTTACAATGTTTGCGAAGCGCCTGAGCGGAAGGGGGGTAGGGCCGGCCGGGCGGCCATGGAGGGGGTCGACAGATGATGCGGGATTAATGATGGAGGGTTGCAAGAGATCGGCGGCTACATGGGCCTAGGCTACAAAGTGGGGCACAAGAAAAGCCGCGGACCTTGAGAAGCAGGTCCGCGCTACGCTTGCTACGCTTGCTTTCACTGCGCTCACGGTTCACGTCCTCCCTGCTGCTGCCCTGAATTTATCGTAAGCAGGCTGTCTATCGTCCTGCTTATCGCTTTGCTCCGAATGGCCAGTGTGTGAAAATGCCATGGACGAAGTGGGTTGGGTCGATTATCGAGAGTTACGGTATAAAGGAGCGAACCTTTGAATTACGTGCTGGCGCTCGATCAAGGGACCACAAGTTCGAGGGCCATACTTTACGACCGAAGCGGCGCTATCCGTGGCCTGGCGCAACGGGAGTTCGAGCAGATTTACCCGTCTGCCGGTTGGGTTGAGCATGATCCCGAGGAGATTTGGGCCTCGCAAATGGGCGTTGCGGTGGAAGCGCTGAGCCGTGCTGATGCCCACCCGCGAGATATCGCCGCCATCGGCATCACGAATCAGCGCGAGACCACGATCGTCTGGGAACGCAAAACCGGCAAACCTGTTTGCAACGCAATTGTGTGGCAGGACCGGCGCACGGCAGGCATCTGCCAGCAGCTTCGGGAGCGCGGGCTTGAAGAGACCATCCGGCAAAAAACCGGACTCGTGATCGATGCCTATTTTTCCGCAAGCAAGATCATGTGGATTCTCGAGAACGTAAAAGGCGCGCGGGAGAAAGCCGAAGCGGGCGAGCTCGCCTTTGGAACCGTGGACAGTTGGCTGATCTGGAAGCTGACCGGCGGCAAGCTTCATGCCATTGACGCCAGCAACGCTTCGCGAACCATGCTCTTCAACATTCACGAAGGCGTCTGGGACCAAGAGCTGCTAGGCGAATTTCTGATTCCGAATTCCCTGCTGCCTGAGGTGCGCTCTTCGAGCGGCGAATATGCCCAGGCTTCGGCGGATTCCGCCCTCGCCGGAGTGCCCATCGCTGGGGTAGCCGGAGACCAGCAGGCCGCTTTGTTCGGGCAAGCGTGTTTCCGTCCCGGCATGGCCAAATGCACTTATGGCACCGGCGCCTTCCTGTTGCAGACTCTCGGCGAAGAGAGTAAAGAATCCAGGAACCGATTGCTCACCACCGTCGCCTGGAAAAGGGAGGGCAAACTGGAGTATGCCTTGGAAGGCAGCGTTTTCGTAGCCGGTTCGGTGGTGCAATGGCTGCGCGACGGACTCGGCATTATTCGCGCTTCGGGCGACGTCGAGGCGCTGGCGCTGAGCGTCCCGGACAACGGCGATGTTTACATGGTTCCGGCTTTTGTTGGCCTCGGAGCGCCGCATTGGGACCCGCACGCACGGGGCATGATCATCGGAATTACGCGCGGAACCAAGGCAGGACACATCGCGCGGGCCGCAATCGAAAGCGTTGCTTACCAGGTGGCTGACCTGATCGACGCCATGGAGCAGGATTCTGGCATTCCGCTTGAAGTCTTGCGGGTGGATGGCGGCGCGGCCCGGAACGATACCCTCTTGCAATTTCAATCGGACTTGCTCGGCATACCTGTGGTGCGGCCCGAGCACACTGAAACGACGGCCTTGGGGGCGGCATTCCTGGCGGGTCTGGCGGTTGGATTTTGGCAAAGTCCGGAGGAGATTCAGGCCCAGTGGAAAGTGGATAAGGAGTTTCGTCCTCAGAAATCCAAAACAGAGATGGAGAAACTCCTCAGCCGCTGGCACGAAGCGCTGGGCCGGGCGAAGGCGTGGACACAGGCCGAGGCCCTGTAGCGGCGGTCTATGACCGCCGTTTTAAAAGACATTTCATAATCGGCGCTCCTAGAGCGCCGCCTGAAGTTTGGCCATTTTGCCATGGCCAGGATGGCCATGCCACGTGGCACGGGATTCCAGCCCGTGCTTCGGCGCTCATAGAGCGCCGCTACAGATGAGAGCCGCTAATCCAGATCATCACTTCAAGCCTCGCCTGCAAAGGTTGCAGTGGCTCTACACGCAGCATCCCATCTACTTCGTAACGTTTTCTACTGAGCCTCGCCGTGCCATTCTCGACAACGCGTCCACCCACCAGGCATTCATTCGATTTGCGGGGAGAGCGCCAAGCTATGGCGTTCACCCAGGCTACTATGTGTTGATGCCAGACCACGTGCATCTGTTCGCAGCTTTCGCGTCAAACGCGGTGTCTTTGTCGACTTGGATGAAATCGCTGAAAAACTCGCTCTCAAAGGCACTGCGTGCGTCACAAACGGCTGCGCCTCACTGGGAAAAAGACTTCTTCGATCACGTGCTCCGTTCGAAGGAGTCCTACGAACAGAAAGTGGCTTACGTGCGTCAAAACCCGGTTCGTGCAGGCTTAGTACAACGCGCTGAGGACTGGCCGTATCAAGGGCACATCTTCAACCTCGCCTTCATTAAGGAGAAGCTGTAGCGGCGGTCTGTGACCGCCGCTTTAAAAGACATTTCATAATCTGCGCTCATAGAGCGCCTACGATAATCGGCACTCGTGGAGCGCCTACGATAATCGGCGCTCGTGGAGCGCCTACGATAATCGGCGCTCATAGAGCGCCGCTACAGATAGCGATCAAATGACCCGGCCGGAAATGCTCAATCAGCTCCATTCGCACACCGCGGAATGGGACGTGATCATTGTTGGAGGCGGCGCCACGGGCGTTGGCGTCGCTATCGATGCCGCTTCGCGTGGATACGACACGCTGCTGCTGGAAGGCAGCGATTTCGGCAAAGGCACTTCCAGCCGAAGCACCAAGCTGGTGCACGGCGGTGTCCGTTACCTCGAACAGGGAAACGTCTCGCTGGTGATGGAAGCTCTGAGAGAGCGGGGTATTTTGCGCCAAAACGCTCCTCACCTGGTGAGCGACCTCGCCTTCATCGTGCCGCGCTACGACTGGTGGGAAGCACCCTTCTACGGCCTGGGCCTCAAGATTTACAACATCCTTTCCGGCAAGTACGGGTTCGGTCCCTCCAAGGTTCTTTCGCGGGAAGAAACGCTTCGCCGCTTGCCGACGATTAACCCGGATGGTCTGCGCGGCGGCGTGGTGTATTACGACGGCCAGTTTGACGACGCGCGCCTGCTGATCAACATGGTCGCCACCGCGGCCGAGAAAGGCGCGACGCTCGTCAATTATTGCCGTGTTACCGGACTGACTAGGGACGAAGAGGGCTTCGTCAATGGGGTCATCGCACGCGATGAAGAGAGCGGCAACGAGTTTGGGGTTACCGGCAAAGTGGTGGTCAATGCTACCGGTCCTTTCACGGACGCTGTTCGCAGACTGGCCGATCCCTCGCTCCCAGCGATGATTGCACCGAGCCAGGGCATTCACCTGGTGTTCGACCGCTCCTTTCTTCCGGGGAACTCGGCCATCATGGTTCCCCGCACCAGTGACGGCCGGGTGATGTTCGCGATTCCCTGGCATAACCACACTCTGGTGGGCACCACGGACACTGCCATCCCGGAACCCACGCCCGAACCTTCTCCGAGGGAGGAGGAAGTGGAATTCATTCTGAAAACAGCCGGCGAGTACCTGGACAAAGCGCCCACCCGTAGCGATGTGCTGAGCGTCTTCACGGGTATTCGGCCGCTGGCTAAGGCGCCCAACTCCACCAACACCGCGGCCCTGTCGCGCGATCACACCATTCACATTGATGAGTCAGGACTGCTGAATATCGCCGGCGGCAAGTGGACGACCTATCGAAACATGGCCGAGGATTGCGTCAACCATGCGGCCATTCTGGGAAAGCTGCCGGAGAGGGAGTGCGTCACAACAAGAGTCAACATTCATGGATTTCATCTCGAAGCTCAGAAATTCGGCCATCTGTCCGTCTACGGGTCCGACGCCCCTGCCATTCAGGAGCTGATGCGTAGGGATCCGGAGCTGGCGCGACCGTTAGCCGCGGCGCTGCCTTACGTAGGCGCCGAAGTGGCGTGGGCGGTGCGCCATGACATGGCACGGACGGTGGAAGACGTTCTGTGCCGGCGAACGCGGGCTCTTTTTTTGAATGCAAAAGCCGCCCTGGAAGCGGCTCCTTGGGTGGCGGTACTGATGGCTCGTGAGCTTGATTACAATCCCGATTGGGAAGCTGCCCAGCTTGCAGCGTTTCGCCGGACGGCCGCGCACTTCAGTCTTGATAAAGGGCTCGCGGCTAACTGAGCGGCTCGTCCTTCTGTGATAGGTTGCTGGAATTCTCGCCGGTGGCACTGTTGCGGCGTCTTGCCGTGGTAGAATCTCGTTCCGATGCGTGACGGCCAGAAACAGATCGTTGTCTTCCTCTTCCTCGCTTTTCTCTTCAGCAGTCTGCCGTACTTCGTCATCATTCACGCAGGTCACCTCGCGGCCGGTGGCGGGTTGATGGTCACGCTCTTGATGTGGTGTCCCGGCCTGGCGGCATTTGCCACCTGCAAAATGCTCCGCATTGATTTGGCCTCGCTGGGCTGGAGCTGGCGGCCGTCGCGGTATGTGGCGTGGGCCTACGTGATTCCGATTCTCTACGCTCTGCCGGTGTACGTAGTCACCTGGATCCTCGTTCGAGGCTCGTGGGCCTTTCCGGCGTTCGCAAAGCAGATGGGCGCTTCACTCGGCTTCCCTGGCTGGCCTCGGATGGCAACAATTCTCTTGGGCCTGCCGTTGCTTGCGACGGTCGCATTGATAGGCGGCTTGGCGCGCACCCTGGGCGAAGAGATCGGCTGGCGCGGCTTTCTTCTGCCGAGGCTTGTCGGCCAGTTCGGCTTCACCCTCGGATCCCTCATAAGCGGATGCGTTTGGGCCCTTTGGCACTATCCTGTGCTGCTCTTCGCCGATTACAATGCGGGAACCAACGCAACCTATGCTTTGACGTGCTTCACGCTGATGGTATTCGGCGACAGTTTCGTGTTTGGCTGGATGCGGCTCAGGTCGAAGAGCGTTTGGCCCGCGGCGATGCTGCATGCAAGCCACAATGTTTTCGTCCAGGCCATCTTCGACCGGATGACAGCGCCGGCGGGCAAAGCGCTCTACATCACGACGGAGTTCGGTTGCGGACTGGTCCTTACCGTGGGCGCCGCGGCTCTTTATTTTTGGACGCGGCGCAGCGTGGTTGAGCCAGCGGCGGTGTTGGACCAAGCCGATCCTGAAGCCGCATAGAGTTTCTATCTTCCTACAAAAGAGGAGACAGCCTAGATGCCAGGTCCAGGAATGGAGTGGATCGGAGAAGAAGAGATTCAGGAAGTTGTGGATCTACTGCGAGGTGGGTATATCTATCGTTACGGAGCCACGACCGGTCCTGACGCTAACCCTGGGTTCAAGGGTAAGGTCGTCCAGTGCGAGCAGGAGATCGCGAGTTTTGCAGGCGTCCGTTACGCCGTGGCGGTGAATTCCGGAACGTCCGCTCTCCTGGCGGCGCTCGTGGGTCTCGGGATCGGTCCTGGAGATGAGGTCATCGTTCCAGGTTTCACCTACATCGCCAGCATCTCATCCATCGTCTACTGCAAAGCGATTCCCGTTCTCGGTGAAATCGACGCGACGTTCAATCTTGATCCCGAAGATGTGAAACACAAGATCACCCGGCACACCAAAGCCATCATGGCGGTTCACATGATGGGGAACCCGGCGCGGTTGGATGAGATCAAACAGATTGGCGATAAACACGGAATCCCTGTTCTTGAGGACAGCGCCCAGGCGTTTGGTGCAAGCTACAAAGGACGGATTGTCGGCTCCATCGGCAAAGTCGGCACCTACAGTTTTAACGCCTACAAAACCATCACCTCCGGCGATGGCGGCATGGTGGTGACCAACGACGAGGAGGTGTACCGGCGCGCGTTCGCCTTTCACGATCAAGGCCACTTGCCGCTGCGCACCGGCGTAGAGATCGGCGCGCGCCCGTTCTTTGGTCTTGATTTTCGCTACACCGAGCTGCAGGCCGCCGTGCTGCTTGCGCAGTTCCGCAAACTTCCGAAGTTACTCAAGCGACTGCATGAAAATAAGAAGCGCTACAAGGAACTGATCAGCGATCTGCCGGGACTCCGGTTCCGCGAGATTACCGACGAGCAGGGCGAGTGCGCCACCATGCTGACGGTGATCCTCCCGAGCGCCGAAATCGCTAAGAGCGTGGCAGCAGACCTGGGAACGCAGGTCGTGGCGAGGGCGGGCTGGCACGTCTACAATAATATGGAGCAACTGATGCAGTTGCGCACTCCGACGGCCGTGTCGTGCCCCTTTACCTGCTTCCCAATCTATGCTCACGACAACCGCGAGATTCGCTACTGGCAGGGAATGTTGCCCAAGACGGACGCGCTGTTGGAACGCTCACTCAATATCAGCATCGGAGTATCCGACAAAGGCCTGAGTTCCGGTTTCGGTGTAACGATTCACGACGATTTGGCATCCGTCGAGCGGCACGCTGCCCGCTTCAGAGAAGTGGCTGGCAAATATTTGAGATAGTGGCTAGTTGCTAGCCTAGGTGCTAGGTGTCAGGTGCTAGGTGTTAGGTGCTACGCGTGGGGTGTGAGGTACGAAGGTGAGGATATCCCATGAAGCCAGCTCAGTGGCGAGAAAACGCCCTCGGAAAAAGCTGCTGGGAACCTAACACGTGGAGCCTGACGCCTGAAACCTGACACCTAGCACCTAACACCTCATTACTTCGTCTCTGTTCTAATCACCTGAACGGGCCCTAGCAATCCCGAAGGCACGAGAGGTGACGATGCCTTGTAGAACTTCGGGGACGTGAAACTATACTCCTTTGTGGCGCCGGGCTGACGATCACCGATGATGCGATTCGCCCAAAGGGACGTCACCTCGATTTCAAGTTTATTTGGCCCTGGCTTCAGCAGGCTGGTTACGTCTGCTCGGAAGGGTGGCTTCCACAAAATGCCCAAAGGCTTGCCGTTGATTGACACTTGCGCGAGATCTTTCACCGCGCCGAGGTCAATCCAGAGCCTGTCGCCTGACTTGAACCAATCCGCCGGAGCCTGAAGAGTCTTGGTGTAAGTGCCTTGACCCGAGAAATACTTAACGCCTTCGTCGGAGCTCTCACTCCACGAACTCAAGCTGTCCAGGGTGATCTTGGGCGGCGCTCCGCGATCAGGTTGGAAGGTCACTTCCCACGGGCCGCTCACGGTTGCCACGGCGCTCTCGGTGGTCTGCGGAAGCGCGCGCGACGACTCCTTTGCGGGCTTACGGAACATCACCAGGATGGTCCCCCAAGGCTCCAGTTGCAAGGGCACGGTAGTGCGGCCACCTTCGATTTTGTACGAGGCCGGCTCGATCTTGCCCGTGTCCGCGTGCCAAAGTTCAGCTTCCTTCCCTTCCATGCGGAAAGTGGCATCGAAGCTCGCCGGCTGGTTGCTGCGGCTGTCCACGTAATACACGTCGCCCTCATTCAAACTGCGGTGGACAAACAGAACCTCGGAGCCCGAAGGCGTTTTCGTGTAATCGAAGTCGGGCGGCACATGAAGCGCTGTGAGAACGTCACCCAGCTTCAGGTCTCCGTAGACGCGGCCCTTGCCGACGCTATTCCCGCTGCCCGATCCCCAGAGCTGGTCCGCCACGCGCTGAAACTCGGCGGAATCGTCGCTCAAGCTCGGAGTGCCGACCGGCTTCGCGCCCGAGACGATCGCGCCCGCCTGGACAAGGTCACGAATCTTGAGTAGCACCGGCAGGGACATGTGCTGACTGTAGGGGTCGAGGGCCAGCACGCGGTAGCGCATTCCGCTCGGAGTCGCCAGTGATCCATCTTGAAACGTCAGGAGATGAAGCAGAGCGTCGGCATTGATGTAATCGAAATTGTAGCCCGCAGGAACGTCAGGACCCTTATGCAGGAACAGCGCCGTGAGGTTTGAGTCCTCACCGTAGAAATAGACGATGTCAGCAACGAAGCGTCCCTGTTGCAGCAGGTATGAGTTACGGGCCAAGTAGGTGAGCCACGGCTTAGCCTGCTCTGCCCAGGTCTCATTGCGCGTGAACCATTGGCCAAATGGCCCGAGTGAGATGCCCGGCTTCTTGTCGACCACCAGTGGCTGGTGAACCGAGGTGTGAATCACGAAGCGGTTCAGACCCATGTCCAGTTCTTTGTCGGCCGTGGGCTTTAGAGTCTGCGGCGACCAAGCCCAAGCGCCGGAGGAGGCCGTCAAGGATTCCGCCGCCACCAGGTTCTGGCCATAAATGTGGGCGACGGATGCTGACTCGCGAATGTCGGCGTTGTATCCGTACTGTTCCTCATTCACGCCCGGCCTCTGGGTCCACATAGCCGACATGGGAACGTCATTGCTGCGCTTCACTTCCATGCCGTCCCCGATGAACGCTCGCCCCTCTTCGTGCGATTCGCCGTAATGGCCCATGCCGCGTTGCTTCAAGATGGCCGTAATCAGGTCGTAGTGATACTCGGCAATCATGTCGGAGAGAGTGCGGCGAAAGTCCCACAGGAAGCGATCGCTTGACTCCGAGCTTTCAATCACACGGCCGGTAAGCACCGGCAACCACGGACGCGGATCGTAGCCTCGACGCTTGGTGAACTCGGTAATCAAATTGTCAGTCCAGTTTTGCGCCCCGGCTTCATAGCTGTCGTTGACTACAAACCTCAGTCCCTGCTTGCCCATCAGGGGGCCCACCGCACTCTTGTACATGTCGAGATAAGTATTCATGTAGGCCCTGACAGCGTCCGGATTCAACTTGTCCACTTCCAGGCCTGTGCCCTCAGGCGACGCAGGATGGTTCGTGATGCCCAGCAAAGAATAGCCAAAGCGCAACACCACCCAGTGGCCGGGAGGCGGTGTCCAATCGAGCGTGCCGTCTGGATGCATCTTCGAAGTGAGATCGACCACGTCTTGCTTGGTTATGACGTCAGTAGCCGGGAAGGCTGGCGTGGGAAACGGATAAAGATCAGGCAAGGTGGCGAAAGCAGCCTTTTCCTCCGCCCGATTCACTCTGGCACCCGTGTGCAGCTCGAGCTCAGCGATAGGATAGTCCGTAGACGGCGCGCCACCAAAGTTGCCGAAGTCAACGTCAAACCGCATTCCGGCGGGAGCAGCCGGTGGCGGCGGCGTGGTGAAGCTCAGGCGGAAGAAACGCGCGGTTTCGGCCGGAAACGAAACTGTGTGCACGTGGGCCCCGTCGGTAGGAACGGTGGCCACTTTGTGGAACGCCTGGCCGTCATCGCTCGCTTGGAATTCAGGCTCGGGAGCCGCTGCGCCGAAGAGGCCCGCGAATGGGTTCACCGGACCTCCCAGCGCGAAGGTGATGGCCCTGATCGTCTGCGGCTTGTCAAACTCGAATTGCACCCACGCCTGCTGCCCTACGGGAGCCTTCGGCAGGCTGGTGGTTTTGACGAAGTCGCCGTCCGAAAGTAGCGCAGCGCCGATGTTTCCAGAGCTGGACGTGATGTTCGGATGTAAGTCCGCCAGCCAGTCATCGCTCTCAGGCGCGCGATAGGCAACCACCGCGGTATCTGCATAAAACTCCGGAGGCGGTGAGGGCTCCTGTCCGCTAATCCGCGCCAGGAAGTCCATGAGCGGGATGTCCTGATAGGGGCCGGTGACGGACGGCGGCTTCGGAAGAATGTTGGTAAAATGCTGGCCGCCCTCCACAAGTGTCTCGCTCCACACGACCTTCTTCATACCTTGAGCGGGCTTCACCCATGGCCCGCCGGATTCGCTCCAGCCGGGAGAGCCAGCGATGGCTTCTTCCAAGCCAAGCTGGTCAGCGAGCTTCGTGGCGTAAAGGAAGGCATCTTTCCACTCAGGCGTCATGAATACCAGCCGCTTGTCAACAAGCTTGGGGGTGTTGAGCGCCGCATCAAAATTCTGAAAACCGCCGATGCCCACGCGGTGCATCCACTCCAGGTCCAACTTGATGCCTTCCTTGGTGATGTTGCCATTCATCCAGTGCCACCACACACGGGGCTTGGCAGAATTCGGGGGAGTCTTGAATCCCGCTTCCAGAGGATCTTCAGCGTTGTTCGCCTGTGCGTGACCACCAAGAGCGATCACAAGCGCAAGAAATCCAGCGGAGCAGACGCGACTCGTGGATTTTGACATGGAGATTGCTCCTCCCTCTGCGTTCTTCTGGGTGATGGGTACCTGCTCTGGCCGCCAGAAGCAGGCTGATGAACGCAACCCCCGCGACGTTAGCTCTCTGCCTCTGCCCGCTTCAGGAGCGCCCTCATGTACGCGACTCCGTACGCCGTCTGCGCGTACGTGTCACCGATCATGGTTGGGCTGTGGTCCAGGATTACGATGCCGTCAAACCCAACGTCCCGAAGCGCCTTCATGATCTTCCACATATCATAGTATCCGTCATCCATGAAGGTCTCAACGAAGTGCGGCAGCGGCGCACTGACGTTGCGGAAGTGAATTTTCCAGACTTTATCCGCGCCGAAGTATCGGATCATCTCCTCGGGGTCTTTGCCGGTAATTGCCCGGCCGCCCTCGAGCCACGTTCCGCAGCAGAGGCAAATCCCCACATTAGGACTGTTGGCAATTTCCAGAGCTCGCTTGTACCCCGCAAAGCTGCTGAAGATGCATCGCGGCACGCCCGCGAGTACGGGAACGGGTGGGTCGTCCGGATGGATGCCAATCCGCACGTTATTCTCTTCCGCCACAGGCGCCACCTGCTTGATGAAATACGTATAGTTTTCCCAAATCTCGTCTGGCGCGAATACCCGGCCATGCGAAAGCGGCTCACGGTAAACTTCATCAACCCATCGGCCTTCCTTGTTCGGGCTTGCCAAGTCAAACTCTCTCGCAGATGCTCCCCTTACTGAGGTTCGGCCACTGCTCCAAATGCCGTTGCCCATGTGGGCGTAAGTCGTGTAGTAGATTCCGGCCTTGCCCAGGTTCCGGAGATAGGTCTTGTACTCTTCAATTTTCTGATCCCTGCCGGGAAGGTTTAGGGTGACCTGCGGCATGTTATGGACATCGGTGTTTCCAATGTTCCAGACCGTGATACCCGCGTCGGCGTATCGCTTCTTGATGGCGAGAAAGCCTTCCGCTGTGCGCAGATCGGGCGTGGATTGAACGCTGACGTACTCGACGCCGATCTGCTTGACAAATAGAAGCTCGTCGTCGGTGGGCTTTGCCGGGAACTGCGCGCAGAGCTTGATTCCCGGCGCGTTCCGATGGATAGCGGCGCGGTCGGTCTCTGTCGAGAGCAAAATCGCAGCTCCGAGCGCTCCTCCGAAAACAGTTTGTCCGAACCTTCGCCGTTCTGGATTGAATTGCCCGCGACTTCTAGTGTTCGATTCTCCGCTCATCGTACAGTCACCTTCGAGAGGGCCTATCTCACCAGCCGAACCCCGTTGCCTTTCAGGGGCAGGTATTGTATCACCGCGTAAAGTGTCTGTGATCATTGAGATTAATGCTCATCTCTTTCTAACCGATAGATACACTGATGCTCGCAACTGACTCGCTACCGGTTGCCGTCCCGATGGCAGAGACTGCCAATCATAAGCCGCAGCCCGTCTTAATCAGACGTCCCTGGTGGGACGCGAAAGCGCTGTCTAAGCATCTCATTCTGCAAGTGATGGCCTGGGTTGCCTTCATGCTCCTAGACCGCGCATCAGGAATGCTACAGCTTTGGGCAGGCATCCCGGCCTGGTCGATGCCCGCCGGTCTGAGCATGGCGCTTCTCCTTTGGGGTGGCCGGCGGTACGGTCCCGTCGTAGTCGTAGCCAGCGCCACGGCGGCCATTTTTGACTACCACCGCTCGCCCTTGAGCTGGGCCGGAATCCCGGTACCTATCGCCATCGCCCTATCGAGCGTTGCGGGCGCAGCCCTACTCCGCCAAAAGTGGGGCTTCGATGCCGGATTTCGCCGGCTGCGCGACGTGGGAGGCTTAGTTCTGCTTCTGCCCACTGCCGTGCTGGCCGGTGCGGTGATCGGAGCGCGCTGGCTGGTGGCGGATGGTGTAGTTCCGCGTTCCCAACACTTGATGGCTGGGTTTGATTGGTGGGTTGGCGATTCGATTTCCATCGCTTCCTTCGCCCCCGTCTTGCTCTTGTATATCATCCCCTGGGTCGAATCAAGGATCCTATCGGAACATTCAGCGCCGCCGTTGGACGCAAGCGCCCAACACCGGAGATGCTCACTCGAACTTCTGGAGACGGTCGGCGAAATTGTGGCAGTGGTGGCCACGCTTTGCCTTGTCTTTGGCTTTAGGCCCAGCGCCCCTTATCAGCCTCTCTACGCGCTCTTTTTCCCGATCATCTGGATCGCCGTCCGGCACGGACTGCGCCGGACCACGCTCGCCATTCTGGCTACCAACGTGGGCGTCACCCTCGCGGCTCGGCTAACTCACCCCGACGCCGCGGGACTTCCCCGGCTTCAGCTCGTGATGCTGGCGCTCGCCTTGACAGGCCTCTGCCTGGGTGCCGTGGTCAGTGATCGCGAGCGGGCGGAAAAAGCACGGCGGGCCAGCGAAGGCCAGTATCGCACGCTGTTCAACAGCATCACCCATCCCATCTTCATCTCCGATGAGAATGTTGGACGATTTCTCGATTGCAGCGCGGCGGTGTCAAAGGTGTACGGTTACACTCGCGAGGAAATCCTTGCGATGCCGCCGGCGGAACTACACCCTCCTCAAGAGCGCGTTGCGGTTTTTCGTGAGATCGCCTTGGGAGGTTATCAACATAGCTCAGCATATAGTCACGTCACCAAGGACGGCCGCCGCTTGCAGGTAGAAATCACAGCGGCCCCCACCGAATATCAGGGCCGGCCAGCGCGTGTGGCCATCGTCCGCGACATCACTGAACGCAAGGCGGCCGAAGAAGCCTTGCGCGCCAGCGAAAGCCAATATCAATCCCTCTTCAAGAGCATCGCCGAACCCGTTTTCATCTGCGGTGCCACCGGCAATAGATTCCTGGATTGTAACGACGTGGCATCCCAGCTTTACGGCTACTCCCGTGAGGAGATTAAGGCCTTGAAGCCGGAGGAGCTGCATCCCGAAGAAGAAAGAGCCGCCCTGCGGGACGAAGTGGCCCGGGGCGGATTCGGGACTACTTGCGCCTATACCCACATCACGAAAGACGGGCGCCGCCTGGCCGTGGAGATTAATCCGGCGCCGACCGAGTTCCACGGCCAGCCGGCGCGGATCGCCATCGTGCGGGATATCACCCAGCGCAGGTGCGCCGAGGACGCTCTGCGGTCGAGCGAAAACAAGTACCGGACGTTGTTCGAGCACGTCTCTGACCCGATCTTTATTCTCGATCGGATCACCTATCAGTACCTCGACTGTAACGAGACGGCCTCGAGGGTCTATGGCTACTCGCGGGATGAGCTCTTGAGCATGACACCTTTTGACGTGCGCGCTCCAGAGGCCCGACACAAGCTGCAGGAAGACTTGGCGAAGCTGGCTGCCTCCGCCGTTGCGCCCGGAATGGCCGCCTCACGGGTGTGCTCCACCACCACCCACGTGACGAAGTCCGGCCGCCGCATGGAAGTGGAGGTCCTTGCCGAGCAGGTCGAATATGAAGGGCGGCCCGCTTATCTGGCCCTTGTGCGTGACGTGACGGCCCAAAAGGCCGCGGAAGCACACCTGCTGAAGGCGAAAGAAGCCGCCGAGGCCGCCAGCCGCGCCAAGAGCCAGTTTCTGGCCAACATGAGCCATGAGATTCGCACTCCTCTGAACGGCATCATCGGAATGGCGGATCTCACCCTCGACACGCCGCTGAACACTGAACAGCAAGAATATCTGCAGATGCTCAAGAGTTCGGCGGACATTCTTCTCACCATCGTCAATGACATTCTCGATTTTTCGAAAGTCGAAGCCGGCCGGCTGGAACTGGAACGGGTCGATTTTGATCTGCGCAGTACCCTGGATGAGGTCACCAAAACCTTTGCCTTGCGCGCCCAAAACAAGAATATCGAACTGCTGTATGACGTCAGCCCTGCCGTCCCGTACCGGGTGGCGGGCGATCCCACTCGTCTCCGGCAGGTGGTGGTGAATCTCCTGGGAAACGCTCTCAAGTTTACCGAGAAGGGCGAAGTGGTGCTCGCCGTGAAGACCGAGCCGCAGGACCAGGAATCGGTCATCCTGCATTTCTCCGTTCGCGACACCGGTATTGGCATTCCGGCCGAAAAACAGCGCGTGATCTTCGAAGCCTTCTCCCAAGCCGACGGCTCCACGACCCGCCGCTTCGGTGGCACCGGTCTGGGACTGACCATATCGTCGCGGATCGCAGAAGCGATGGGCGGGCGCCTCTGGGTGGAAAGTGAGCCCGGCAAGGGCAGCGTCTTCCACTTCACGGCACGCCTGGGAGCCGCGGCGGAAGCTTCCCTTCCCCAGGCACGGAGCGTTGCTGAACTCAACGGTCTGTGCGCGTTGGTCGTGGATGACAATACCTCAAGCCGCGGTGTACTCACCGAAATTCTTCGAGGTTGGGGAATGTCCACTGCCGAGGCTGCGAGCGGGCCGGACGCCCTGGCCCTCCTGAGCGAAGCGGACGCTACGGGCGTCCACTTCGACGTGCTGCTGGCTGACGCTGCGATGCCGGGCATGGATGGCTTCGAGCTCGTGAAGAAACTGAAGCAGCACCGGCTTCCTAACGCACCCGCTCCGATCATGCTCACTTCCGCCGGCGAACGCGGTGACGGCGCCCGCTGCCGAGAGTTGGGCGTTCGGGCGTATCTCACAAAGCCGATCGCCGAGGCGGGGCTTCGGGCCGCCATGCTCCGCGCTCTCGGCCAAAGACCGAATGAGAACGGCCTTATCACGCGGCATTCGGTGCGCGAGGAGCACTCCGAGGAACGCCCTTTGTCCTCATTGCGCGTGCTGGTTGCGGAAGACAATCGGGTTACCCAGCGCCTGACGGCGCGCCTGCTCGAAAAGCGTGGGCACTCGGTAACGACGGTTGAAAATGGCCACGAAGTCCTGCAGGCCCTGGAAAGGTCCAGCTTTGACGTCGTGCTGATGGACGTGCAGATGCCGGAGATGGACGGTTTCGAGGCCACGGTCGCAATCCGAAGCCGGGAGGAAGCAACCGGCGGTCACGTTCCTATCGTCGCGCTCACCGCTCACGCGCTGAAACAGGACCAAGAGCGCTGCCTCGCGGCCGGCATGGACGGATATGTGTCAAAGCCCATCGAAGCGCATCAGCTCTTCGCCGCCATCGAAGGCCTCACCGAACCAACGATGAATGCAAAACGATGAATAATGAACGATTCTCCTTTCGTCCTTGTTCGTAGCCGTTCATTGTTCATCATTCCGAATTCATCGTTCGCTTCTACCTTTCCGTCGAAAGCTCCAGGTATGAAGGCTCCGTTTTCGAAAAGTAAACGCGCTCGGTGGCCGCCTGATAATCCGCAGCCGTAGCCGTGAATATGTTCGGCACAAACTTCTGCGGGTTGCGATCAATCAGCGGAAACCAGGTGCTCTGCACTTGCACCATGATGCGGTGCCCGGGCAGAAAGACGTGATCGTTGGTGTGCAGGTCGATGGTAAACGGCGTCACACGATTCGGCGCCAGGGCTTCAGGCTTCTCAAAGCTGCTGTGAAAGCGGCCGCGAAAGACGTCGTTGGCAATCATGAGCTGATAGCCGTCGAGCTTGTGGTCAGGCGCGTAGTCTTCGGGATAGACATCAATCAACTTGACGATCCAATCGCTATCGCTGCCCGTGGTTGAGGCGAAAAGATGCGCAACGATGTCGCCGGCGACGGCCACCGGGCTATTGAGCACGTCCGTCTGCCAGGCCGCGACATCCGGACGCAGGTAGACAAATCGCTGGTCTTCGAGCAACCACACCGGCCAGCCGGGACCTGGGTAAGTCGGGCTGATCGGTCTCCGTCGGTACGGCACCGGGTGCGCGGGATCGGAAACATAACTCTCGAAGCCCTCGCCCTCCTGCGCTTCTGGAGGCTCGAATGAGAGCCTAGCTCTATCGTGGAGATATAGCTTGCGTAAAGCAGCCCCCTCGCGCGGCGGCCAGGCGTCATAAGTCTCCCAATGGTTTGAGCCGGTCTGGAAGGTAATGGCCTCCCGCAACGGCAGACTTCCCTTCCCTTTCAGCCAATACGCGAACCAAGGCGC
>DATJYK010000319.1:0-1123 GCA_035578005.1 Terriglobia bacterium
GATGCGTGATTCTGTCTGGCCTGTCTCCGCTTGATGCCTAACCTGCATTTCTCACCGGGATGCGAAAAGGGCGGGGCTTCAGCCCCGCCGTTACAACGTTGGTTTGATATTTGACGTGTTCCGCTCTCGGCGCAGCTTGCCCTTAGCAAGCTGCGCCGAGAGGAACGCAAAATCCGCAATTTCGCAAGATTCGGCGGGGCCAAAAGCCCCGCCCTTTTCGAATCCTGGTTAGAAATGCAGGCTAAAGTCCATTTCTTCTCGGACCGCGAAGAAACCCATCAACACAAAGGCACCAAGACACCAAAGACGTGGTCGACGACACCCAATCTGGCGTGCGTCTTCTTTGCGACTTGGTGTCTTCGTGTCGAGAGCGACGTTCTTCTTCGCCCTCTGGTTGGGGTTGTACCTCGTTTTGTTGCTACGGTTTCGCCCTCACCACTCGAAACCCTACGTAAGCTGGGGCGGCCGCCGAGTCTGCCCGCCTGCTATCGGCCGGCTGGTCAGCGCTGCCGCCCAGCACTTTACCGTCTCCGTCTTTGCCAACCGCCCATTCGGCGACGTTGCCGCCCAGGTCAAACACCAAGGCGTCCTCGCCGCGTCCCTTGAACGTTCCCACCTCACGCAGCAGAGGCGCATTTCCGTCCAGTTGCTCGATCTTTGAGCTCAACCGCTGGGCATCGTCGGGGTTCGGAGCGTAACCCGCCCAGTAATCAAGCGTGTTCTCGTTCCCCTTGGCTGAAGAATAGAGCGGCTGCATCTCCGCCTCGCTTCCGACATGGTAAGTTGATCCCGTCAGATTGCTAAGCCATACGCAGTATGCCTTTGCTTGTTCGAAGCTGATGCCGTTGGCCGGGAAGTTGCCCTTGCCCGATTCAACGGTATAGCTCTTGTCGAACTCCGCATACTGCGCGCGCGTCACCTCAAAGCGCCCGATTTCGAGTCCTTGATACTTCACGGTTTCGGGAACCAGGGTCGTACCCGCCTTCACCCCGTAGTTGGCCTCCACGCGCGCGATCGCTTTGCGTTTCAGTTCCTGCGCCAGCGGGGAGTCATCCTTAAACGCCTCGTTCGGAGACTCTCCGGGCTTGAAGAGGTAGGTATCAAACCAGGCGAGTTCCTCCTC
>DATJYK010000320.1:0-24174 GCA_035578005.1 Terriglobia bacterium
GTGATCACGGGATTCCTTCAAACGCCCATGATGACCCGGCGCTACGGGGCTAACGCGGCGGACGAAGGGGGCGGGAGTCACCAGAACGGAACGTCCGGCGGGGCAGCAGATCAGCCCAGGGTCGGAGCAGGAGACCAGCCCGCGGCCCGGGCGGGAGACCAGCCTAGGGCCGGGGCCGGAGGTGAACCGGGGCGCAGTGCCGGAGACCAGGGCGTCGGCGGGTCAGGGGACCAACCCACCAGCGGAGCCGGAAGCCGGGCCGCCGGCAGAGCCGGGAACCGGGCCGCCGGCAAAGCCGGAATCCGGACCGTCGGCAAAGCCGGAAGCCGGGCCGTCAGCAAAGCCGGAAACCGGGCCGTCGGCGAGGTGCCGAACCCGCCGGAAACCCCTTCCGGACGCCCCACCCCCCGGGGGTATAGCCAAAATGCAAAAACGAACCCGAGAAGTGCTGTAGAATCAACAAAAGCTCCAAAAAACGAACCTGAAACGAACCCAAACGAACCTGAAACGAACCCAAGGTGCGTCTGCTACGGTCAGCGCAAGTCTTTTAGAATCAGCACGCGCTGCCAGCGCGTGCAGCGGGCTTCGAGGGCGTGTTGTTATTCGGGGCTTGCTTCTCGGCGGCAAGGCGGCTTCAGACAGCCGGGCTGCCAACGAGGGCACAGGCTCGAAACAAGTGTGAACCACAGAGAGGTGAGCCAGAGCACAGGAACCGCGATTCGAAGCAAATATGCCACGCGTTTTCGGCTCACCACCGTGCATGAAAATGCGCGAAGCGCTATGAAGTGCAGTAGCTTGCTGCCGCGGTGTGGAGTTTTTGCATTTCTGAGGCCCGAGAGCCGGACGAACAAAGCTCTGGGCCACGAAGGTTTCACGCAAAGGCGCAAAGCGGCTTCAGGTCAGCGCGCAGGTCGGAGGCACGCTGGTCGCGAACCTCGCGATCCTTCTCGAGCGCCTTGTCGATGATTTCTCCCAGCAGGAAATCGTGTCTTGGCAGGAACGCGACGTCCACACTTCACCACCGAAGGGAGGTGTAGCCCCGCTTGATTTTACTCCGCCGATTTCAACTTCAGCCTCGCCTTATTCTCTTCGACGAAGGCGCGCAAGGCATCGGCTGAATCCAGCAGGCGCACCCACTGCTCGTAATAGAGGGTAACCGGGAAGCGACCAAGTCCATAGACGCTGACGCCGCCCTTCTCACTCACCCTGAATTCGAGTTTGCCTGTCTTTTTGGTCTCAACCTGTTTCTCAAGTTCAGCGACGCGAGCCAGCAATTCTTCTCGGGTGGGTTCTGCCACGGTGGTTAGCTCCGACTCTAAGGGTAAATTCCCGCCGCCCCCAACGGCCAAATCAGCGGCGCAGCCCTTAGTCTACAGTATCTTGACCATTATTGTAACGTTGAGCCCACCAAGACGCTGAGATGGGTGATTTCTCGACATTTCTCGTCGGTCGCCATCGACGCGCGGCCCGGTGACGTGATAACATCGCACAGGTATTCGCTGCTGCGGCGGTCTTAGGTCGGTGACAACCCGCATCTCTTGTGGGGCATCCGAACAATTCTGCTGAGAACCACAGCGGCTGTTGTCGAGGCTTTCCTGGTGCCGCGCATTCAGGGAGTACGGCTGTGTCCTGCCGAACCCAAGCCTCAATGGCCGCATGATTAAGCGCCAGACCCTATGCGAATAATCGTCGCCCGGCTCGGAGGGAAAGGTTGCGCGTGACGGCTGATGCCGTGCGTCAGAAGGTGTTGACGCGCGGGCTCTTCTCACTGGTTTTCGCTGCCGGGCTGGCACTCAGCCCATCCACTCAACGCGGGCAGCCGCCGCCGGCAGCGGCGGGTTCCGGCGCATCCTCACCTTCATCTTCTCAAGGGCTAAGCGCCGCATCCGGCAACCAGCAGGCTACAAGTTCGGCTGGTCAGCAGGCCGGCGAATCTTCCGCCAAACCCGCCTCCGGAACGGCCTCTCAGGCGGCCCCAGCATCAAGTGCTCCATCGGAGTCCCAGCCGGGGCAACAACCTTCTCAACCGCCGCCGGGGCAGCAACCCTCGCCGGCTCCGTCCACGCCGACTGCACCGGCCGAGCAAGCGCCGGCCCAAAAGCCGGCGCAACCGGGTCAGAACCCACCCGCAGAGCAGAATCCGCCGCCAAGCCAGAATCCGGCGCCAAGCCAAAATCCGCTTCAGCTTGAAGCGCCGCCCACGGCTCCCGCTCCCGCGAAGCCGGGTCAAACCAAGCCTCCAGCGGAAAAGGCGCCCGCTGGTCAGACGCCCCAGGGACAACCGCAACCTGTGCCGAACGTTATTCAGCAGATCCAGTTTCGCGGCAATCGCCGTTACTCATCGACCAATTTACGGGCCCGTATCTTTTCTCACGACGGCGACCCCTACGATGAGAACGCTCTCGATCGGGACTTTTCGGCGTTGTGGAATACGGGCTTCTTTGACGACATCCGCGAGGAGGTGTCTGACGGCGCGCGAGGCAAAATCATCACCTTCTTCGTGCGTGAAAAGAAAGTGATCCGCAGCATTGACTACAAAGGCCTCAGCACGGTGACGACATCGGATGTGCTGGACGAGTTTCGCGAGAGAAAGGTGGGGATGTCCATTGAGTCGCCTTATGACCCTGTCGTGGTGCGGCGCGCCGAGGTGGTGCTGCAGGGCATGCTGGCCGCGCACGGCAGGCAGTTTGCTACGGTTCGCCACCGCACGCGCAACATACCCCCGAACTCTGTGGCGCTGACCTTCGTAGTGGTGGAAGGCCCCAAGGTGAAGGTGGGAACCATCCAGTTCAAGGGAAACACCGTGTTTTCGAATGATAAGCTGGTGCGCGCCATGAAGTATTCAAGGCCTTCGGGCGCGCCGCCCTGGTTCTACTGGTTCCACAAGACCTACGACCACGATAAGATTCTGGCTGACCTGCAAACTGTGCACGACCTTTACGCCGAACACGGGTATATCAACGCGCAGCCTTCCTTCGATTTCACCACGAAAACCGTGGAAACCACCCGGCCGGCCTACCTGTTCTTCATGGGCAAGGGCAAGGGCAGGCGGGTGGACGTCACCATTCCCATTGACGAAGGCCCGCAGTATCGATTGGGCCATTTCGCGATTCGGGGCGACAAGGTCTTCAAGCACGATCGGCTGGTGGCCGGCTTCCCCATTAAAGAAGGGGAAGTATTCAACATGACAAGATTCCGCAGCAGCCTGGAGAACTACAAGAAGCTTTACGGGCAGTTCGGCTACATCAATTTCGTCGCCGATCCGAACTTTGAACCGGACCGCAGGCGGCACCTGGTGAACCTGACGCTCAATTTTGACGAGGGCGACCAGTACTTCGTCCACCGCATCGAGTTCACAGGAAACAACAAGACGCGGGACAAGGTGATCCGGCGCGAGATTCTGCTGGATGAGGGCAATCTGTTTAGTACGACGCTGTGGGATCTCAGTATTTTGCGCATCAACCAGCTCGGTTACTTCGACATCATCAAAAACGAAGAGCAGGAGAAAGGCTACGATCTTACGCAAAACAACCAGAACCACACGGTGGATATCCTGCTAAAGCTCAAGGAGAAGGGAAAGAACTCGATTGGATTCTCGGGCGGTGTGAGCGGCATTGCCGGTAATTTCATCGGGATCAACTACGCCACCAACAATCTCTTCGGTCTCGGCGAGACGTTCAGCATTGAAGCGCAGGTAGGGACCTACCAGAAAATCTATTCGCTCGGCTTCACCAAACCTTACGTCTTTGACAGGCCCATTACCGCCGGCTTCACCGTCTTTGACACCCACTACCACTTTGACCAGTTGCGGCAGCTCGCGGTCTCGGAAAACATCAATCCGAACGCCATCGCGCAGAGTCCCTTCGCTTCGCAGTATTTCCAGAATTTTGAGCAGAATTCGTCGGGATTCAGCGTTTTCGCCACCACTCCCTTGCGCCGGGGCTTCGGCCGTTTCGGCTTGACCTACAGCTATTCGAATAGCAGCATTCAGACCTTCAGCGCGGCTTCGCAGCAGTTTTACGCCGCACTGAACTTCGGCCAGTTCAACGGACCCAATCAGCTCTCAGGAATCAAGCAGAGCCAGATATCCCCCAATTACACGTACAATACGCTGAACGCCGCGCTCGACCCGACGCATGGCGAATCGATCGCGGCCACGCTGCAGTTTGCCGGCGGCCCGCTGGGGGGCAATGTCAACACCGTTCGGCCTCTGCTCGAGTACAAATACTTTCATCCGGTGAATCACGGCCGAAATAGCATTGGCTTTCATTTCCTGGCGTCAACGATCGTAGGCTACGGAGGCAAAGTGCCGCCTCCTTACTCGCGCTTTTACATGGGTGGTGACCAGGACATCCGGGGCTTTAGCCCCTACACGATCGGACCGGTAGGATTTTTCCCCACCATCGGCCAGGTGTGTAATCGGGACGCCAAGGGCAACCCGATCGTCTCGATCGGTGGTACAGGTTCGCCAGTCGCAGCCTGCGGTTCGTTTACTCAGTTCCCATACTACACCGTCCAGTTTCCAGGCGGGGACACGGAGCTGCTCGGCAACTTCCAGTATCGCATTCCAATTGCCGGTCCCGTCGCCATCGCCTACTTTGTCGATATCGGTACGGCGTTTATTCTTTGGCCCGGGCAGCTCCAATTTGCCCCCACGGCGCTCAGCAACATTAAGTTGCAGTTCCCGTACTTCCCGGTACCCAATTCCCTGAAGCCGGCCTCAGAAGATAACTTCCGGCCGCGCAGCTCGACGGGATTGGAGCTGCAGGTGTTCATGCCCGTGGTGCATGCGCCTTTCCGTCTTTACTATGGTTACAACTGGCTGCGGCTCGATGATGTGAGCATTACCCCGCCGCAGAACCTTCCACCCATGTCGATGTTCCCCAACCAGGCCACGTACAACCAGGTGTATCCGTACTTCGCGCCCATACGGATCAAGGAGCAGAAGGGCATGTTCGGCTTTACGGTGGCAAGGCAGTTCTAAGGCGGTGTTCGATGGGGTTCAATCTGAGGTAGGAATTGAGTTAGAATCAAGGTATCCACACGGATCTTATGTTCAGGGGAGCTTCGATGAAAAACCGAGTTGTGATTTGCACCATTCTTGCCGGCCTGCTGTCCTTTGCAATAGTAGCTGCGGCGCAGGATCCTGCTCCCACGGGAGTAGGGGGAAAAATTGGCCTGATCAGCATCCAGCAGGCCATCCTGGCTACCGGCGAAGGCAAGCAGGCGATGGACGAGCTTCAAAAGAAGTACGAGCCTAGACGTCAGCAATTGCAGCGCGATCAGGATTCGATTACCCAGTTGACCGATCAGTTGCAAAAGCAGGGTCCCACGCTGAGTGACGAAGAAGCCAGCCGGCTTCGGCGTGAGCTGGATCGAAAGCAAAGCCAGCTCAAGCGCGAACAGGAGGATGCCCAGTCCGACTTTCAGGCCGACAACCAGGATATTGGGAACAAGATCGGCGGGAAGATGGTGTCCATTATTCGAGACTACGCTCAGAAGAACGGCTACTCAGTTGTCATGGACCTATCGCAGGCGCAGGGAGCCAGCATTTTCTATGCGGCCGCGGGCGTCGATATTACGGAGCCGATCGTGAAGCTTTACGACCAGGCGAATCCAGTGGCTGCTGCGCCCGCTCCGGCGGCTGCCAAGCCAGCGGCTCCGAAGAAGCCCTAGCGTCGATGCTCGTCAGCCCGGCGGATGGGCTCCCGTCTGCTGACCCTCGCGAAGAGCGGCGGGCGTCGCTGCCCGCTGGGGAAGCTTACGCACTGCCCCATCGCCGGGTACGGCAGCTAGCCCAGCCTTTGTGAGGCCGGTTCTCGCCGCTTGAATCGGCCGTCAAAGCGGGATGTTGCCGTGTTTCTTGGGCGGGTTCTGATCGCTCTTGTTGGCGAGCATTCGCAGTGCGGCGATCAGCTTGGGTCTCGTTTGACGGGGCCGGATAAGTTCATCGATATACCCGCGCTCGGCGGCCCCGTAAGGGTTGGCGAAACGGTGGCGGAATTCTTCCACTTTTTCCTGCCTGGTTCTCGCCACGTCGGGCGCAGTCTCGAGTTGGCGCCGGTAAACAATGTTCACCGCGCCTTCCGGACCCATTACCGCGATTTCAGCCGTTGGGTAGGCGTAGTTGATGTCGGTCCGAATATGTTTCGAGGCCATCACGCAGTAGGCTCCGCCGTACGCCTTGCGCGTAATCACGGTAATCTTGGGCACGGTCGCTTCGGCGAAAGCAAAAAGCAGCTTCGCTCCGTGACGGATGATGCCGCCAAACTCCTGCTGCGTTCCGGGAAGAAAGCCCGGCACATCCTCGAAGGTGATGAGGGGAATGTTGAAGCAATCGCAGAAACGCACGAAGCGAGCGCCTTTCACCGAGGCGTTGATGTCAAGGCAACCCGCAAGGACCGAAGGCTGATTAGCGACGATTCCCACGCTCATCCCATCAAGACGGGCGAAACCCACCACCAGGTTGGGAGCGAAGCGTTCGTGGACCTCTAAAAAATATCCGTCATCGATGACTCGATGGATCACGTCCTTGATGTCGTAAGGACGGTCGCTCTCGATCGGAACGATTTCATCGAGCTCTTCATCAGCGCGGTCCGCTGGGTCGCTGCTTTCGATTTGCGGCGGATCTTCGCGATTATTCTGCGGCATGAAAGAGAGCAGATCGCGAATCAGAGCCAGGGCGTCGGCATCGTTCTCAGCAATGAAGTGCGCGACTCCGCTCACGGCGTTATGCGTCTCGGGACCGCCGAGTTGCTCCTTGGTGACATCTTCATGCATCACGGTCTTGATGACGTCAGGACCCGTCACGAACATGTAGCTCGAGCGTTCCACCATCAGGATGAAGTCCGTGATCGCCGGGGAATAAACCGCTCCGCCCGCGCAAGGCCCCATGATGGCCGAGATCTGCGGCACCACTCCGGAAGCCAGCGTGTTCCTCAAGAAAATGTCGGCATAACCGGCCAGCGACGCCACGCCTTCCTGAATGCGCGCGCCGCCGGAGTCATTGAGGCCGATGATGGGTGCTCCCACTTTCAAGGCGAGGTCCATAATCTTGCAGATCTTGGCCGCGTTTGCGCGGCTGAGCGATCCGCCAAACACGGTGAAATCCTGCGCGAACGCGTAGACTAGCCGACTGTTGATGCGTCCATAGCCCGTCACCACGCCGTCGCCGGGAATGCGCTGCTCCTCCATGCCGAAATCGTGACAATCGTGCTCCACGAGCGTGTCGATCTCCTCAAAACTGCCTTCGTCAAAGAGAAGATCGAGCCGCTCCCTGGCGGAAAGCTTACCCTCAGCGTGCTCCCGTGCGCGCCGATGAGCGCCGCCGCCTTCCTCGGCCCGATCGTGACGGCGCCGAAGTTCCTCGAGTTTTTGGTGCAAGGTCATCAGGCTAAAGTCAACGCGTGTCACCGTGAGTTGCGAGCCCCGTCGCTGGGAGGTTCCATGCCATTCCACGCTTCGCAGGCGATGATCGAGTTGGTGGGCGCTTTAGGATCATATTTGATCGAGGCCGTCTGACTGGCGAGTGAGCGGCTGGCCGAAAGCGCCGCCGGCAGCGTGGAGACGTCCTGAGACACTTCATACGTAACTCCGGCCACCTGGTATTTGTAAATCACCATTACGGGCCGCGCACTTGGAGCTGTCTCGCCGGAAGCATCGGGCTCGAAGAGGTCAACGATCTCAGCGGTTGTGATGCGGCCGCGGCGGTTCACGTCCAATCGGCGGAGACGCTCGACCTCCTTCGGGTCTTTCTGCCGCCAGCGCGCCAGGCGGCGCCAGCCCCAAGCGGCGGCGCCCAGGCCCACCAAGGCGAATGCCCCTGCGATCAGGATTTGGCTGCGAGAATCCATCCCCCCAACTCCGCAACAGTTACCTTTCGCCTGCCCAAGCACATGAAGCAGCGCGTTGCGACAGCGACCTCATCGCCGCCAACGTCTAAGAAGCGCTAAGGCTCCGTCACTCACCCAAGGGGAGCCGGATGATCTGGTTCGTGAGCTCGTCTTCCACCTCCAGATACTCCGGGCGTATCGAGGTCACTCGAAAGCGATCGGCGAATTCCTCGCCTTCGTTCACCACGTAAAGAGTGTTGCCGCCGCTGAGAACGGCCTGGGCGTTCCCGTCCGCTGACAACGCATAGCCCAGCGCCTTAAGGTTGACAACAGGTGGCAGAGGCGCCGTGGCGGCAGGCGAAGTTGCCGGTGCGACAACCTCGGGCGACTGCATGGCCGATGCTGATGCGGCCACTGCAGAGCCAGGCGCGAGCGGCTCTGATTGTGAGCCCCGCAAACCCTCTGTTTGGACGCGAGCGAGGCGATCGCTCTGGGCTGCGAAGGGTCCCGCAAAGCTGAACGGGTCGCGGCCGGACGCGATGCCCTTGTGCGCCCCGGTGCGGCCTACTGCTTTCCAGAGCTTTTCAGGGACGGCCAAGTCATCCGGCATGGGAAATCCCAACGCTGCTGATACGGCTCCGTTGAGAGCTGGAGTGGCGCCTGCAAACGGGCCATCGATCAGTGAAGCCAATGGCTCCGCACTCCGCTCGGCAGCCCGGGCCATTTGCCGTTCGGCATCGCTGACACCGGACGAAAACGCCTCAGTCCGCTGAAAGGCGGTCAAAGGTGCAGCTTTAGCCGCGGCGGCCGGCGCTGCTGCGAGCGAGGGGGAAGTGGCGCTGAAGGTGGGTCGTTGTTGCGTCAGGAGCGCAGCCTGCTGATGGAGGGGCGCCGGAGTGACCGACGCCATCGCCGCCGGAGCGGCTTGCACGGGCGCCGTCACGGCCGGAGGCATCGGCATCGCGTCCAAAGCCGCCTCGCGCTGGTCTTCGAGCACCCTTTGCGGGTCGAGCGCCGGCCGCACCACGAGCGCTCGGCGAGCCGCAGCCATGCTCTCGGCCAGGGCTAAGCGAGTGTTCTCAGCGGCTCTTTGTGCCTGGAGCCTTGCCTTATCGCGAAGTGAGGTGCCCGCCGGTCCGATGAGTAGCAGCCGTGCGGCCAGGCCCAACGTGAGCACGCGCTCCGCCCAATGCCAACGGGTACGGCGCTCGAATCGATGAAGACGCTTCACCACCAAGTTGTATTCCTGCGGCTGCATTCCATCCTCCTGTAAACGGCGAACTTTCGGCGGCAACACCTAACCAACGTCGGTCGGCAGAGCTCTCGCCGATTCCCACGGCCGGCCTCGGGCCTTCCACGAGGAACACCCGCTGGCCGACGATGACAGGCCCGTTGCCAAGTTATGTGCCTGAGTATACATCGTTCAAGGCACGGAGCAGAAGTGAAACGGCTTGTCACTGTAATTTGCGGGCGCACTTCGTGTGACTCATATCACAGACGCCTTGCAACCCTAGCATTAAGTTAGGAGCTTATGCGAGACGAAAACACCTCGGAATTCGGCGCTAGCCCTGCCTCTGCAAACGGCGACCGTCCTTTCATCCTCATCTGGGAAGTTACCCAGGCGTGCGACTTGGCGTGCGTGCACTGTCGCGCTTGCGCCCAACCGCAGCGCTCGTTGTCAGAGCTGACTACGTCTGAAGGCGAAGACCTTATCCGCCAGGTCCGAGCGCTAAAGGTGCCGGTGTTTGTGTTGACAGGCGGCGATCCCCTCAAGCGGCCGGATATCTATCACCTCGTGGAGTACGGCACCAGCCTCGGCGTGCGCGTGTCCCTTTCCCCAAGCGCCACGCCGCTCCTCACTCGCGACGCGCTGGCCCGGCTGAAGGCATGCGGGTTGGCACGCCTTGCGATCAGTCTGGATGGCTCCTCGGCGGCCCTCCATGACCGCTTCCGCGGAGTTACGGGCTCTTATAACCGCGTGCTCCAGGCGGTCGGTTGGGCCCACGAATTGGACCTTCCTGTTCAGGTGAATTCCACCATGACGCGCCACAACGTAAACGACTTTGACGCCCTGGCCAAGCTGATGGAAGGGCTCGACGTCGTCCTGTGGAGCGTCTTCTTTCTGGTTCCCACCGGCCGCGGAAAAACGGAGGATCTGCTTTCCGGAGATGAGTTCGAGAAACTCTTCGAAAAACTTTACCAGCTCTCAACCCGCGTGAGCTTCGACGTGAAAACCACCGAGGCCATGCACTATCGGCGTTTCTTCTCGCAGCGGCGAGCCTGCGAGAAGAGGGTTGATCCGGCAAGCGCCGCGCAGCGTCCACGAGGCCCGCTTTGGCTGAAGTCCTCCGTGCTGTCCCAACCTAGCCCCGACGGGATTCCCCGCGCCACCCGAGGCATCAATGACGCCAAGGGCTTCGTTTTTGTTTCCCACGCCGGCGAAGTCTATCCCAGCGGCTTTCTGCCGCTTTCGGGCGGCAACATCCGTCAAGCGCCCTTGGCCGAGATCTACCGCGAGGCGCCGCTGTTTGTGGCGCTGCGCAATCCCGACAATCTCAAAGGGAAATGCGGCGTGTGTGAGTACCGCGAAATCTGCGGAGGCTCCCGCGCGCGCTCTTACGCTCTTACCGGCGACCCCTTCTCACCCGAACCCTGCTGCATTTACCAGCCCAAGCAATGGATGGCAGCCAAACCGGGTTCCTTTCATGCGTCTGAGGCTGTCCAACCGCCAGCCGCGTGATTCTCGGCTGGCGACATCATCAGGCTCCTCTGACGGATGCGATAGAGGCAAGCGCGTGCAAACAGGCTCGCCTTACCGTCAGTTGATCCGAGACGACGAAAAGCCCAACTGTTCAAGTTGGCTGGGTGTGGCTAATTTCGCGCGGGCACTCGCGAAGGTGCCGTCCGGTAGCGTCCGCAAGCAGAATTGACAATCGTACGATTGCCGGCTCAAGACTCTGGCCACCTGCTCATTGTCAGACCTTTCCGTTTCAGCCACCATGTGGGCCAGCAGGATCACCCGGTCCGTGAATCCCGAATCCAGCTCGGGCAAGGCGATCACCGCCTTATAGCCGTCAGCGGCTTCCACCAGCAAGCAATCAGCCAGGCGCTTGCCTCGCAGCGTCTCGCCGAAGGTTACGCCCGCCTTCTCGAGCACGAGCCTCAGAGGTGCGCCTTCGAAGCGGACCGTTTTTCCGTGGTCGTCGACGGAGATCTCCTGGTGAGGCATTCCGGCGATCTCGGCCGCCGTCATCTTGACGCTCGTGCCGGCTTCATTCTGCACCGTAATTTCCTGGGCGTTGGCAGCAACCGTCGCTGCGGCGCAGAGCTGCACGAACAGCGCAAGGAAGGGCACAGCGCGACGGCTCGGCTGGTTTATAAGGCGTAACTTCGATGTCACTTCATCGGCTCCTTCACGCATGCTTACCAGAGCAGCTTCAAGGCGAATTGCACCTGGCGAGCCGTCGTCGAGGTGCTCGTAATCGCGCCTGCCGTGCCCGAGACGCCGGTGGGATTGGTGGCAGTCGGCGGCGTAAACACGATCAGATTCGGAGTATTGAAATTGGCGCGATTGAGAATGTTGAAGAGCTCAGCCCGAAACTCCAGGCGAAGCCCTTCTCGCAGGCTGATATCTTTCAGCACGGCGAAGTCCCAAGTGGCAAGGCCGGGACCGGTAAAGGTGTCTCTTCCGAGGTCGCCGTAGAATCCGCCGGTCGCGGGTGGCGCGATGAACGCAGCGGGATTGAACCACTGCTTGGGCGTGCCGAGAATCACGGGCCCTGTGAATGAGGGATTCAGCAACGGCCGCACGGGATTCCGGGTGTCTCCGTTGTTGCTGGGGTTGTAGCTGAGCTGCGGTGTGAAAGGAAAACCCTCTTGCAGCGTGACGATGCTATCCACCGACCAACCGCTGACCAAGCCCCGGGTCAAACCTTGATACGCGTTGGCGCATATTTTGCCGGCGCCGAATGGCAGATCGTAAGCGGCGCTCATCACCGCCATGTTCCGCACATCGTAAGTCGCGGGTCCCCAATCAGCGCGTATATTAAACGGGTTTGAGACAAGGCCAGGCGCGTTGTTTGCTGTGGTCTGATTCAGAGAATCTCCGTCGTCGAGAGTCTTCGACCAGGTGTAGACGCCGCGCAACAACAGGCCCTTGCTGAAGCGGCGGTTCAGATCAACCTGCAGCGCATTGTAGGAGCTATCGCCCAACGAGAACCACGTCCACGTATTTCCCAGCGTTGGGTTCGCCTTTGCCGTCCCTGCGGGAATGTAGTAGCTGCCCGCAGGAACCGGAGCTCCGGCGAGCGAAGATCCTACCGGAAAGCCCGTCGAGATGGTAACGGGCGGATTGGATGCGGCATCCACCGTCGGATAGGTGGCCGGACAAGGCCCCGCAGGACAAATTGTAGGGAAAGGCTCGTTCGCATCGAGACCAATCAGCTCGTGGTAACCGTGAGAACCCACGTAGCCGACCGTGAGGGCCGTGTTGGGGGTGAGCTGCCGTTCAACCCGCAGCGACCACGAGATGAGCGTTGGAGTCTTCATATCCGGCTGCACGCCGCCGGGAATGATCTTGGACTTCGCCGGCACCGGAGCTGACGGATCGATCGGCAGGTCGGTGACTGGGAGGGAGGCGATGCTGTAAGTGGGGTTGAACGGCGGGTTCTGGTCCGTGCGGTAGCCGACAGCGTCCTGCAAGTCATTGTACATTCCGAAGCCGGCGCGAATCACCGTTTTGTCGCCGAAGGGGCTCCAGGCCAGGCCGATGCGCGGCTGCGGCAGAAACTTGGCGTTGTTCACGGTGAAGATCGAGTTTCCCACAGTAGGTTGGGTGTTGATGACGCCGTCTGTGAAGGTGAAATTGGCGGCACGCCCGTGCGCTTCGTTCCAGCCGGTGCTGAATTCGTCACGAAGCCCCAGAGACACGCTGAGCCTGGGGTTCAATCGAATCACATCTTCCGCGTACCACGCTCCGAAGAACGACCGCCAGTTCATTCCGGTCGGCGCCGGATCGTACAGGAAAGAGGAAGTTGTCCCTGCCAGAAAGGTGGTCAGGCTCGCGAACGTCGCTTGCCCGTATTGGCTGAGGGCGAGAGTCTCATTCGATTGGAACGGCTGAAGCCAGACGCCCAGCGTGAACGCATGCTTTCCCCGTGTCAATGTTACGCGGTCCTCAATGGTGAACAGATTACGCGCCACGCTCAGGTTGCTTCCATTATTGCTGCCCGCGAGTCCGATCTGCGCCTGCGGATTCGAGGCGGCGCTTCCGCCCACAACCACGGCGCCAACGGGCCGGCCCAGCAGGAATCCGGGAACCGTCGCGGCCGGTGTGTTCGGCATAGGTTCACCCGTGAAGAAGTATCCTGCGCGTGAATAGCCCACTCGCGCCGTGTTGAGTATCGTCGGCGAAAAGAGGTGTGTTTCGTGAAGACTCGCAACCTGCTCGCGCAGGTTCACGATGTCCGTGCTATAGGGATTCGCGGGCGTGGCCGTGACGGCGCCGCCGTCATCGATGGTGTAGACGCCGGAAACCGAATCCTGCGGAGAAAAAATGTGATCAAGCCGGAATGTGCCAAAATCCTCGCGAACCGTCTGCAGCGGGCTGCTGAAGTATTCGGCGATTCCGTTGAAGTCGGGCGAGCCGGGAACCGGCGCTGGCCACAGACTGAGCAACGGCTGCACGGCGGGCACTGCAGCAGCGCGCGAGGTTTCGCTGGGCACGAAGCTCACGGATGTTTGATGCAGCGACTGCCGGTAACCTTCATAGTTCGTGAAGAAGAAAGTCTTGTCCTTTTCAATCGGCCCGCCAACCGACCCCCCAAACTGGTTGCGCTGGAACGGCGGCGGCGAGCCCCGATCGAAGTAATTGGACGCGTCGAGATTGTTGTTCCGAAGGAATTCGTAGACCGAACCATGCCACTGATTGCTCCCGGACTCGGTCACAATCAGAACCTGCGCGCCCGGATGCTTGCCGTATTCGGCGCCGTAAGAGTCGCGCAAGACGTTGAACTCCCGCACAGCGTCCACACCCAGCAGTTGCTGGCTCGGCCCGCCCGGCGTCATGTTGTTCTCCGCAGCGCCGGTGTATTCGACGCCGTCGAGCAGGAATAGGTTCTGCTGCGGACGGTTGCCCGAAACGGAGAAGTTGTTTCCAGTGGTCGAGTTCGAGATTCCGATTCCGCCCGTCTTTTCCGGGGTGAAGTTGACGATGCCAGGATTGAGGGTCAGGAGCAGATCGTAGCTGCGGCCGTTCAGCGGCAGGCTTTTCACCTGCTGCTCGCCCACCAGGCCGGCGACGTTTTCCGTGCTCACGCTCACCTGCGGCGCGTCGGAATTCACTGTAATCCGCTGGCTCACAGGCCCCAGGCGAAGGGCCATATCGACACTGGCCTCCTGATCGACGGCGAGGCGAATGCCCTTTTGGATTGCTTCCGAGAAGCCCGCCTTGCGCACGCGCACCTCGTACTCGCCGACAGGCAGCGCCAACACTCCGTAGCGTCCAGCGGCTCCGGTTGTGGTTGTACGCACGGCTTCGGTTTCGAGATTCCTCACGGTCACTTGGGCGCCCGCAACCGCGCCACCCGAGGGATCAGTCACCAGCCCGGAAATCATGGCCGACATCTGCGCGTGCGAAAGTGAGGCCAGAGTCAGCAGGGCGATGATGACGGGGACACAAGGGCGCAACGTCACGGAAACGAGTCTGTGGGCAGAGTCGACAAGCAAGTCAGCCTCCATCGCGGTCGATCGATTAAATACGATCAACAGTCAAAGATATAACGGTTCCAAACGGTATGTCTATGGTGGACGATACGAAGTATCGAGACCCGAGTGAGTGGACGCAAGGGATATTTCTAAATCGCGGAGGTAAACAGGAAGGAAGCGATTCGATGTCGCGAAGCCCTCAAAACACTTTCATATCTCGCGGGCTCACGTAGACGTTGTCGTGCGGCGCCAATCCAAGCTCCTGATAGCGCTCGTGCGACATTTCCACGTGGATCTGGTCGCCGCGCTCGGTGGCCAGCTCCACCTTCACCAGCGGGCCGGCGGAATTAATGTGCTTTACGCGAACGGAGAGCGGGTTCGGGTGCTGAGGTTGGCGCTCAATGTTCATCAGATGGGGACGCACGTACGCCAACCGGTCGCCGTTCGAGGGCGTGAGGCGCCCGTCGGCAGGCTCGCCGAGGTAAGCCTTGCCGTCCTCAACGCGCGCGTGAAAGAGGTTGAAGTTGCCCAAGAAATTGTAGACAAACGCGTTGGCGGGCTGGTGGTAGACCACGTCCGGCGAGCCCTCCTGCTCGATTCGCCCCGCGTTCATCACCGCCACGCGGTCGGCAACTTCCAAGGCTTCTTCCTGGTCATGCGTCACAAAGATGCTGGTGACATGAATTTCGTCATGCAAGCGCCGCAGCCAGCGGCGAAGCTCCTGCCGCACTTTGGCGTCCAGCGCTCCAAACGGTTCGTCGAGCAAGAGTACGCGCGGCTCAACGGCCAGGGCTCGGGCTAAGGCCACGCGTTGCCGCTGCCCGCCGGAGAGCTGTGAAGGATAGTGCGAAGCGAGCCAGTCAAGCTGAACCAGCTTCAACAACTCCATCACGCGCGCCTTGATCTTTGCCCCAGGAAGGCGCTCGCGGCGAGGTTTGACTGTGAGTCCGAAGGCCACGTTGTCATACACGGACATGTGGCGGAACAGAGCGTAGTGCTGAAACACAAATCCAACGCCGCGGTCTTGCGCGCTGCGTTCCGTTGTCTCCTGGTCGTCAAAAAACACCGAGCCCGCGTCCGGAAATTCCAGGCCTGCAATGATACGCAGCAAAGTGGTCTTGCCGGAGCCCGACGGACCGAGCAGTGCCACCAACTCGCCCACCTCCACTCGCAGGCTCACGGCGTCGAGGGCCGTAAAGCTTCCAAACTTCTTGGTGATTTCTCTGGCTTCGATGCTCATCAGTGATCTCCCGCTTCCCCCGCCGAGGCGGCCGCCAGGTCTCGGGCGGACTTCCATTCCACAATGCTCTTCGCGACCAGCGTCACCAACGCTAGCATGGCAAGGAGGGATGCCACGGCGAAGGCCGGAGCAAACTGGTAGTCGTTATACAGAATTTCCACGTAAAGAGGCATGGTGTTGGTAAGCCCGCGAATGTGGCCCGACACCACCGAGACCGCTCCGAATTCGCCCATGGCGCGGGCGTTGCACAGAATCACGCCATAAAGCAGGCTCCACTTGACGTTGGGCAGCGTGATGCGGAAGAAGGTGCGCCATCCGCCGGCCCCCAAAGTGAGGGCCGCCTGCTCTTCGTCGCTTCCGAGCGCCTGCATCGTAGGGATCAGTTCGCGGGCCACGAAGGGAAAGGTCACAAAGATGGTGGCCAGCACAATGCCGGGAACGGCAAAGACGATCTTGATGTTGTGGTTCACCAGCCAATCACCGAAGACACCCTGGGCGCCGAACAAGAGCACGAAGAGCATGCCCGAGATTACGGGCGAAACGGTGAAAGGCACATCAATCAGCGTGAGCAGCACCTGCTTGCCCGCAAAATCAAAGCGCGCGATACACCAGGAGGCGGCGAGCCCGAAAACAACGTTGAGAGGCACGGCAATGAGCGCCGCCAGCAAGGTGAGCCGCACCGCTGAAAGCGCTTCGGGCTGCCGGATAGCCGCCCAGTAGGCCGCCAACCCGGCGCTGAAGGCGTTTGCAAAAACGGCCACGAGCGGCAGAATCAGAAACAGCCCGATGAAGCACAGGCCGGCCGCAATCAGGCCGGCGCGGATCCGCGCCGGGTCCTGGCGCACCGCTGGTTTCGCGGCCGCGGGCGCCGGTATGGGGGCCGGTGTGAAAACCGTTGTCGCCATCGCTTGTCCGCGCGCCTAACCCACCACGGGAAGCGCTACCTTTCGCCTTTGCAAGAAATTCATCAGAAACATCAGAGAAAATGAGACCAGCAGAAAGACGAGGGCGATGGCCGTGGCCTGGCCGTATTCGAACTCGTCGAGCTTGGTCATAATCAGCAGCGGTGTAATCTCCGTCCGCATCGGCATGTTTCCGGCAATGAACACCACGGAGCCGTATTCGCCGAGGCCGCGCGCGAAGGCGAGGGTGGATCCGGTGATCCAGGCCGGAAGGATTTCGGGCAACAGCACCCGGCGGAATGTCTGCTCAAAGCTCGCGCCCAGGCTGTGGGCCGCCTCTTCAACTTCAGGGTCCAGATCCTGCAAGACCGGCTGTACCGTGCGCACGACGAACGGCAGCCCGATGAAGACAAGCGCAATTGTGATCCCCAGAGGCGTATAAGCTACCTTAACGCCCAGTTTCGTGAGCGGCGCTCCCAGCCAACCGTTGGGCGCGTAGAGGGTGGTCAACACGATGCCGGCCACCGCGGTGGGCAAGGCAAAGGGAAGGTCCACCAGGCCGTCTACCAGGCGGCGAAAAGGGAACCGGTAGCGCACCAGAATCCAGGCGACGATGAGCCCGAATACACCCGTCACCAAGGCTGCCGTCAATGAGGCTAAAAGGCTCAGCCGGTAGGCTGCGAGCGCCCGTGGGCCGGTCGCGACAGTCCAAAACTGCCTCCACGTCAATGAGGCGCTCTTGAGAAAGAGGGTGGAGACGGGGATCAGCACGATGAGGCTGAGATAGAAAATCGTCCAGCCCATGGCCAGCCCGAAACCCGGCAAGACGGATTTTCTTTTCAGGAATGCGCTCATCGATTGCTCACTGGCACTGAATGACAGACCTTCGCATCAAGCGAACTTCGGCCGCGCTACCGGCCGGCCCCGTAAATCTGATCGAAAACGCCGCCGTCGCTGAAATACTCCTTCTGGGCCTTTTGCCAGCCGCCGAACGCCTCACCGATGGTGAAAAGTTTCACGTTGGGAAACTGGCCGGCGAACCTGGCGGCCACCGGCTTCAGACGCGGGCGATAGTATTGCTGCGCGATAATCGTTTGGCCTTGCTCGGAGTAAAGAAACTTGAGATAGGCCTCGGCCACTTGCCGGGTCCCATGCCGGTCCACGTTTTTGTCCACCACGGCAACCGGGGGCTCGGCGAGAATGCTTTCGGAAGGAACGATAATCTCGAACTTGCTGGGGCCGAACTGCTTGAGGGCCAGCAGAGCCTCGTTTTCCCAGGCCAGCAGCACGTCACCAATGCCACGCTGCACAAAAGTGTCCGTGGCGCCGCGCGCGCCGCTGTCAAGCACTGGCACGTTCTTGTAAAGCCGCGTCACAAAGTCTTTAGCGGCGGCTTGATTGCCCCCATTCTTGTGAAGGGCGTAGCCCCAGGCGGCGAGAAAATTCCAACGGGCTCCGCCTGAAGTTTTGGGATTGGGTGTGATCACCTGAATGCCCGGCCGGACCACATCGTCCCAGTCCTTGATGTGTTTCGGGTTTCCTTTGCGGACCAGAAACACGATGGTGGACGTGTAAGGCGAGCTGTTGTCAGGAAGGCGGGACTGCCAGTTCTCCGGCAGCAAGTGGGCCTGCTGGGCGATGGCATCGATGTCATACGCGAGGGCCAGCGTGACCACGTCCGCTTCGAGGCCGTCGATCACCGCCCGCGCCTGCTTCCCGGAGCCGCCGTGCGACTGATTAATGGTCACGGTCTGGCCGGTCTTGGCCTTCCAGTCGGCAGCAAAGGCCTGGTTCATGGCCTGGTAGAGTTCGCGCGTGGGATCGTATGAAACGTTCAGCAGCCGGACCTCGGCCGGGGCTGCATAAGCTGCGGCCGCCAGCAAGCCCACAGCGGCTACGATTTTCGTGACAGCCTTCCTCAACATCGTCGATCCTTCCTGGTTGCGGCTAAAAGTGGTAATCGATGAATCCGTAGGGGTACGACGAGTCGGCGCCCATCGAGTTCTGTTTCAGGAACTGACCGGCAAACAGGCGTCCGTAACCCGCGCCAATCTGCAGACGGCGGTTGACGCCGTAGGTTCCCCAAATATCGGTTTCATTGCCGATCTTCGTGCTGAGCGCGCCGCCTTTGGGAACTTTGATCAGAGTACTGCCGCTGTTGGTGTACAAGCTGTCATACCGGCTGGCCAGTGACAAATCGCTGTAGACAAGGTAAACCCTCATCTTCTTGACCGGCCTGAAATCAAATCCCGGCTTCAGGTCCTTGATGTTCTGCTCACCAAACAGGTCGGTGATGCGGCGCCACTGATGAGTGGTGGGATAAAGCTGGTCAAAGGTCCCGGTCACGGAACTGCCGATGGCCTTGTTTCCGCTGGCGTAGTTGTATTCCAGGGAGAACCGCAGTTCGAACCTGCTCGGGAGCGTGTAACCCAGGATGCCGTAATACGCCGAAGCGTGGATGGAGTTGTCCGCAAGATGACCGGACTGGAACGAGTAGCGGGCCCGGTAGTCAAAGCCGCCGGGGATGGTGCCGGCCAACCGAAGCCCGGTGGTGTAAAGCCGCTCGTTGCCGGGCTTCTTGTCTGCGCCGGTCACGTTCGGCAACGATTTCAGATAGACATAGGGCTCGAGGCTGGCCTTGGGTACCACTTTCGTCAAGGCGAGGTTGACTCCATAAAAGTTTTGGCCCGGCACTACCTTGTCAAAACTGGTGGGGTAGTTCTTCACCACCGACGAGGCAAACACGTCAAGCACACTGCCGTACTCCTGGCTGCGAAGCGTCAAGCGCACGGCGTCGAAGGACCGGCTCGCGTTTGACCAGAGACTCCGCGCAATCAGCCGTTCGTCGCCGAAGTAGAGTTCCTGGCGTCCCGTCTTGAGACTGAACCACCCGTGCTCGCCGTTTCGAAACTCCACGTAGGCTTGATTTAAGTCAAACACGTCCTTGGCGGCGCTGAATAAATTCGAGGGCGTGGAGCCGACGAACTGCGCATCCCGAGCCTCGACGAAGGCATGGAACCAGTTTGTGGGCGTAATGTCGAGGCCCAGGCGGACGCGGAAGAGCCCCGTGGCGTAGTCGTTGCCGGGTGTGAAGCCATAGCCCGTGCGCCCTTCTTCACGGTTTCGAAACTCGCCGCTCAAGTGAAGCCAGGACGGCAGCCAGGAATTGATGTAACTGGCAAACGTCCAACCGGCATCAGCGTCAATTGGTGGGGTCGCGCTTCTGCCACTAACCTGCGGGGGTGCGCCTGCCCCGCGAGCCTGCGCCTCGGACGCCGCCGCGCCGGTGGTGGTCGTGGCGCTCGCCGTGCTGTCAGGGTTGGCCGCTGCGGCAGCGACAAGCCCCGACCCACCCGTGTCTGCCTGTGAGGAACTCGCCTGCGGGCTTGAAGCGCCCCCGGCTGCAGCCGGCGGATTCGGGTTGGGCGCCGCGGTGTCCACGGCCCGCAGCGGCAAGCTGCAAAGAAGGCCGAGACTCAGAAGCCCCAGGCTTTTCCTGGCGAAGTTTTCAATTCCGGTCTTAACGCGTCGCTGATGAATCATCATCCCCTCCTAACACTTTTGCGCGAATTACCGGTGAGCCGAGGGCTTGCCCCCAGGATTTCCTCGCCGGCTCGCCTTGATCGATCGGCCGTCCGCTAGATAACTTCATGCATGTACTCTATCAAGTTAGTAGGGTATGTCAGCATCGCGGGCCTTGTCAACAGAAAATCACAAGTAAGTCTATTAAAGCGATGGACTAGCTTGCGAGTTAACTCCCCGGGGCGCGCCCGTGCCGACCGGGCTGGGCGCGAAGAAGCGCAAGGTGCGAAGAAGCGCAAGGTGCGACGCCCTTTATTTCCGGCCCTTTGCGGCTTGCGCCTCTGCGTGAGACCTTCGTGGCCCAGGGCTTTGATAGAGCGGTTTTTCGGGCCTCACAAATGTCAAAACTCCACACAGCGGCAGCAAGCTACTGCACTTCATAGCGTTTCGCGCATTTTCATGCACGGCGGCGAGCCGACAACTCGTGGCATATTCGCGGCGAATCGCGGTTCGTGTGATTTGGCGGACCTCTATGTCGTCCACGGTCGCCTGAAACCTGTGCCCTCGTTGGCAGCCCGGCTGTCTGAACCCGCCTTGCCGCCTAGAAGCATGCCCTCGATGGTCCGCCGCACCGTTCGCAGCTCGTGCTGATTCCAAATGACTTAGGTTGGACCTACGCTGACAGACTTGGGTTCGCTTTAGGTTCGTTTGGGTTCGTTTTAGGTTCGCTTTTTGGAGCGTTTGTTGATTCTACAGCACTTCTCTGGTTCGTTTTTGAATTTCGGGCATGCCCCCACCTCCCAAACCCACCCCCCACCCCCCTATACCCGCCAAAGCAAAGAAGTCACTTAGACTCAGGCTGATTACAGAGTTTGGGTTCGCGCCAAAGCCAAGAAGTTATGTGCAATGATGTGCAATCAATAACTGGAGTGGCTTTGTGTAGATTTTACACAAAGCCAAGAAGTCTTTTGGAATCAGCGCGGCCAAAATCGATAGAATCCACCGTTTGAGGCGCCGAAAGGTTCGTTTTGTAAAGGCGCGGCTTGCTGCTGGCCTGGGACGAAGCAGCCTGCACCTCGTCGTTAGCGAGGGTCGAGCTTTGAGGAACCCAGCAATCGTTTGAAGAAAGGCTGTGGGTGAAAACGACCCGGCATGGACATGACGACGAGCCATCTGCTTTCTAGCTATCGTCGCGGAACTGGCGCCGGTCGGGCTCGAGTGTCTGTAGCTTCTGCGTCAGTTGTTGGTGATTGACACGCCGCGGGTGCGCCGATAGGCTTAGCGTTCGCACCAGGAAGCCGGAAGTTGTCAGCTCCGACTTATAGGGTTGGGGATCCGCGGCAGACGCGAAGCCAAGGAACGAGGTGAACAGAATGCTGAAACATTTCCGTTGGAGAGACGTGGAAGTGGAGCAGGTCAATCCGCTGTTTGAGCGCCAATTGATCGTGGGCGACAAAATGATGCTCTCTCGAATCATTTTGCGGAAGGGGTTCGTGGTGCCGCTCCACCAGCACGAGAATGAGCAGATGAGCTACATCGTGGAGGGCGCCTTGAAGTTTTGGATCGACGAGCGCGAGATTGTGGTGCGCGCCGGCGAAGTCCTCTGCATTCCTCCGAACCTGCCCCATAAGGCCGAGGCGCTGGAGGATACCTTAGACTTTGACATCTTTTATCCACCGCGCGCTGACTGGCTCTCGAAGACGGACGCTTATTTGAGGGAAAAGCCTGCGAAAAGGAGGAAGAAATAGGCGTTGCCGCACACTGTTGCGCGCTGCGCGTATCGGTCACAACGGGATGCTAGCCTCCAATTTCTGCCTGGGAGGAATCCAAGTGATGTGAGGGAGACCGAGCGTCAACAAGGAGAACGACAAATGGCAGAAGAAAGAACACTCCCGAAGTTACCGCCCAGGCATCCCGTTACGGGCCCTATTCAGCCGGACCCGATGCCCGATCAACCGCGGCCGCCGATTGCGCCGAGTCCCAAGCAAAGGGAAGCAATCGAGAGGGAAATTAGGCGAAAAGAACACCGAGGCGAGGGATCACGACATTGACTTGTATTGCCCTCGGGCAGCTTATGCCTTCTTGCGCTTCGGAGGCAGTCCGGGTTCGGTCATGCGTCGCGGGTCAAGAATGTGATCGAGCTCCGCCTTGCTCAGCACGTTCTCTTCGAGGCAGATTTCGGGGATTGACTTGCCGGTCTTGAGTGACTTTTTCACGATCTCCGCGGCCCGCGCGTAGCCAATCACCGGATTAAGCGCGGTGGCGATGGACGGCGTCCGGTAGCCGTAGCGCTCGCAGGTCTCGCGATTGGCCGTGATGCCCAGCACGCACTTTTCGGCCACCACGCGGCAGGTGTTCTTAAGGATTTCAATGGCGTGCAGCACATTCCACGCCATCGCCGGCATCATGACGTTCAGTTCGAGCTGTCCGGCCTGCACGGCGAGCGCAACGACGGTGTCGCATCCGACAACTTGAAATGCCACCATGTTCAGCAACTCGCCCATTACGGGGTTGATCTTGCCAGGCATGATGCTGGAGCCGGGTTGCAGCGCCGGCAGCGTGATTTCGCCGAGGCCGGTGTAGGGACCGCTCGAGAGCAGGCGAAGGTCGTTGGCAATGCGGATGAGCTCGAGCGCCAGGTTGCGCAGAGCGCCGGACACGGCGGCCATCGGCAGTTGGGATTGCATGGCGGCGCGCAGGTCAGGCGCCACCTGCACCTTGCTGCCGAGCAGCTTGGAAAGCTTCTGCGCCACTACTTTGGGGAAACCTGGATGCGCGTTCAATCCCGTGCCCACGGCGCTGCCGCCAAGACCGAGGTGAGTTAGCGTCTCAGCGGCGGCGGCGATCTGTTCCTGGGCATCGTGCAGCGCCACCGCGTAGGCGGTGAACTCCTGGCCCAGGCGGACGGGGACCGCGTCCTGCAAATGAGTGCGGCCGCTCGTCACAATGGCGTCGAACTCTTCGCCCTTCCGGGCGAACGCTGCTTCGAGCTCCGCCAGGGCGGGATAGAACTCCTTGAGCAGGAGGATCACCGCGAGGCGCATGGCAGTGGGGTAAGTATCGTTCGTGGACTGCCCGAAGTTCACATGGTCATTCGGATGAACCACGGAGTAGTTGCCCTTCTTGCCGCCCAGGATTTCGATGGCGCGGTTGGCGATCACCTCGTTGGTGTTCATGTGGAAACTGACGCCGGCGCCGGCCTGGTATACATCAACTACGAACTGATCGTTGAGCTTGCCGTCGGCCACGTCACGCGAGGCGCGCGCGATGGCTTTGCCGATCTTCGGCGGGATCATTTTCAGCTCGACATTGGCTTCAGCGCAGGCGAGCTTCAGCAATCCGTAAGCGCGAATGAGCGCCGGATGGGCGCGGAGCCCGCTGATAGGATAATTGGCGACGGCGCGCGCCGTTTGGGCGCCGTAATAGGCGTCCGTCGGCACAGGGATTTCGCCGAGCGAGTCCCTTTCGATTCGAGTTGGCGCAGCCGAGCTGGGCATGGGTTATTTCCTGGTTTGAAGATGAATTCTTTACCCTTAAGTATAGCGGATTCCCGGCAGCGAATTGCAACGTCGCGCGATGCGCCGCCTTGATTTGATGCTGACAATCTGTGATTCTGAGACGCTACATCCAGGGCCGCGTTTGCTCCTAGAGAGCCCGACATACCGATTCTATGGCTTACCAAAATCTGCGTGATTTCATAGCGAGGTTAGAGCGCGAGCGTGAGCTCCGGCGCATTGCCGAGCCGATCGACGTCGACCTCGAGATTACCGAGATCACCGACCGCGTCTCAAAGTCCGGCGGGCCCGCCCTTCTTTTTGAGAGCCCTCGCTCGGCGCGCGACGGCAAGAGCTACTCCATACCGCTCCTCATCAACACACTTGGGTCCAGGCGCCGATTGGAGCTGGCGCTCGACGCCGCGAGCATCGAAGACGTCGCCGGACGAATCGACGAACTGCTGGACGTGAAGCCGCCC
>DATJYK010000321.1:0-15881 GCA_035578005.1 Terriglobia bacterium
GTGAATCTGTCAACAGAAATGTTCGGTAGCATCTCTGAGACACTACCAAAGTTCGGATGCGGAACGCCGGTGAGTCTTCAAGCCGTTCCGGCAAAGCCTGCCCAAGGCCGATCCTGACCAAGCGGCCGATAAGGGATGGTAAAGTTGATCTTAGGGATGCCGGCGCGCTCTCGCCCGGCGCTCCCTGATTCCTAGACCCTGTCGGGCATGATGAAAGACGCCGGCACTTCCCTGTTACTTGCACTCGCTGCATGCGCATTAGCCACACCCGCTCTGACCGCCGATCTTAAACCCGAGACGCTGAACGCATTCAACCAATACGTTTCTCTCACCGAAGCTCGGATCCAAAAGCAGGTCAGTGACCCGAAAGTATTCCTCTACATCAATACTCTCCCGGAGACCGAGCGCGGCCAGGCTCTCGCCAGCCTCAAGCAAGGTAACCTCTACATGACGGCGATGACCACTCTCACTGCCTCCGGCGAAACGATCACTGTTCCCGACGGTCTGGCGCATCACTGGCTGGGCGCTGTGTTCATTCCCGGCGCCTCCATGGCTGACGTGCTGAGGGTGGCGCAGGACTACGATCACAAGCAGGATGTTTACCCCGAGGTGGTCAGGTCGCGGTTGATCAGCCGTGACGGCAACCATTTCAGGGTGTCGATGCGCTTCCGCGAGCACCACGTGATTACCATTACCCTGGACGCGGAGCAAGACGTGACCTACACCGAGGTGGACCCTGCCCGCTGGTGCATCCGCTCCTATTCCACCCACATTTCACAGGTGCAGGATGCCGAAACGCCCAGCGAACACGACCTGCCGGAGGGCCAGGGCGACGGGTTCCTGTGGCGCCTCGATACCTTTTGGAGGTTCCTGCAACAGGACGGCGGGGTCTACGTGGAGGTCGAGGCCGTCTCGCTGAGCCGGGACATTCCGAGCGCCCTCAGTTGGCTCATCAAGCCCTTCATCACCAGCGTGCCGCGCGATTCCCTTCGCAACACGCTCGAATGCACACGATCTGCAGTGCTGAAGCGGATGCATCCGAGGGGCTAGGTGTTAGGTGTCAGGAGTCGGAAGCAAGAAGCCAGAAGCACGAAGCCAGAAGTAAGAAGACAGGATTGGCAGGTAGAAGCCAGGGTCAGAAGCAGCCAGAACCCTGACTAGGACGGCGCACAATAGAGCGCAGCACGAAACGTCGCGAGAAACAGCGACATTACGAGGCGAGCATATGTTAGTGGGTGTTTCTGGCTTCTGACTTCTGTCTTCTTACCTCTTGCTTCTTGCTTCTTGCTTCTGACTCCTGACTCCTGCTCCTCACGGGTGCAGCAAAATCTTCCCAAACAAATCCCGATCTTCCATCTTTTTCTGCGCCGCTGCGGCTTCCCGCAAGGGAAAAACGGAGTCGATCACGGCGCGCACTTTCCGCTGACCGATAAATTTGAGGACTTCCAGCAGCTCGCCTTTGCCGCCCATGAACGATCCCAGCAGCGCGCGCTGCCGCCCATAAAGCACCCGCAGATTCAGCTTGGCTTCCTCGCCTGAAGTTGTGCCGCAGGTTACGAAGCGGCCGTAGGTAGCCAACGACTCGAAGCAGTCTTCCCATACCTCGGCGCCCACGTGGTCCATCACCACGTCCACTCCGCGCCCACCGGTCAGCCGCCGCACCTCCTTGGCAATCGATTGCTGGCGGTGGTTGATGACCTCGTCGGCCCCGAGCTCGCGCGCCTTTTCGAGTTTGGCGTCGGTGCCGGCCACCGCGATCACCCGCGCCGACATCAGCTTGGCAATCTGGATGGCTACGCTCCCCACGCCTGACCCGGCCGCCATCACCAGCACGTCCTCGCCCGGCCGAAGCCCGGCCCGCGTCATCAACATGTGCCAGGCCGTCACGGAGACCAGCGGCACGGCGGCGGCTTCGTCAAAGCTGAGATCGCCTGGAATCGGAATCACGTTCATCTCGGGCGACTTCACGTACTCGGCATAGCCGCCATCCACCATCACGCCGAACAGTGTGTAACTGCGGCAGGCGCTGTCGAGTCCCTTAAAACACTGCTCGCATTGGCCGCAACTGATTCCCGGCGAGAGCAACACACGGTCGCCGACCTTCACGCGCTTGACGACCGAACCGACCTCCGCCACCTCACCTGAAATATCGCTGCCCACAATATGGGGCATGGACAGCTTCCAACTCAGGACGCCCCGCCGCAGCCACAAATCCAGATGATTCAGGGCGCATGCCCGCACTTTCACCAACACCTCGTTGGCTTCGATCTTGGGGTCGGGCGCATCCTCGTACCTGAGGACGTCGATGGTGCCGTGTTGATGAAAACGGACTGCTTTCATAGAACGCTCTCTCTCTCGAAACGCGCTCCAAATTATCCTAACCAGATCACCGCGCTCAAAAAAGCGATTCCGCCAAGTATTTCTGTGGTGAGTTCAATTAACGCGAGTTTGCCTCGCGGGAACTTAGCGCGATAGAGCCGGCGAAGTTTCACGATCTCTCTCAGGCGCATTTTACGTCCCAAGGGCGGCGTGCGATCGGGAAAGACCAACCAGAACATCCGGCTATTCGCGTAAAAATTCATCAAGCCAATGGCCGCGAAAATCGCGCCGAATATGAAAACACCCACAGGCCGCCCCTCAGTAGCAGCGCAAGCTCAATTGACTCCCGCCCAAACCCGAGTCTAACCTAGTTGACGTTGTTAACGTCCCTCGTCTGACGCGAAGCCAGCCATATGTTCAAGGACGAAGAACTGCGCGACCTTACTGCGGAAGAAGCCAGCCGAGGCCGCAAGCAGCCCAAACGAGCGATATCCCTGGAGCGTGAGCGAAGGCTCCGCAGGGCTGTCGAGATGCTGGCAAATGAGCAATGTACCGAGCGAGAGTATCTGGACGCTATCCGACAGATAGCGCCCGACGGCTCGCTAGAGTTCGCGAAGGCTTTTGAGCTTTGGAGGAAGGTGCGCGGCGGCGGGAAATCCTACCACTTTCTCTTCGAAGGCCGTGATAGCCACATCCTGTTCGTCTGGGGTCAGACTTGACAAGCGTTCAGAAAGGATCGCGGTTAGCTCCCGAGAAAATGCACGTTGTTTCGCTGTCTGCTTCTTCGTCCTCATTGTGCTAGGCCTTCTCGGCAAAATGTCTCTGATGCTTGCCAATCATCAATGCTAACGCGCTTTCGAATTGGCGTCAATTCCAACTCGCGTCGGGGGTGAGTCCGGTGCTAACCCGATGATGGGTACCGGCTCGGACAAAGCGTCCCAATCCTGCCGTTCTGACTCGTCATCACCGGGAATTTCACTGTGCTTCCGTCGAGCGCCTCCGCCCGAATCACTTCTGCCTGCGGGGTCGTGAAAAGCTGACGGTCCCTTAAGGCCGAAGCGAACTGCCTGCTGCCTAGCGCGCGGCCTTGCGCGGTGCGCGTTTCTCTTCGGCAGCCACGACGGGAGCGCGTACCGGCGGCTTCTTAGGCACTGCTGCCTCGCGAGCGGCCAGGCTGCGCTTGAGGGCCTCCATCATGTCGATCACCGGCGCTCGAACGGGCTCCGTGACGGTGGCCACTTCACGGCCCTTCAACTTGGCGTCCACCAGCTCCTGCAGCCGGTCCTGGTATTCGTCGCGGTATTTCGTGGGATCGAATTCGCCGGTGAGACTTTCCACAAGCTGCTTGGCGAGCTTCACCTCTTCGGGCTTCACTTGAATTTCATCCAGATGGCCGTACTCGGGCACGTCGCGCACTTCGTTAGCGTGAAACATGGTGTGGAGCGTCAGCCCATGCGCGCGCGGACGGATGATCACAATGTATTCCCGCTGGTGCATCGCCACCTTGGCAATGGCGGCGCGCTCGGAGCCTTCCATGGTCTCCACCAGCAGCCGGTAAGCCTTGCGCCCGGCGTCCTCCGGCACGGCGAGGTACGACGTTTCGTAATACAGCGGGTCAATGTCCCTGAGATTCACAAACTCCTGGATCTCCATGGTGCTTGCCGACGCCGGCGCGATCTTCTTGATTTCGTCCTCTTCGACGAGTACGTATTGGTCCTTCTCGTACTCGTAGCCCTTGACGATTTCCGAGCGTTCCACCTGCCGCTCGCACTGGGGGCAAAACTGTGGCTGCCGGATTCGAGTGTGACAAACCTTGTGAAGCTGATTGAAGTGAATGCTCTCGCTGCGCGCGGCCGAAAAGAGCCGGATCGGAATGGAGATGAGCCCAAAAGTGATGTAGCCCTTCCAGACTGAGGAGGCCATAAGCTGTCCTTTCCGCTTGCCCGGCTTTAATGCCCTGAACTCTGCAGTTTAGGACTAAACGCCCAGCGAACGCAAGCCCCGCCGCCGAAAAACTGAGTCTCCGGTGAAACGCTTCGGTAGCTTAGTTCACTACGCAGGTGGGACGGCATTCGGCATTCGCTTTATCCGGACCTGTATTTTTGGAACTGAGACCAAAAGGAGACTGTACATGTCAGCTCGAGTAAATCATCAGGACGTGGTGAAAAGGCTTTTGGACACCAAGGCGGTAGATTTTGCGGCCGTCGGCAAGGCGGTTGCAGAATTTGGACCTTCACTCTCACTTGCCGACGAACCCTGGGAAGGGTTCTGCGGAACCATGCGGACGTTCTTCCATTGCTTCATCATCAATCCGGGCCTTGGAGGGACCACCGTGGAGAGTCTCGGGGCTCTTCGCGGCGCTGCCGGCGAACTGCAATCGTAAAGTAAGCGGACGAGCTAAGGGGGGGTAGGGCGTGATGAGACAGTTGGCTAGCCAACCGGTTGAGCGATCCGTTGAGCTGGCCAACTGCCCGCCCGGCCCTGTCGGGCTCGAACCGGGCGCTTCTCAGGCGCAGGCGACCACCGCTTGGCCGGCCCCGCTGGATGTTCACCCGAACCCGTGGAATGAGCAAGACCTGGCACGGCGGCTTTGCCATGTCCTCGATATCGCGCAGCAGGCGGTGAAACGTCTGGCCCCCAATGGGTATACCGACTCCGTCGAGCCAGGCAACAATGTCCGTCCCGAGAAAGTGATATCAGAAACCGCGCTTTTGTTGGTTGCAGCTTCTGGCGCAGCCGAGCATGACGACGTGCGGGCCCACGTCGAGAAAGTAGCTCAACTCCTCATTTTTCACGCTCGAAGTGAACGCATGCTTCTCGGGGCCTGCCTCGAGCCGGCGCTCGCGCTGGACTTTGCCCAGGCGCACGTCTGCCTCCACAGGCTGGGCTATCACGACCCCGCATTCGACAAGCTGCTGCGCAAGAGCCTCCATTCTCAGGCCCGATTCGGCCACGAACGGGTTCCGCATCGGATGCTCGAGCAGGAATGGCTGATGAACGGGTGTAAACGCCCTCGGCCGAGTTCACTCAAGCGCACTCCGCGAGCCGCGTTGAACTCGGTTCTCAATCATCCGATGGATCTCCTCAACGGCAGCCGTGATGACATTTATGCATTCACTCACGCCTTGATCTACGCCACGGATTTCAACCTTTACCCTCATCGCTTACCCCGGGAGAAAGCCGTCATCCTGGCTGAAGCGGAGGTCGCGCTCGCCCGGTGCCTCGATGAACAAGATTATGATTTGGCTGCGGAGGTGCTGCTGGCGTGGCCGCTCACCGGAAAATCGTGGAGCGCGGCGGCCGCGTTTGGCTTCCAGGTTTTGGCGCGTGTCGAGGATGAGGCGGGGTTTCTTCCGGCGCCAAGCACTCGCCTCGAACGCCTCAACAGCCTGCAAGGCTCAGAGCGCCGCGCGTACTTGTTGGCCACCGCGTATCACACCGTATACGTCATGGGATTGTTATGCGCGGCGGCGTTGCAACCGGGAAGGACTCCGCCCTTGGAGATCTCGACGCGCGGCGTGCGGAACGGGAGCGCCAGCGCGATTCTACAGTTCCTCGAACTGGATGACCGAAAGGCGCACTGGCGGGTTGACTTCGATCGGCTCAAGGACCGGGAGCGCGATGCGATTGCCGGACTTCTGCTGAATATCGCCTTGCGCAGAAAAGCGGTACAACGCGACTTCGGCGCTCTTCATAAGCTGCTCGAGATTGCCTACGTTTTGGGATTGGCAGGCACCCCGGCAGCAAGCCAAGCGGCGGAACTCTTGGAACGTGTCGCTTCGGTTTCACGCTGGTCAGCGCCGCGCTCGGTCTGATCGTAGCACCAGCTTCTCGCAGTCGATTTTGAAGCAACAAAGGGAGACAGAAGAATGGTGATGCGGAAGCGTAGAGCAAAGCGCGGGCCGCCCAGGGGCGACCCGTGCTTAGTGATGAGTTACGGAAGCCTGACTTAACTTTGAAGTTGGCGCCTGCGGTGGAGCGTTAGAGCTAGGCCCGCCAGTCCTGTGCCGATAAGCAGGAGCGAAGCTGGCTCGGGAGTCCCCGGGGTCGACGAACCCAGTGTAATGTCATCCCACCCGATGTAGTTGGCCGAACCTCCGAACACCACCGACTCAGCAGTACCGCTGAATGCAACTCCGTCCGGCTGCCACACGCAGTAACTGGGGCCGCTGGAGCAAAGAGGAGTGAGCGAGGTATCGACGAGGAAGCTGGCCAACAGCGTTCCGGTGCCGTCTAACCCGGAGTAGATGTCGACCGACCCATTCCCTACTGCGGAATTGCCGGAATAAAAGAACGAAAAGCCTGTAGTTATGCCACTAGCCACATCCATCACGTCGCCACTACCCGTTAAGAAAAACAGTATGTTTGGAGAAGACGGCTCGTTGGTAAAGTTGCCGCCGCCCCCTACGTCCGTTGAGGTTAATACCAGAGCGTTGCTTTGAAACGTAACGCCGTAGTTCGGGCCGGGGCCACAAACCGTGAAACCGCAGCTTGCGGTACCGTTGCCCGCGTAGCCGCCGTTATAGAAGTTGAGGATGGGCTCCTCACCTGTTGCGGCGGGTATCGTACCAAGTTCATCGAAGGTGAGCACCGTCACGCCTGCCGTTGCAAGCTGAGCAGCAAACAACATCGAGACGGCTACGACCACACAAACCCAACCGGTCTTTCGCATTATTCGCCTCTCTGTTCGGATTTATCTCTGCTGGATCGTCCCCTTCGCTTGCGAACTCCTGCAATCAGTCCACTAGCGACCGCAAATTATGAGACCCGGAAATTTTTCCATTGCGCTCGACTCGTGTCAAGTACCTGGACGAGTATCACCTATTGCGTTAATTGGATGACCTTCATTTGATGGAGTGCGGAACCACAACGTGCGACCTTTGAAAGCCTGCGGTTCTGCGCCGTGTGACAGACCAGCGAAACGGCGGTGGTCGACCATGAAGGAAGGACAATTGCTCTTACGAAGTCCCTTGCCTGGCCGCCTCCACAAGCTTTCCCACCGGCGCGGCGATCATGATCAGCATTTCGGCGCGCGGCTTGGAGGCGCGCTCTACCAGTCCGAGTTGCTCCGCGACCCAACCTGGCGGCGCGGGTTTGCCGGAATCGAGGTAGTCGAGGGCCTGGAGACCGGCGGACGCGAGAGCAGAAACATCCTGGGCAAGAGGGATGTCCTCTTGAAGCAGTCCGGAGTTTTGCATGAGAAGGATCAGCCCCGTCTGGTTATCACGCCACACGGTGAGCTGCTTCCGAATCTGATCTTTGTTGGCTCTCCAATTGTCCACCAGAGCTGCGAATTCCCGCGCCGTGTCGCTTTCCGGACGGGTTGCGTCCACCAGGCGATTGAGCGGCGTAAAGAGGTTGTAAGGCCGCGTATCTTCGCGAGCGTATCCCTTCACCGGCTCGAGGACTTCATCGAGGGTTCGCAAGCTCGCGATGGGCTGCAGGTTGGTAAGGCGTTCGAGCATCACCGGATAGTTGGCACGATGCGTGAGACCTGCAAAATCCAGCCATCGGCTCACGACGGCCAGGCGGCGGTACATCGAGTCCACATCCTTCACGTCCTGTGGGGACCAGAACCGTTCGGCGATGGCAGCCATTCGCGGCCAGATCCGAGCGTCGATATTTTCGATGGTGCTGTATTCGTCCCAACTGCAAGCCTCGCCGCCGAGAATGCGCGATTGCTGCTCCGGCGTAAGGTTTGCCGTAGCCCCCTCGAGTGGGTCGGCCTTATAGCTTCGGGAAGCCGGGTACATGAGATCGAGATAATAAGGAGCCGACAGAATTCCCATGTAGCCCTGGCGCGCCGCCACCGCCAAAGACTCCTGGCCGCGCCACGACTGCACCACAATGGTTTTGGGCACGCCCGGCCGCAGCACCTCATCCCAGCCGATCATTTTCTTGCCGTGCTTTTCAACCAGGGGCAACAAACGTCCGCTGAAGTAAGCCTGCAGGTCCGCGGTGTCTTTCAGATCGTGCTCTTTCATGAACGCCTGGATGCGCGGATTAGCCTTCCACTGCTTGCCATTCACCTCGTCGCCGCCCACGTGAAAGTATTCGTCGGGAAACAAGGCGGCCATCTCACCGATAAAGGCGTCGAGAAAGGCGTATACCTTTTCATTCGTCGGATCGAGGCACGGGTCGAAGATGCCCCACTTGCGCTCGACGCTGTACGGGCCCGGCGCGCTACCCAGCTCCGGATAAGCCGCCAGCATGGCCGTGGAGTGGCCCGGCCAATCGAATTCCGGGACCACGCGAATGCCACGGTCGCGAGCATACGCGATCACCTCCCGCACCTGCTGCTGCGTATAGTAATGGCCGTCCGAGCCCAGTTGCTGAAGCTTGGGGAAGACCTTGCTCTCCACGCGGAAGCCCTGGTCATCGGAAAGATGCCAATGGAAGACGTTCAGCTTCACGGCGGCCATGCCGTCCAGATTGCGCTCGATGACCTCCACTGGCATCCAGTGGCGGCTGACGTCAATCATCAGGCCGCGCCAGAAGAACCGGGGCTTGTCGTGAATCACCGCCGCCGTTACGCCGAAGCCCTGTGCGTCAAGGTCAACCAATTGCAAGAAAGTCTCGAGACCGCGCAGCGCGCCCACCGGCGTGGGAGCGCTCAAGCGAGCCTGGTGGTCCGTGACCTGCAAAGTGTACGACTCGTCCTCTTTAATGGACTGCACAGTTTCACCCGCGTGCTCGCAATCAATCACCAGGGTCGCCTTGGACGCGTCGCCGACGGGCCGTTCTGCAAACGGAACCCCAGTCTGCGCGTGCAAGCGCGCGATGAAGCGAGTGGCGGCGGCCCGCAACCTGGGCTCTTGGTACCCCGTCAAAGCAACCTGAAACGTGCCGTCGATCACCAATCTTCGCTCGCCCGGCGTGAACTGCGCGGGCTGCGGCATCAGATTGTTGCTCTGGCCGCTGAGTGCGCTCGCGGGCGCCAGAATCATTGCGAGCAGAAGGACTCTGTTTACAAAACTCATTGGGTTCGCTCCACCTTAATGAACTTCGTCGATCGCACAACTGGCCTTCAATCTTATCAGGACCGTCTCCCATTCTCGACCGCCCGGTGGCGCGTGAGCATGAGGACCAGCGTGGCAACACCCACGACCGCGGCGCTGAGCAGGACGGCGGGCCGGAATCCAAGGCGCCCAATGACGGCCCCGATGGGGAAATCGCCCAGCGGGCGAACCGACATAATGAGCAGCGTGTTCAGGCTCATCGCCCGGCCTCGCATCCATGCGGGAACCTGCGTTTGAAGCAGGGTGATGGTTGTGGCGCCGGCTGCGTTTTGCGCCGCACCCAAAAGGAACAGGAGCGGCATGGCAACCAGCAAGCTGCTGCTCAGGCCGAACAGCGCCAGCGCCGCCGCGAACAGCATGATCGATCCGAACACAAGCGGCCCCTTGTGCTGGAAGTCGCCCAGGGAGGCGGTGATTAAAGCGCCGCATACAGCTCCCACTCCGATGGCCGAAAACAATGCGCCAAGTTGCGTGGGGCCCACGTGGATCACTTGGCGTGTGAAAAGCGGCAACATCATGGCCGCTGAAGGGGCAAAGAACAGCAACGCGCCGTACGACAGGACGACGAAAGGCAACACAGCATCGCGGCGGACGTGATGAAGCGCCTCAGCGAATGACGCGAACCATCCTTCTGGATGGCCTCCTGGACGGCCGCCTGCAGAGCTGCCCGAAGGGCCGCTGGAGGAGGCGCTGCTGATCCCGCGAGAGTGTCCCATGTCCGGCGTCAAAGTAGGTTCGGCAGCGGGGCTGCGCAGCCTGGCGAGAACCAGCAGCACCCCCAAGAAGCTGGCGGCGTTCAGGAAGAAGTTGCCGGCGTATCCGATTCTGCTCAAAGCCAAGCCGGCGAGCGCCGGACCCAAGATGGAGGCGCCGTTGAACACTGCGGATTGCAACGCCATGGCGTTCATCAGGTTCCGCTTCGACACGAGCGAGGCGATGAGCGCGTTTCGGGTGGGTTGATCGAAGGCCAGCATAGCGCTGCTCGAAAAGGCAAGGACGGGAATCATCCAGAAGCGAATCGCGCCGGTCGCCGTCAGGACGCCGAGCAGCAGGGCCAGAGTCATGATGGCACTCTGCGTCACCAGCAACAGTCGCCGCCGGTCAAGCCGGTCAGCGAAGGTTCCGCCGACGGGGGCCAGAACAAGAAAGGCGACAGCCTGCGCCAGTGACACTGTTCCCAGCGCGAATGCCGAGCCGTGGGTGAGGTCGAGCACCAGCAGGCTCAAGGCTACAATTTGCATCCCAGTGCCAACGGCAGAGATAGATAGGACGGCCCAAAGCCGCCTGAAATCACGCTCTTCGAGCGCCTGAAAGGTGCGAAGTCGCCCAAGCCCGCGGGACGGAGGAGGTGAATCGATGCCGGTTGATCCGTGCGTGCGATTGCCGCTTGCAGGCATGCCGCCTCCGATGGTACTATAGGGAAGGTCGTACGAGACATATTGAGGAAGGGTGAACCTATGACGTGGGAAACGCCGCAAGTTGAAGAAATCTGCCTGAGCTGCGAGATCAACTCTTACAGCAACGGCGATTACGAGTAACCGGCTGCAAAAATACACTGGCTGTCATCCTGAGGCGTCAATGGCGCCGACGGATGACATGCTGGTGATTAGTTCCGTTCATTCCCTTGGTACATGCGTGTGAAGGTGTTGGGCAGCGCGGCGGGCGGTGGCTTCCCGCAATGGAACTGCGCATGTCACAACTGTAGCCGGTTACGGGAAGGACGCTTCCCAGGCAGGCCTCGTAACCAGACGCAGCTCGCCTTGGAGGCAGTGCCCGGCCGCTGGACCTTGGTTAACGCCTCGCCTGATTTACGATCCCAGATTGAAGCGACATGTGAGCTGTGCCCCCAGGATGGGGACCGGCACTCTCCCATTTCTGCCGTGGTCCTGACGGGCGCGGAGGTTGATCAGGTGCTCGGCCTCCTGCTTCTGCGCGAATTCCACTCCTTTTCGGTCCACGCTACAAGCTCCGTTCGCAGCATTCTTACCGAAGACAACAGTCTGTTCGGCGTGCTCGCGCGCTTCACGGGACAAGTCTGCTGGAATGACATTCCGCTGGGCCGGCCGTTTTCAGTGGCGGGTGCGCGCCTGGAGGCCTTGGCGCTGCCAGGCGCTTTTCCCGGATTTGTCAGCGCCCAGCGCCGAGCAAACTCTGATCCCTCGGAGGCGGTCGTCGGGCTCTGGATTTCGCCGGACTCCGGTGGGCGGGCTCTTGCGTTTCTGCCCAACGTGGCTTCGGTCTCAGACGCACAGCTCCAGCGGCTCGAGCAATGCGATGTCCTGCTTTTCGACGGCACGTTTTGGAGCGATGAGGAACCCGCCCGCATTCCCGGCCTCGGTCGAACGGCCAGTGCCATGGGGCATCTGCCCATTTCGGGACCGGGCGGCAGCCTGGCGCGTCTCGCAGCTCTTCGGCGCCCGCGAAAGATTTTCGTTCACATCAACAACACCAATCCTATCCTGGACGAGGAAAGCGCCGAATACCGGACGGTTCGCGACGCCGGCTGGGAAGTGGCCTGGGATGGCATGGAGATAACGCTGTGACTGGCACGGAACTGCTGAAGCCGCCCCTAGGGGCTGAGGAACTCGAAGCGGGCCTGCGAGCCATCGGCGCGGAACGCTACCATCACCGCCACCCGTTCCACCAATTGATGCACGAGGGGAAACTTACGCGGGGCCAGCTCCAAGCCTGGGCGCTGAACCGCTACTACTACCAGAGCATCATTCCCATCAAGGATGCGATGATCCTGTCGCGCAGCACGGATCCGGAATTCCGCCGCGCCTGGCGCAAGCGCATCATTGACCACGATGGCGATGGCACGCGGCCCGGCGGCATCGAAAAATGGATTCAACTCGCGCAGGCGACAGGCCTCGATCGCGAACGCGTAACTTCGGAACGGGAGATATTGCCGGGCGTGCGCTATGCCGTGAACGCTTATCTTGACCTGGTTTCAAAGCGCACTTTCCTTGAGGCTGTGGCCTCGTCGCTCACCGAGCTCTTTTCGCGGGACCTGATCGCGCTCCGCATCGACCGCCTCCGGCAACACTACCCCTGGCTGAGTCATGGTCTCGCTTATTTCGATGCTCGGCTCACCCAGGCGCCCGAAGACGCGCAGTTCGCCTTGGCCTGGGTGACAGAACACGCGCCCACCCGCGACGAGCAGGAACTGGCGCTCGACGCCTTGCGCACCAAGTGCGACATCCTCTGGGCCCAGCTCGACGCCCTCTATTTCGCTTACGTTGAACCGGGCTGGCCCGCTCCGAGCGCCTTCCGTCCGGCGGCCGAGGGAACCTCGGCATGAGCGACGTTGCGCCGGATCGGATTCTGCGCCTCGCGCCAGGCTGCAGGTTGAGCAGCGCACCGGGCCAGGAGGATCTGCTTTTGATTCCCGAAGGCGCCTTGCGCCTGAAGGGTCCGGCTCGCGTCATCGTCGAGCTTTGCGACGGCCAGCGAACGCTGGGCCAGGTCGTGGAGGAGCTCGCGCAGCGCTATTCGGGCCAGGATGTTGGGCGGATTCAAACCGAAACCGCCGAACTCGTGGCGGGTTTGCACCGTCGGGGAGTGCTCGAATACGGATGAAGTATCAACTTCGCGCCCTTATCGCCGAAATCACGCATCGCTGCCCGCTGCACTGCGTCTACTGCTCGAACCCGCTTGAGATGCAGCAGCGCTCCGCAGAGCTCTCCACCGAGGATTGGATCGGCATTTTCCGGCAGGCCGGAGAGATGGGCGCTCTCCAGTTGCACCTCACCGGCGGGGAGCCGTTGGCCCGCGCCGACCTCGCTGATCTGGTGCGTGCCGGCCGCGCTGCCGGTCTCTACCTTAACCTCATCACTTCCGGCGTCGGCCTCGACGAGCGTCGTCTCGACGAGCTCATCGGAGTGGGACTCGATCACATTCAGCTCAGCTTTCAAGACGTTGCGGAAGCATCGGCCAACGAATTTGCGGGAACGCGCAGCCATGCGCTCAAGCTGCGCGTCGCGAAGATGGTTCGCCAGCGCCGCGTGGGATTCACGCTGAACATCGTCGTGCACCGTCGCAATCTCGACCGGCTGGAAGAAATGATCGCGCTCGCGGCGGAAAGCGGAGCCCAGCGAGTTGAAATTGCTCACGTGCAGTATTACGGCTGGGCGCTTCGCAATCGGGATGCGCTGCTGCCGGCGCGCGATCAGGTGCAGCGCTCCATCGAAATTGTGGAAACCGCACGTCAGCGCCTGCAAGGAAGATTGCGCATCGACTTCGTCCTGCCTGACTACTACGCGAAGTATCCGAAACCCTGCATGAACGGCTGGGGACATCAGCAAATGCTGATTGACCCGAGCGGCCGCGCGCTGCCTTGCCACGCCGCAGGCGCGCTTCCGGGAATGGAGTTTTCGAACGCGACCGAGCGCCCCTTGCGCTGGATCTGGGAGGACTCACCGGCTTTCAACCGTTTTCGCGACGAAAGCTGGATGCCGGAGCCTTGCCGCACCTGCGATCGCCGCGCGCGCGACTTCGGCGGGTGCCGCTGCCAGGCGTTTTTGCTCACCGGCGATGCCGCCGCAACCGATCCGGTTTGCACACTTGCGCCGACGCACCAGTTGGTGGAGAATGCAGTCCAACACGCCAACAATGGAAGTGCCGGCGAAGAGTCCTGGAGCGCTGCCTGGGTGTACCGCACCGATCCGGCTCCTGCGGAGAAAATTACTTTGAGAGAAGCTTGAGTTGGACCTCGGTGCCAAGGCACGGTGACGAGTGGGTCAATTTGACGTAGGCGCGGCCGTGGTGAGTGTCGCCACAGCCTTAGAGAAGTCCAGCCCGCCAGAAGAGGAAATTCGTTCTCAGCTCCCGGACCCGCTTCTGGATAGAGCGTTCATCCAGGCCGCTAGATCCGCGATCACTTCCGGCGCCACGTGTCCCGGTTGATTGTAGTCCGCCGGCGCGCTTAGCGGCGTGGTATCACCCGGCGGCACGGGAATAAAGAGATGGTAGAGGTTGGGATAAAGCCGGAAGCTGGCGAGAGGGCCGCCGGCGAGAGCTTTCTTCCAGCCCTCGAAGTCAGCCATTCTCACCTGGTAGTCGCGCGCGCCCTGCATCACGAGAATGGGAAGCTTCAACGCCGCTGCCGTCGCCGCCGGATTGTAGCTGCGCAGATCCAGCACGTAGGAACCGGGAATCGGAGCGCCCAGCACGCTCACGGTCTGGTCAGCGGTGAGCTTCGGATCGCGCATGGCCGCAGCCGTCTTCTCCGCGTCGGCGATGGCCTTTTCGCCCTCCGGCGTCGGCGCGCCCGCAAGTCCCACCTGGTACTTCACCTGCTCCACAATCAGATCCTCGAGCGGCCGCGTGTTCCCGGCCATGATGATGATGCCCGCGACCTGGGGCGCCTGCTTGGCGATGTGCGGAGCCAGCATGCCGCCGAGGCTGTGCCCCGCCACGTAAACGCGCTTCGGATCGATCCCAGGCCGCGCGGCCAGCATCCGGACGGCGGCGCACGCATCCTGCACGCTTTCCTGCTCCACCGTAAACTCACCCTTGAAGCTCGCCGGATACTGATAGGTGCGTTTGTTGTTAACGCAGCACGGCGATGCCCTTGGTTGCCAAACCCCAGGCGAGATCTTTGAAGGGCTTGTTCGGCCCAACCGTCTCATCCTGGTCATGCGGGCCTGACCCTTGCACCAGCACCACCGCGGCAAACGGTCCCTCACCCTTGGGAAGCGTGAGGCTGCCGCTGAGCTTCAGCGGGTCCGCACCCACGGTCACCGGCTGCTCTTCGAACAACTCCGGACGCGCGTATTCGGGCGGCGTCCAGGGCGTCTTCGTTTGTGGACTCCCAAACCTCAGCGCGGCGATCTTGCCGTTGGTGTCAAAGGCCACCGTGGCCGGAATAAAGGCCGACTCGAACTCGCAGGTCAGCCGGACCACGTGCAACCCTTGCACCTCACTGGCTTGCGCGTCCTTCACCGATTTGAATGCGCCGGCCATCGCTGTCACCTGGCCCCAGGCTGCGCCCAGTTTCTCGGTGCTCAGTGCTGCGACGGCCTGTGCCGCGAGTTGTCCGTGCACTTTTTCGAACTGCTGAGCAGCCAGTGCAGAGATCACATCGCGAGCCATCGCCTCGTAATCCTGGGATGATTTCGTTGCAGCGGATTGAGGGCTCGCGCCGGCGCCTGTCGCTTGCGTGCTCTGGGTGCTGGACGCTTGAAAGGCGATGGGCATGAGCAGGCTCAACACAGTCAGCCACTGATGAGTCATGGGTATCCTCCCCAACTGTCGCCGAGAGCGGACAAAGGCTCAGTTTCCCCAGGGTTCGGCGGGGCAGAAAGAGTCTGTGTGAAAACGTGCCGCAACGTGCTGTAGCGGCGATCTCTGATCGCCGAAATTACTGATTCTAAAAGGCGGCGGTCGGAGACCGCCGCCTGAAGTTTGTACATTTTGAGGCCCGAAGGGCCGTACTAACAAAGCCCTGGGCAACGCCCAGGGAAATCAGATGCCGCGCCAAACGCTGAGCCCTGAAAGGGCGACCCCAGCGCAGTGTTCAGTCCCACACGTAGCACTCGTCAT
>DATJYK010000322.1:0-7083 GCA_035578005.1 Terriglobia bacterium
CAAGGATCAGTTCGAGGCGAGTCTATCGTGCTCATGGGCTATGCCACGGGCCTCGACGCGGTCTTGGCGCGCGTGGATGATTCCGTGCTTCAGAACATCGTCACTGAGAGTCAGGGAGACGCTCGACAAATTCTCGACCGCCTGGCAGAGAAGAACCTTATCCGTCCTCTAATCACCCAAGGACATCTCGGCGACGTGCTGCCCGATCAAATCGTCTATGACGCCCAGACGGCTGCGGGCGGGTCGGGGGGCCCGGTCTTCAATCGCGAAGGCAAAGTGATCGGTGTGAACCACGCGATTATAGAGGGCTTCGGAGGATCGAATTTCGGCGTTCCCGCGCGGTTCGCCGAGCCGTTGCTGGCGCGCTAGAAAGCGAGTAAGAGCTCGATTGAAGGCGTACGAAGGTGGCGATTACGGCAAGTTTTCAATTCGAGTTGCAAACATGATCCGAGGAGTCTCACCGTCGTTACTGGCTTTGGTGGTGGCTTGTTCCTGCCGGCCTGCCTTGGGAGCGCAGCCGGTTCAGTTCAAGCCCGCAGCCAATCGCATCGACGTCCTCATTGATGGGCGTCCCTTCACGGTCTTCTATTTTGATCCCGCGATCGCCAAGCCCTTTCTCTCCCCTTTGCGCAGCGCCCAAGGAACGATCGTCACTCGCAGCTTCCCTATGGACCCGAACATACCGGGCGAGGACCACGATGAGCCTCACCAGCGCGCTATGTATTTCGCTCACGGCGACATCAACGGCTACGACTTCTGGGGCGAGGCAGCGTTTCCCCGGTGGAGCGATCACTCGCAGGCTACCTGCGGGCGCACCATATTCCGGAAGCTTGACGAGATGCGTGGTGGGCCTGACTCCGGCATCCTGAAGGCTGAATTTGATCTTCTAACGAACGATGGTCAGGCGATCGCCGCGGAGACCCAGGCCTACACTTTTAGGGGCGATGAGCAGTCAAGGATCATCGATTGCGAGTTTACCATCAGCGCCAACCATGGTCCGGTGAAGTTCGGCGACACCAAGGAAGGCACGTTTGCGATTCGCTTGGTAAAGGCCTTGGATTCGCCTCCGGGCCGCATGGTGAATTCTGCGGGAGCGATTGGCGAGAAAGCGATCTGGGGCAAGCGTGCGGATTGGGTGGACTACGATGGGAATATAGCCGGCGAAGATGTGGGCGTGGCGATTTTCGATTCGCCCACGAACCTGCGCCATCCAACCTATTGGCACGCGCGCCATTACGGCCTCTTAGCCGCGAATCCCTTCGGCATCAAAGAATTCACTCACGACCGGCGCCAGGACGGTAGCTACGCGCTGGCCGCAGGCGAATCTCTAACGCTCCGTTATCGTGTCTTCATCCACCGCGGCGATTTTCAGCAGGCCGGCGCCGCCGATGCTTACCGGCAATACGCAGCAGTGAAGTGAGGAGTATAGCTATGGAATTCAATCTTACGCGTCGCGACTCAAGACCACGGCGAAAACCACAGCGGGCCTGGGCACGCTCAGCGGAATCGCGTTCGTGACTCGTTCAGACCGGATCTTTGGCGCCAACGATCGCGTGAGGGTTGCGGTGTGCGGCCTTCACGGGCGCGGTAAAGACCACCTCGATGCTTTCTCACACGTCCCGGGCGTTGAGATCGCGGCGCTTTGCGATGTGGACGAAAACGTTTTGCGAAAACGTCAGGGAGAGGTCGGCGGCAATCCGCAGAGCTACATCGACGTCCGCAAACTGCTTGAGGACAAGTCGATTGACGCCATCTCGATCGCTACACCGAACCACTGGCACTCTCTGTTGGCCATTTGGGCTTGCCAGGCGGGCAAAGACGTGTACGTCGAAAAGCCTTGCTCACACAATCTTTGGGAGGGAGCCCAGCTCGTGCGCGCCGCGCAAAAGCACCAGCGCATCGTCCAGCACGGCACCCAGATTCGGTCCGCGCCCGCTATTCAAGAAGCTGTCAAAGGGCTGCACGAAGGCGCCATCGGCGACGTCTACCTGGCCCGCGGGCTGTGCTTCAAGTGGCGTGACACCATTGGACGCACGCCGGAGGAACCAGTTCCAGCGGGCGTGCACTACGACCTCTGGACGGGACCCGCTCCTCTGAAGCCGTTCACGCCCAATCGCTTTCATTACAACTGGCACTGGATCTGGGATACGGGCAACGGGGATTTGGGTAATCAGGGCATCCATCAGGTGGATGTTGCCCGCTGGGGACTTGGCGTGAAATTTCCGAATCGCATCTCGGCCGTGGGTGGCCACTTCATGTTCGACGACGATCAGCAGACACCGAATACGCTCAACTGCGCTTTTGAATTTGATCTGCCGGATGGCAAACGCAAAATGATGGAGTTCGAGGTTCGGCACTGGATCACCAACAACGAGGCGGATATCGGGCGCGGCAGCCTGGTGGCCGGCAAACATCGCTTTTTCGGCCACCACAACACGATCGGCAACATCTTTTATGGTTCGAACGGATACCTGGCGACCGGAGACGAAGACGCATCGAGCTACGAAACCTGGCTCGGCAAGGATGAAAAATCAGGACCCCACGGCCATGGCGGCGGAGACCACTTCGCGAACTTCATAGAGTGCGTGCGCAGCCGGAAGACGGAAGACTTGAACGCACCCATTGAAGAAGGACATATCTCAGCCTCGCTGGTTCACTTGGCGAATGCGTCGTACCGCCTGGGCCGGACTCTCCGCTTTGATCCCGAGACGCAGCTCGTGATTGGCGACGACGAAGCCAACCGTCTGCTGCGCGATGGCGACCGCGGGTATCGGGCGCCGTTTGCCGTGCCTCAAGAAGACGTCTGATCTTGGTCTACAGGGCTGTGACGATGCTTCGGAACGTCGAGCCGTGGCTGTCAACGCCGACGACGAATGCTGGAAGCCGCCCGAGCGGCGGGGATTGACCAAGGTAACGATGCTGGCCGGTCCGTCCATCCGCACCTTGCCTTGAGGCAGGACGTTGTATTTGGTAAGAGCTGGACCCCGCGGATTAGCTTCGGTCGGTAACACTCCGCTGAGGATGTGCCGCCTTCACTCCTGCACTTTTGATTATGCGTGCTTCCGCGTCTTAAGGTGAGCGAACGGGGAGAGAAATGGAATGAAACGGAATGAAGGTGGGCCGTCACTGCGCAATTGCATTAACCACGCTTAGCTCTGTCTCAGCCCTCGCAACGGTCCCACTTTGCGCACAAGGGCAGATTGGGCTAGCGGCTCGGAACGATCCTGTCAGCATAGCCGTTGCGAAGGGGGCATTTGATCTGACCAACCCCCGTGATTTTCAGCGATGGGTACACGGCTCAGCGAGGACCTTGGGCGAGGCCCTAGAATTCGATTCCCTACAGGGCTCCGGAGGCGTGTCCAGAAAACAGGTGCATTCCGCGACAGCTAGCGTGGAGGCTCAGCAACAGACAACAACGCCAGCGGCGATTGGAAGTGAAGTCGGTGAGGCGCCGTTTGCGCAATCGGCTCGGCCGGGTTTCTCCTTGCAATTGCAAGCCGCCGAAGGATCAGGCAGCGTCCTGGGCACCGTCCTGGACGTAGCCGGAGACGGTGTTCCCGGCGCGCAGACCACACTCACCAATATCAGCACACTGCAACGCTACACCTTGGTATCAGGAGGAAATGGCGAATTCGCGTTTACCGACCTCCCTCCTGGAACCTATTCCATTACTGTCAATGCGAACGAGTTCGAGCCTTATACGTCCGCGACGTTCACGATATCAAGCGGACAGGCTTATGAACTGCCCAACATTCAACTGTCGATCGCCACACAAAGGCAGGTGGTCGTGGTCCGTCCCACCGAGGTGATCGCTCAAATGCAGATAAAAGCTCAAGAGAAACAGCGTCTGGTCGGCGTCCTGCCCAATTTCTATACGAGCTACCTTTGGAACGCAGCCCCATTGAACACAAAGCAGAAATTCTCGCTCAAAACGCGCGATGTCTTCGATCCCGGCTATCTGCTGGGAGTTGCCGCGGCTGCTGGCATCCAGCAGGCGAACAATAGCTTTGCCGGGTACGGACAGGGTGCCGCGGGTTATGGAAAGCGCTTCGCGGCTGGGTTTGCCGATCGCTTTATCAGCGGCTTTCTAGGCCAAGCTGTTTTCCCTTCGATCCTCCATCAAGATCCGCGTTATTTCTACCAGGGATCGGGCTCCGTCAAATGCCGCCTCATGCACGCTTTGAGCTGGGCGGTGATCGCGCGCAGCGACAGCGGACACCCCGTGCCTAATTATTCATATCTGCTTGGTGATCTGACTGCGGGAGCGCTGTCAGATTTGTACTATCCCCCCGCGAATAGGGGGGTAGGCCTGGTCTTCACCAACTTCGCAATCGGCGTTGCTAGCCAGGCAGCTGACGGGGTCTTTCGTGAGTTCATCGCGAAACATCTGACAAGAAACGTGGGTGGGAAGGGAAAGCCCTGAAAGTCGAGGCGAGAGAACGGGTTAAGCACATTATCTTCAGGGGTCCGCCCGGCGCCGTGTCTGGGGTTCGGGCTGCTGGCAGTTCCAATAGGCCTTGGTCTTAAGTCGAATCCTCTTGCCTAACACTCCGACAGGGCCGAACGAGGGTAGGCGCAGGCCCACCGTTCAGCACTGCCTCCACATTGTCCAGGGCCAGCATGCCCACAGCTGTACAGATTTCGATATTGGCGCTGCCGATATACGGCAACAGAAATGTATTTTTCAGCGAAATGTATTCCGGGTGAAGTTTTGGTTCCTCTTTAAATACGTCGAGTCTGGCAGCGGCGACCCGCCCGCTCTTGAGAGCAGCGATGAGGTCGTCGTCGACCACCAATCCGCCGCGAGCGGCGTTTACCGCGATGGCCAGTGGGCAGAAGGCTTATGGCTTTGGAGTTCAAGAAATGGCGAGCCCGAGGGGTCTTCGGGGCGTGCAGGCTCAAGAACTGACTTGCGGTCGCTCTTGAAGCTGGATCCGAAAGCTCGACAGATGGAAACTTACTTCTTCGACCACCAGGGCGAGGCCCTCGCCAGCGGCGAAGCCACGCTGCCAACCTACGTGAAGATGTTGGGATTCGTGATCCTCCTTCCCCGAGGCAATCGCGAACTCGGCCTGCAACAACTTCAGATTGCGGCGGACAAAAGGGACATGGTCAAGCTGACATGCGAGAGAGTGAAACAGCATTTTTCGGCGGAAATACCGCGGCTGCTCTAACCTTTCGGCTGAGGCCTTTAGCCGTCAGGCTCGCTTCCCCGGTTATCATTGCTATGAGCACTGAAATGTCAGCGGGCGCAATTCCTGTCATCGACGGTCCGCCGATGGTGCCAGACCCTCGGTCTTAAGTGAGGCTGCTGTCAATTCGCCGCTGACGGCATCACGCGTGTCCCTGAGCATGGCGGCCAATAGGCTTCGGGGCAGACGTTCCGCAAGCGGCTGCACGAGCCAACGAAGGGCCCAAGGAATGCCGCGGCTCAAGGCGATCATTTCCATTTCGGCGTAGGTTCCACCGTCCCGTTGTTCCAGGCGTATCACTGTGCACGTTCGCCAAATGTAACCTGATCCGTGATCCTGCGGCAGAACGTGCTCGCTGGCTTTGCCGTAGTCGGCAATCTCCTGCACGTGGATCGAAGTACTCAACCTGTAAGCTCTGTCGCCTCCTAGCCTTACAACGTGGACTTCGTCATCAGTTTCGACGGCTGCTGTCACGGAATATGCCTTTTGAGTCATGAGCAGCCGGACCAAATTCCTATTCGGCCCCTGCTCGAGCAGCCCGGATTCTGCAACCATCGGTCGGTAAAAATCCACATAGCGTTGATATTCATTTAGCACGCCCGTCACTTCATCGAGCGTGGCATTTGGAACGAAAACTGCCCCCACCCAGTCGTGGATCAGTCCGCTCGGCACGACACGCGGACTCTCACCGCCCTCCGGCTCGACGAAGATCCCACCAATGCGTACGCGCTCGAGCAGCTCCGGAGACTCATCCACTCGTAGAAAAGGAGCTTGTCCACGGGAGCGCTCCTGCATGCGGACTTGCGCCCGACGAATATAAGCGTCCCATGCCTGAAGCGTCTCCGATTTAAGATCTGCCGCTTTCATGAATGTAGGACATAACAACAGAAAAAGAACTGCGAGTTTTTGTTTGGACATAGCCCCGGTTCGCTGCCGTAGCGGTCTCGTGCGATATGCCAGCAGCGCGCTCAACCCGCTCCTCAGGCTTCGCTCTACTCCAGTTCTCATAAACCCGCGCCGCAGATCTGCTCCAGTCGTGTTACTCGCCATAGTGTTTTCCCCGGCCTTGCAAACGGCCAATTTCATCTCAACCCACTACTCGCCCAAAAAGGGCAAGCAGAGTTCCATCCGGAAAAGCACAGCGATGAAGAATACGGAGAGGAAGCAGATCCAACGAATTTGGCGGAATCACGCAGATTCTACGCAGGTTATCGAGTTTGCCGATCGCGGCAACGCAGGCCCTGTCTCGTCGCCAACAGACGCTCGATGCAAGGCCGAGAACTTGCAGGTGTCAACGGGTGGTACTTTGCCCGCCGGTTGGCATCTGTCGAGCGGCGAAGAACTCGTCCTGGGTGCCTGCCGGTAGGTGACACACGGTGAGTCCTTCAGGCTCCAGAAAGGCGGTGAAGGTCAGGCCTCCCCAGTCGATCTGCTGATAGGATTGCAGATCGCGTTCGTGCATCAGACTGATGACGCTGGCGATCCCTTCCATCAGAATCTAATCGACCCAGTCCAGAATGAACGCCTTCGCCTCTCCGGGAATCGGCAGCCCACTGCCTCCAAACAGAGGGCGGTGTCGGAGTGGCGATGAGCGCAGGCCATCGCACCCAGGATGACAGTGAAGGCTGCAATCCGCAGAGGAAAGGGGAAGCCGCTTCATGCGGTGGCCCACAGTGCCCGCGGCGATAAGGGTGTCAGCCACATGTGGTTCGACGAAATCAAGGCCCGGATGGGCGATAATCGATGTTTCGCGAGGTGCCGACTAATGGACGCATCACGGAGGCCGATGCGGCCGAGCCAGACGAATGTGAGCCCGCCCAGTCCGATCGAAGCTCCCTCCTCACACCCTTCGCTTCCCGCTGCGCTCGAATATGGCATTGAGCGGCGCGTT
>DATJYK010000323.1:0-36410 GCA_035578005.1 Terriglobia bacterium
TGCTGGCGCATGACTCGGGGTCAGGGTGGATCGCTACTCCTTTCCTGTGAGGCTCTTTCATCCTCAACTCCAGGTCGGTTTATCCCGGCGCTTTCTTTAGGTTCGTTTTAGGTTCGTTTTTTGGCACTTTTGATGATTCTAAACAACTTCTCGGGTTCGTTTTTGCATTTAGGGCATACCCCCCGGGGGGGTGCCCTGAAAAAGGGGCGATTTTGGAGCCAGGCCCTGCCCTACCCTTGCGTGGCAAATTTGGGTTTGCTCTTTGCCCGACCGTGGCCAATTGTTCCGAATTGGGTGTAAAGGACCTGACGAGAGCCACAGGAACGCTCCCGGCGACTAACTCAGTCACGGCCCCACCTCCAAGGGCAGTCTGAAGGCGCCCAGGTCACGATCGATTTATCAGTATAACGCTGATTACTATACGGTAATCGAGTTCAGGCTGTGACTTCCGGGTGTCGTTCGTGACGCAGAACCGTGTGAAGTACCAGGTGTGCGCCACCCGCAGCGGGCGATCGCGTGGTTGGTAGTCCCCAAAATTTCCGGCCCACAGGCGCAAGTTCGATTATCCCTCACCGGCCTTTGACGCCGGATTGTACGTGGGCGACCTCATCCAATCCCTCAACGGCACGCCGATGGCAGACATCGACCGCGCCCAGTTTCAAGGAATTCTGTCACCGAGGCAGCCCTCTCCGGTTACCATCCAAGTGGCGCGTCTCGGAAAAACGCTAAGCTTCAAGTTGACGCCTGTCACGTATGCGGCCGCGCAGGCTAGCATCGGCCGCGTAATGACCAAGTCGGGCCCGCCGCCTGGCGACTGTGCAACGGCTTCCGAGAAGCCGGCGGCTCCGCAAGTTCGTTAGCCGTTTAAGGGGGCAATCAATGTCCCGGCGGTTGTTGCTGCGCCTTCAGCGCGGCTAGCACAAGCTCGCGATCGTGAAGGGCTTCCGGGTAACCCGGCTGCCAAAACAAGGCTTGATCAATGCACTGCAGGGCCACTTGAGGATTGCCGCGCAGCATGGCGATGGTGCCCAGGCCGTTCCACACCGAGGCGTCGTTTGGTTTCTGCTGATGAACGGCCTCGAACATTTTCCCCGCTTCATCGAGACTCCAATCGGCATCCGTCGCGCGCCCCATGTCGCGCATGATCATGCCGTAGTTCTTAAGCATATAAGCGCGGAACGTCTGCAAGTCATAGTCATCCGGGAAGGCCGGAATCAGAGGCTCTAGCACATTCAGAGCGAGGTTCACGGTTTCAAGGGACTGCGGGAGATCGTTCGCCACCATATACTGCTGATAGAACTGATTCTGAAGCGCCGCGAACTGATCCTTAACTCGCTGCAGTTCCGCTGGGTCTGCTTTGGACCAGGCAATGGGAGGGGCACTGCGCCGTTCACGGTCGCGAACAATACTCTGCCGATAAGCGGTGGCCTTGTCGGCGCAAGTCACCTGCACGGAACGAAAGCCGGTGCCGTCGCCGAGTGCCGCCGTGGCCACAATTTCGTAGGACCCTTCGCCCGGAAACTCCGCCGAGTCAAACCGCCAGGCTCCGTATGCCGTGGAAATGGTTGCCGAGCCGTTTTGAGGGATCTTCTCCCGGCCAGGCAATCGCCGCACTTCAATCTGAACGTCGTGCTTCACATCCTGATCCGCGGCGATCACGGGAAACTTTCCGGCCACCATCCAGCGGCCCGTCTCTCCGAGCGGAATCACGGTATTGGCGCCCGGATCGTCAAGGCTGAAGTGCTCCAGAGTGCCAGCCTCGGCGCTCTTCTGTTTCGTAATGAGATAGGACACCGATACAACGGCGATGGTAATGAAATTGAGGATGATGAGCGCGTAGATCCAGTAGCGAAGCCAAACCGGAGCGGTCTCAAGAAACGGAAGGAGCTGATCGAGGAACTTGATGAGCTTGCCGAGTGCGTCGCCCATGAGCTACCTCGCTGCCGGGGTCAATGCCCGAATGAGCGCTTACAATAACCCAATGAGCCGCCGCCGAGCAAGCGGAGCGCTCTCCCCACTTTCTCCAGCTTTCTCTGTTCCGAAAATAGGCGCTAAGTGCTTTGTTTTCGAACGAGCGTCTCTTCGCCTCGATAGCGCCATTTTCGTGCCTTGGGGGTGTCGCGAAGCGACATGACGACTCACCAGGTTCGAAATGGGCGGGGCTTCAGCCGGCTTCCCCGCCGAATCCGGCGAAATCGCGGTCTTTGTGTTCCGCTAGCATGAAGAGACTAGCTTGCGAGTTTAGATTGATTAGAGCGGCTCCCGGGCCCCAATTTGGATTAACATGAACGCCTTGGCCCGGAAGACGAATACGCCCTTCGCGACGCCTGGATTGACACTGATCGATGAGGCGCGTTGTCCTTTGTCGTCCAGGCCGTAGCCGGAATTGGCCTCAGAGCTTGCCGTGAACGATGATCGTCCCTCCAGCTCGTCTTTTCCCTTAGGAAGATGGCTGATTGTTTTGGGCCTTCTTCTGGCGGCGAATAGCGCCTACGTCGCCGCTTTCAGCAGCCCCAACATATTCTCCGTGGCGAACGACTTAGCGCACCCCTTCCTGGGCCTTCTGGTGGGAGTCCTGCTGATCGCCTTTGTAGTACGTCACCGGGCCTATTTCGCCACCAAGACTGCGGCGGTTGCACTCACTTTGCTCGCCATCGCCGCTGGATTCGGGGTGTATCTGGCTATCGCAGGCATGACGCGCCCGCACAGCTTGGAACTGTACATCCACGTCGGGTGCGCGATGGGTGGATTGTTCTTCCTGCTCGTACACCTCACGCTGCGGGTGGCGCAAGCCTGGAACCGCGAACAGGAAGCCGAAATTTCGGGAGCCTCGGAAACAGAGGGCGCATCGGCGGCCGGAATGGCGGGCTTGACACCCGCAGCCGCGCTCGAGCCGCCTGGCCTGGCACCCGCAACTAAGGTCGAGCCGGGCACCGCATCGGCAGCTCCCACAGCGGCTGCGGCCATGGGAGTCGAACCGGGAGCCGCGAGTGTGACGCCGGCTTCTGATCCTGCGCGAGCATTTGTCAGGCCTGGGGACGGAAATCCGGAATTCGAAATTCGAGATTCCAAATTCGCTTCGAGATCAGCCTCGATCCAAGACTCAATACCCAACGCCGAAGGGATACCCCACGCCAAAGCGGCATCAAGCGCCGGGGCGACACCCAACGCCGAAACGGCATCGAGCTTTGGAGCGACGGGCGCTGGCGGAGGCCGCTCGAAGTTCGAGTTGGAGATTTCCAAGGCGGAGGCGCGGCTGGCGAAAGCGGACTTCGAGATCGCAGAATCAGAAGCGCAGTTCGCTGGAAGGCAGAGAAGGCACGCGAACGAAGGGCCGCCGGAGTTGGAAGCTGGGACCTGGCAATTACAAACTCGCGCGTGGAAATGGTGCGCGGCTGTTATGTTCGGGTCGCTGACATTCTACCTGGCGGCTGCGGGCTACCAGCATTATTTCCCCAATTCCGAGTACATCATCGGCAACCCGTCCACTCCGCCGCTTACCATGGATCAGGAAGGCGGCGGCGCCTCAAGCCTGATGTTTCCGAGCTCGGCCCAAACTTCCGATGACCGGCCGATACTCTCCACGTTCTTCATGAATTCGGAGTCTTGCCGCCGCTGCCACCAGGACATCTACGACCAGTGGCAAAGCTCCATGCACCACTTCGCGTCGTTCAACAACCAGTGGTACCGCAAGGCTGTCGAGTACATGCAGGACACCATCGGCATCAAGCCGTCGCTGTGGTGCGGCGGCTGCCATGACCACGCCCTCTCGATCGCCGGCAAGATGCAGAGGTTTCCCATCCGTGAAATCGAAAACACACCCGCTGGCCAAAACGGCCTGGGCTGCATGTCGTGCCACGCCATCGTTCACGTGGACAGCACGATGGGCCAGGGCGGCATCACCTTCGAGTACCCGAAGCTGGCCGAGCTGGCCGAAAGCAAGAACCCGTTCCTGCGCTTCCTCCACGATTACGACGTGAGGCTTGACCCCAAGCCGCACCGTGAGGCATTTCTGAAGCCGTTCCACAAGGATCGCGGCCAGACGCCGAAGTTCTGTTCGGCTTGCCACAAAGTGCACCTCGATGTTCCGGTGAACCACTACCGCTGGATTCGCGGCTTCGACGACTACGACAACTGGCAGGCCAGCGGTGTTTCCGGCCTGGGCGCTCGGTCCTTCTACTACCCGCCCAAGCCTGAGGAGTGCGAAGACTGCCACATGCCGCTGGTACCCTCGAAGGACTTCGGCAACATCAACGGCTACGTGCACTCGCATCGATTTGCGGCGGCGAATACTGCCGTTCCCACCTCGCACGGCGACGAGGCGCAGGTAGCGGACGTGGAGAAGTTCCTCAAAGACGCGGTCACTGTGGACATTTTTGGCCTGGCGCAGGAGCCGGCTGAGACGTCGAGAGCGATCCCCAGCGCCGCCAGCGCGGGTCCGCAGCTCGCCAGCACCTTTGCGGTGGGTGAGGAGTCGGCGGAGGGTCTCACGTCGCCCCTCGCCATCAGCGCGCCGCCGGCGCGCCTTGAGGCGCCGCTGGGACGGGCCGATGCCGCTTTGCATCCGGGCGAGACGGCGCGCGTGGAAGTGGTTGTGCGCACGCGAAAGGTGGGCCACTTCTTTCCGGGCGGCACCGTGGACGCTTTTGATTGCTGGGTGGAGTTGCAAGCGCGCGACAGCAAGGGCCGCATTATTTTCTGGAGCGGCGAAGTCGCCGACAACGGCAAGGGACCGGTTGATCCCGGCGCGCACTTCTACAAATCGCTTCAGCTTGACGAGCACGGCAACGTCATCAACAAGCGTAACGCCTGGTCAACCCACGCGGTGGTATATGCCCACCTGATTCCCCCGGGCGCGGCCGACACCATTCACTATCGCTTGAAGGTGCCGCGCGACGTGGGCGACCACATTACTTTCATCGCCAAGCTGAACTACCGCAAATTCAGTTGGTGGAACACGCAGTGGGCGTTTGCCGGCGTGCGCGACCCCTCCAACCCGTACCCGAACGTGACCAAGGACTATGACGACGGCCAGTGGGTATTTACGGGATCCACGGCTGGGGACTCGGAAAGCATCAAGGGCATACCGAACGTGCCGATTGTGGTGATGTCGGAGGACACCAAGACCGTACCGGTGGCGCCAGCGTCCAAGCGCGAACCGGAGTTTCAGGAAGCCGTCACGTTGAACCCCCACGACTGGGAGCGCTGGAACGATTACGGCATCGGCTTGCTGCTGCAGGGCGACCTAAAAGGCGCCGAACGCGCTTTCAAGATCGTGACCCAGGAACGGCCGGGTTACGCCGACGGCTGGGTGAATGTGGCGAGGGCTCTCATTCAGGAGGGCAACATCGAAGCGGCAAAACCGATGTTGGCCAAAGCGATGGAAGTGAACCCCAGCCTGGCGAGCGCCCATTACTTTGACGGACTGGCGCTGAAAACGGACGGCGATTACCCTGATGCGTATCATCAATTCTCGCTGGCCGCTGCCCGCTACCCGAGCGATCGTGTGAACCGCAATCAGATGGGCCGCATGCTGTTTCTGCAGCGCAAATACAGCCAGGCGGTGGCCGAGTATGATCGCACCTTGAGCATTGACCCCGAGGATCTGGAGGCCCATTACAACCTCATGCTCTGTTACCGCGGCCTCAATGAGGACGCGCTGGCCTCCCGCGAAGAGAAGCTGTACCTGCGCTTCAAGGCGAACGAAAGTGCCCAGGCGATTACCGGGCCCTTCAAGCTCGATCACCCCGATGATAACAATGAGGCGCAGCCCATCCACGAACACGTTTCGGTGGCGCTGAACCAACGGGCAGGCCGTAAGCAGTATGCAGAAAGCAGAAGACCCAGGCCGGCGGTACACGTGAACACGGCAGCGGCAAAGGGCTTAGGCTCATCGGCTGGCCGGCACGGACCGCACGTTTCTGAAACCGCCTGCGTTGCTGGAGGACCGGCGTCCAAGTGATCCTCCAGCGCCCAAGCCTTGTTCCGCGTCTCATCCGGCTAATCCCGATTTCTAGCTTGGCCGTCGTGATTGCCTTCTTAGCTGTGCCCACCCGCTTTGGAGGGCGCACTGGCTCTGTCGTCGCCGATTCTTCTGTTCACTTTGTAGATATCACGCAAAAATCGGGCATTAACTTTGTGCACTATACGGGGGCCTTCGGGAAGCACTACCTGCCGGAGACCATGGGAGCGGGCTGCGCCTTTATCGATTACGATAACGACGGCAACCCGGACATCCTTCTCGTGCAAGGCAGCGATTTTCCGGATCATCACTCCGGCCAATATCGAACCCTGAAGCTTTATCACAACAACGGCAACGGCACTTTCACGGACGTCACCGCCAGGGCCGGTCTGGCGGTCGAGATGTACGGAATGGGTGTCGCGATCGGCGACTACGATAACGACGGCTGGGATGACATCTACATCACCGGCCTCGGCCAGTCGCGTCTATTTCATAATCAGGGCAATGGGACCTTCAAGGACGTCACGCGGGAAGCAGGTGTGAACAACTCGGGTTTCGGAGCCAGCGCGGCTTGGCTTGATTACGACCGCGACGGTAAACTCGATTTATTTGTTACCAATTACGTGCAGTGGACGCCGAAGACGGACATCTACTGTTCGCTCGACGGCCACACCAAGTCCTATTGCACGCCGGAAGCGTATCACGGCGACACCTGCCGCCTGTTTCACAATCTTGGAAACGGGCACTTCGAGGACGTTACGGGCAAAGCCGGCATTGCCGATACAACCGGCAAGTCACTGGGCGTGGCCATCATTGATTACGACCGCGACGGCTGGCCGGATATTGCGGTTTCCAATGACACGCAACCGAACAAGCTCTATCACAACAACCACAACGGCACTTTCACCGAACAGGCCGTGCAGGCGGGCATCGCCTTCAGCGAGGACGGAATCGCGCGCGGCGCGATGGGCATCGATGCGCGGGATTTCGATGATTCCGGCTACCCAAGTTTGGCCATCGGCAACTTCTCAAACCAGATGCTCGGCCTCTACCACAACGAGAAGAACCGGTTTTTTATCGACATCGCGCCCGCTTCATCCATCGGCCGGTCAAGCCTGCTTTCGCTCTCCTTCGGCCTCTTCTTCTTTGATTACGACCTCGACGGCTTGCCTGATCTGTTTGTGGCCAATGGCCACATCGAGCCGGACATCAATCGCATTCAACCTCAAGTCGCCTACACCGAATTGCCGTTGGCCTTCCACAACGAGGGCCGCGACAACAAGGGAAATGCCCGCTTCAACGAAGTTGGGAAGCAGTTGGGATTCACCAAGTCGCTCGTTGCCCGCGGCGCCGCCTACGCCGATATCGACGATGATGGCGCGCCGGACATTCTGCTGTCGACGAACGGTGGACCGGCGTATCTGTTCCACAACGTAGGCGGCAGCCAGAACAATGCCATTCGTATTCATACCGTCGGCGTGCGGTCGAATCGGGATGGCATCGGCGCTGTCGTCCATGTGCGCCCATCCGGGCGCTCCGAGGACGAGGGCTACCAGACGGTGCACTCCGGTTCCAGCTACTGTTCGCAGAGCGAATTGACACTGACGTTTGGGCTCGCCAAGGCCTCAGACGCAGACGTCGAGATTGACTGGCCCAGCGGCCAGAAGGACATGCTCAAGAACCTGCGCGCCAACTCCACGTATACGATTCAGGAAGGCGGCAAGGTTCTGGGCCAGCGGCCGTTCAAGCGCTGACCGGCATGACAGCGGATCACCAGGGCCGGGCGTTCCCGCGAAACGGAACCGTCTTGAGTCTCTCTGCGTTCGGCGCCCTTAATCGCCGACCGTGACCTTGACGGGGGCAGTGAGCGCCAAGTGTCCCCACGCCACTTTAAGGGTGGCGTTGTGAATGTCGTTCTCGGGATGCGTCAGGGTGATGGTGAGCTTCTCGACGGCTTCAGAACTGGCGGGCTCAATGCTCATCGGTGTCGTGAATTCCACCTTGGCTTTCCGGATGTCAAATGCGTCGATGCGCTCTTTTCGAACCTTGAGCGGATCGATGAAGGCGAGGTTCCAGGAAGAGCCATCGGCCGATCGCTGAAGGCCCATGAAATACAAACCCGGAGCTACGGCGGTTCCTGCAATTGTGAGCGGAACATCCGTATAGAGATTCGACCAGTAGTTGCTTCCCATCCGCCAGACCTTGCCCTTGGTGATGGAATCAAACTTGGCAGGGTCATCATACTCCTTGTGCCACACAGGTCGGCCATAATTGATCGCGAACTGTCCGGCGGCTGCATTCGTCTGACCGTTCCAGTAGAGCAGTCGCGCCGAACCGCGGTCATCGACGTCGCCACCCTCAACTCCGATCTTCTGGTTTTGCCGCGCGTGCAGGGAAGTTACCGCGAGTAATACCATCGCACCGGCCAGGATCCTCGTTTTCATTTCTCGCCTCCTCGTCTTGGTGTGATCGTCCATCTGCGGCCGCGCGCCGCAGATGGAAGTCACTGGGTCGCAAATCCTAGCATTGGACGCTCGCCCCGGCTAAAAGGTCGAGCCGAATTCGCTCGGGGGTCGCCAGGCTACTCGACGCGAGTAACACCCTCGGCGATCCAAAATTTACCGGGTTCGAGGCCCGCGCGGGTGGCGATGTCATGGGCCAAGAGCTGCATGTAGAGCGTGTCAACCAGGGTTCCGAGGCCCAGCTTGAGGGGCTCGACCTTCAGGATTCGCACATTCGTCGTGTCCGGAAAGGGCAGGTCGGTGAACAAAAGGACTTTGCCGCCGTGAGACTGGATGTCTTTGGCGAGGCGCAGCAGCAGACGACCGGTATTCGTGGCCCGTTTTGCCGCGGGGTCCGGCTGCCGCTGCCGGGCAAAAATCACATAGCGGTGGTTGGGATTTACAATCTCGATAGGGCCGTGGCGAAACTGGGCAGCGCTGATGGGCTCGGCGCCCATCCGGACCACTTCTTTCAACATCAGCGCGCCTTGGTACGCAGAAGCAAGATCGGGACCGCGCGACATCAAGGCAACATACGGCGGATGGTCAAAAAACTCCACGGTAGGAGCCATGACCAGGTGACGTCGGTCCAGGATCCGTTCCTGCGCGTGAATCGCCTTGAGCAAAACCTGAGTGAGATGACGATGGGATTCGTTGGTGATGGCGAAGGCCAAGTACATCAACACGGCCACGCTGCAAACGTAGGTCTTGGTACTTACATTGGCTTGCCGGCCCGCCATCATGGGAAGCAGGACGCGCCCGCGGCGCGCAAGCGTGCTGCGCTCGACATTGACCACCGCTGCGACGGCGACCTTGGCGGGCAGTTGCTCGAGCAGCCGTGTGATTTCCACGGTCTCGCCGGATTGCGACACGGCCACCAACAAGGTGTCGGATCGCAGAACGCCAAGGTGATGATGGAGGAGTTCAGCCGCTTCCCATACCACTGCGCGGATGCCTCGGGAAGCGAGATAGGCTTGGGCAGGATATGCTGCGAACAACGACGAACCCATTCCTGTGAAGATTACAGTGGGCGGCCAGTGCGCCGCCAAGCTTCGGACGGCCTTGCGAGGAATCGCGCCTGGACTCTCGTAGTATTTACGCAGGTCGGCGAGCGCTGCGGGTTGCTGGACAATCTCCTCCAACATCACGTCCATTGAAGCAATCCTCGACTCGCGCTGGCGGCCACCGCTCGCCCTCCAAGTGTAAAGCCGAACTCCGGGCCAGGCGATGCCAGCAGAATGCCGACATCCGGGAAACTCCACACTACGGTTGGGAATGTTAGCGGCGGTGACTTGGAAATGAATCAAATACTGAAGCGCAGGGAGCCGGACGATGAGTCCGGCTCCCTAAGGACTAGACCTGAACCACGTTTGCGGCCTGAAAGCCTTTGGGACCCTTGACCACTTCGAACTCGACTGACGCACCCTCTTGGAGGTTGCGATAGCCGTCGCCCTGAATGGCTGAGTAATGGACAAAGACGTCTTCACCCTCGCTGCGCTGGATGAAGCCGTATCCCTTGGCAGAATTGAACCACTTGACAGTTCCACGCTCCCTGTTGCTACTCACTTTTACTTCTACTCCTTCAAGTTTGATACTGTCTGTTCTCCCGGCCTTCAGGCTGAAAATAAAACGGCTGCAAGCGCTACCTTGCAGCCCTTCACTTCGAACGCAAAAGGTCCTACAAGAGCAACAAACGCACGAGGATAATACCACAGCCCGGAACCGGCGTCTAGCACTTTTCGCCGTGACGTTGCGAGTTGTCAACCCCGGCTAAGCCAGCCGCTACACTTTTGAATGCTGCACACGTACCGACGGCAAACCGTCCGGCTCATCGACAAGCTCGATATCGTGGAAGATGTTGGGGCTCTCTTTCACCAGGATCCGTGCTACCTCCACCGCCAACAAACGAATTTCAGTATCAGCGTGAGGACTGCCCCTCAGCTCGAGGAAGTGCCGCCAAGCACGCGAATTGCCGGTGACGAAGATCTTCGTTTCGCAGGCGTTCGGAAGGATGGAGCGTGCGGCCTGCCGCGCCCACTTGCGCCGGTCGCGCGGCGCCATGTCAGGATGCTGCTGCTGAACTAACCCGGAAGCGGCTTCGGCCAGTTCTCGATAAGCCTCGCGGACGGTCTCGATAGCCTGCTCCCACTTGGCGCGCAAGGCGTCATCCTGCTGGAAAAGAGGCGGCACCACGTAACGCGCCTCGCTCTCATCCACGTAGCGCTGTGAAAGCTGCGAATAACCGAACCCGGCGCGATGGCGAACCAGTTCATGCGTCAGAGCGCGGCTGACGCCGGTGATGAGCAGATTCCAGACGGCGTGCTCGAGAACGCTCCCATGCTTCGAGACCAAAATGTTCTCGATGTATTCCTGATTGGACTTGCGGCCCTTGCCGAACGACATGTAGCAAGTGCGGCCCGCTGCCTCGGCCAGCACCTCCGCGGCGTGGGAACTGTCCGTAGCGAACTCCAGCCCCTCATCGCTGAGAAAGCGGGCGAGTTCTTCATTTACGACTGCCTGACGTCCCAAGAGATAGACTCTCGGCTTGGTGACGTATACATCAGACGTCTGGTGATTAGCCAAGCTTGAGTTCCATGTGCTCGGGATAGCGTTCGCCTCTGAGCCGATACTCAGACCTTGCGATTTCCAAGCTCCAAGCGAGCGGCCGGCGGGGGCAAATTCGAAAAGCTAAGCTCGGGCCGCAGGCGCTTTCGCTGTTGCCGTTTCGGTTTTGGGCACGCGCTGGTACTTCCTTTGGAAGCGCTCCACCCGGCCGGCGCTGTCCACCAGCTTTTGCTTGCCGGTAAAGAACGGATGGCAGTTCGAGCAAATCTCGAGGTGCAACACGTCACCCTTATACGTGGAACGGGTCTTGAACGTGCTCCCGCAGGCACACGCCACAGTTACTTCATGATAGGCGGGATGAATATTCTCTTTCATGGATCTCCTTCAGAACGCTGTAATTTGTTATTTTATCTTGTCGTCTCCGAAGTTTCAACGCGCAAAGAGCCTGCCCATGCCAAATTCCATCCCAGTATGAGCAAACTCGGCATGTACTGGAGGTTTTCCCGGCCCTTCACCTTGGTCCCGCCTATGGTTGGGATTTTCTCCGGCTCGCTCATTGGCTTTGGCGCCACTCATGTTCGCTTTCCGGCCATGCACGTAGCCCTCGCAGTACTGGCTGCTGCGGTACTCAATGCCGCCTCGAACGCCCTCAACCAAATCTGCGACCTTGAAAATGATCGTATCAACAAGCCAAGCCGGCCTCTTCCCTCTGGTGAGTTGACGCTTCGCGGGGCCTGGACCTTCGTGATCGCGGCCTACGCTGTCGCGCTGGCGCTGGTTGCACCGGTGAACCTCGAGACGTTCGCGATCTACGTTATCGCTGCGATCGCCACCGTCCTCTATTCCGCACCACCGGCGCGCCTGAAGCAGCACCCGATTGGATCAAACCTGACCATCGCCCTCGTCCGGGGCGAACTGCTCAAAGTGGCTGGCTGGGCGTCCGTCGCCACCGTTTTGAGATCGCTTGAGCCCTGGTACATTGGCTTCATCTATTTCGTATTCCTCCTCGGCGCCACCACCACCAAGGACTTCGCTGACATCGAAGGCGACCGGGCCGCAGGCTGCATCACCCTGCCTGTACGCTACGGGCCGGCATGGGCTGCCCGCGCCATCAGTCCCTCGTTCGTGCTGCCCTGGCTGATTCTGGCCGCCGGCGTGTGGCTCCGGGTACTCAGCGGTAACCGCAGCGCCATCCTAGCATTGAGCATGATCCTTCTGATCTGGGGTAGCTGCGTCATCTATTTGATGAACCGACATCCGGAACGACTCGTCTCCGAAGGCGAGAACCATCCCTCCTGGCGCCACATGTATTGGATGATGATGGTTGGCCACCTCGGGGTTGCGGCGGCTTATCTTATTGGATGAAGCCCAAGTCGGAGGAATTTCGGAACTGAACCATGGTTCTGCTAACGGGCGCCACCGGCTATCTGGGTTCGCAAATCGCGCGAGAGCTTGTGCGCCGCGGCGAACCGTTTCGCGTACTCGTGCGCGATCCGTCGCGGCTCCCCTTCGACGTCGCCGCTGCCGGTTGCGACGTCGTCACCGGTGATGTGTGCGATCCCGACGCTGTGGCGCGCGCCGTTCGCGGGGCTCGGTTCGTGATTCACACCGCGGCGCTCGTGAAGATGTGGGCACGGCGCCAGAGTGACTTCCGGCGCGTCAATGTGGAGGGGCTCAAGCTCTTGTGCCAGGCCGCGACGGATGCCGGAGCCGAGCGCATCGTTTACACTTCTTCCTTTATCGCCCTCGGACCGTCGAGTGATGCCAACTTGGGCGAGGCGCTGAGACATACTGGGCCCTTCTCGAACGAATACGAGCAGAGCAAGGCGGAAGCACTTGACTGGCTGCGTCGCGAAGGTTTTGGGCGCTACCCTGTGATGGCGCTCGTGCCCGGTGTGATTTATGGTCCTGGCCCATTTACGGAGGGCAACCTGGTAGGCGGCATGATGTATCAGTACTGCTTCAAAATAATGCCCGCGATTGTCGGCTCCGGAAAACAGCGGTGGAGTTTTGCCCATAACGCGGATGTAGTCGCGGCCCACTTGGCGGCGCTTGAGAAGGCCGAGGCCGGACAGGAGTATGTACTCGGCGGAGACAACCGATCCCTGAATGACTTCTACGCCGTGCTTGCGCAGATCTCCGGCCGGCGCCGTCCTGTGCGGCGGCTACCGTTCCGGGTGGCGAAGTTGCTCGGAGGCGCAGACGTTGCCGTGTCGATCGCCACTGGCCATCCACCCACATTGACGCCCGGCGTGGTGGAGATTTTCAAGCACGACTGGGTTTATTCCAGCGCCAAGGCAGTGCGGGAACTCGGGTATCGCATCACTCCTCTCGAAGCCGGCTTGCCTGATGCTTTCAATGCCATGATGGATCATGTGAAAGGCACTGAGCGGGCGAAGCCATGAATCAACTTACCGCAACCGCCGTTCCACGTCCGCTTTTGTCCACCCGCAAGATCGTGCACATGTCGATGCTCGGGTTTGCTTTTCTCCTGCCGTTCTTGACCTGGCTGGAGGCAGCAGGCGCGGCTGTGCTGGCGCTAGTCTTCAATCTCTTCCTCCTGCCGAACCTCGGCGCTGACCTGCGGAAAATTCCGCCGGCGCTGGACGCTTCTTCCCGTTCGCCGCACAACAGCGCAACGAACGCTACCGAAGAGCCGGGTGCATACACGGGCATCATTCTGTATCCCATCTCGGTGCTCGTGCTCATCCTGCTTTATCGCCATCACCTGGAGATAGCCGCGGCGGCGTGGGCGATCATGGCGCTCGGCGACGGCGCGGCTGGCATCGCCGGTGAAGGCGTCCGGAGCGTGGCACTTCCCTGGAATCACCGCAAGACCTGGGCTGGCTTTGTGGCCTTCACCCTCGCAGGCACGGCAGGCGCTTACGTTCTCACCCGCTGGGTGAATCCGAGTTTGCCCACCGATAAGACATTTCTGATTTGTGCTCTGACTGCGCTCCTGGGCACGGGCATCGAGAGCACACCCATCGGCCTCGATGACAACGTGTCCGTTCCCCTGGTCTGCGGCGGCTTCATGTTCTGCGCCTGGCTCGTTGAACGTTCGGCACTCGATAGCAACCTGCCATATCTCGGGCGGCGGCTCGCGCTTGCCGTGGTTATCAATCTCGCCTTCGCGCTCGGCGCCATGGCCGCTCGGACCGTCAGCCGCTCTGGAGCGGCCTTGGGCTTTGTGCTGGGCGTGCTTGTTTACCTCGGATGGGGATGGAAGAGCTTCCTGGTTTTGCTGGCGATGGTTGTGCTTGGCTCGCTCGCCACACGGCTGGGTTATGCGCGCAAGGCGGAGCGCGGCGTGGCGGAGCACGCTGGCGGAGCGCGAAGCTGGCGTGAGGCTCTAGCCAACATTGCTCCCGGCGCTTTCTTCGCGGTCTTGGTGATCGCCACTCACCAGGAGCATGCGTTTCTCGTGGCCTTTGTGGCCGCCTTCGCCGAAGCTGCGGGTGACACGGTGGCAAGCGAGATCGGACAGTGGCTCTCGCCGCGGGCGCATCTCGTCACCACATGGCAAGCTGTGGCTGCAGGAGAGAACGGTGGTATCTCTCTCATCGGAACGTCCGCAGGACTTCTCGCCTCGGCAATGATTGTAACCCTCGGATTCACCCTTGGCCTCGCCAGCGCGGGCGGCGCCGCGGTAGCATTTGCCGCAGCCGTGGCCGGCAACCTGTTGGACAGCGTTCTGGGCGCTACCCTTGAACGGCGAGGACTTGTAACGAACGGCGTGGTCAACTTCACGGGCACGAGTTTTGCCGGAGCGCTGGCTTTGGCCTTTACTCTTCGATAAAATCTTGACGGCGCCTTGCTGGCGGTGTCCGCCGGCAGCAGCACCGTTCCGTCATGTTCGCCGCGCTCATCATTCTTGCCGGCTTCTTCCAGGCCGCATCGGTGGAAGTTCCTCCCGATCCCGGGCTCTACTACCTGACGCCTCAAGGTCTGGTGCGGATCGAAGGCCGTTCGGTCACTGTGGAAGGCGGCAAGAGCAAGGTTCCGCTCAAGGACTCATTACCCGGAGTCGGCAGTCAAGCCAAAGCGGAGATCCTCGGCGCGCACGCGGCGCAACGGGTCACCGAAACGCCTGTCTTCTATTACCGGGCTCCTTCAGACGCTGAATCTACGGGCGCCGGCGATCTCGTGCTTGTGAAGCTGAAGCCGCACAAAAATCGACGCGAGTTTACGATTAGCCAGCAGGGCGAATGGAAAGCGAACACCGGAATCCCCCTGCAGTCGCAGGTGCAGTTTAATTCGCGGGCGATTGAAAGCGGAGTTTTTCGTCTGGAGCCTGCAGACGATCTCGATGCGGGTGAGTACGGCTTCTATCTTTTCCGCGGGCGCGATCTGCCCGGTTTCCTCTACGACTTTTCAGTACCGGCTGAAAAGTGAGGGCGGCTTACCACGCCACCGCGCCGGGCGTGGCGGTAGCCGGCACAAGGCTGCTGGCCTGAGTCCCAGTCTTGGCGCTGGCGATCATGTCCCTGTAAATCTTGCCCGCCACTTCCGGCGCGTGCAGGCCGAACATGGAGCCTTCGCCTCTCAGCAGAACCACAATCGCCCGGTCTGGCTTCTGCTCACTGGAAAAGGACGCGAACCACCGCAGGTGAGTGCCGTTCTCACTGCACGTTCCCGTCTTGCCGAAGATCTGCTCTTCGGAATTGAAGGCCAGTTTGCTGGTGCCATAGAGAACCGACGCGGCCATGCCCTGCTTGACGTCCGGCAAGTACGGCGCCGCTTGAGTAAGCTCACGGCGTACTCGAGGTTGAAAGTCGGCAATCTCGGCCGGCGTGCGCGGATACTGAAGGTAATAGAGCGTGCCTCCATTGCCGATGGCGGAGACGATGGCCGCCAGTTGCAGGGGGGTCATCTCGATATCCTGCCCGAAGCTCGTGAGAAGACCCACGCCCCCTTGCCGCGGAGGCGCATCCGGGAAGACGCCCGGTGACTCGCCCGGGATATCGAGACCTGCGCGCTCGCCCAACCCAAAGCGCTTGGCCCACTCGGTGACGCGCGAGAAGCCGAGCATCTCGCCGACCTTGGCGAAGAACTCGTTGGACGATTCGGCCAGCGCCTGCGCCACGTTAATGCGGTTGGTGCCGAAGTAGCTTAGGAACCTAGGCTCCGCACGCAGCCGGGTCTCCGGCGTGATGATGCCTTCCTCCAGGCCGGCCGTGGCCACCACGGTCTTGAAGGTGGAGCAAGGCGTGAAGGCGCCCGTTAGCGCCAGCTTCTGATTCACAATGGAAAGGATGCGCCCCGTGTTCGGATCAAGCACCACAACGCTCCCATTGAGGGACCCGAGAGCGCTGATGGCCGCCTGACGAATCGCCGGGTCTTCACCCGCGATGTCGTCGCCCGCGCCGGGATCGCCCGTCCAGCCCGGGCCGCCGTAATAATGCATGGAACGGGCGACCTGGCGCCGGTGAGCGACGACGCGTTGGTGACTGCTCACGGCGTGGTGGTGGAGGTGAACGATTCTTTTATGTGAAGTGGCGGCAGACCCCGTAGAAGGCTTGGTAGTGGTGGTGCCGGCGGAGGGCCCTGCCGCCGGCAAGGATGTGACACACGCCAGCATAAGGCTAGCGGCAACAGCCAAAGCGAGAACGGTATTTTTCACGGCGCCTAAACCCCTCCCGAAGGTTTGTGGTCTGCACTGCCGGCTCTGGCGCCTGCGCTGACAGGCAGACATTCAAGACCGAACCCACTGCGACGCCGCCCTCAACTTGCGGGCGGCACAACTTAGCTTACTTCTTTCCGCGCGCCGCCGCGGCAGCCGCTTCGGACGGGGGTTCAGCCGGAAGCGGTAGATTCAGGGCTTTGCGGACTTCAAGTTCGATCTTGCGGCGCACGTCCGCGTGATCGCGGACAAACTGGCGAGCATTCTCCCGGCCCTGACCAATCCGCTCGCCGCCAAAGGAAAACCACGCCCCGCTCTTTTCCACCAAATTCAGCCCGACGGCCAAATCCACGAGGTCGCCTTCCTTGGAGATTCCCTCCCCGTACAGGATATCAAATTCCGCCTCCCGAAAGGGAGCGGCCATCTTATTTTTCACGATCTTGACCTTGGTCCGGTTGCCCACCACCCGGTCGCCATCCTTAATGGAAGCAATACGACGCACGTCCACTCGAACGGACGAGTAGAATTTCAACGCCCGGCCGCCCGTGGTGGTTTCAGGATTACCGAACATCACGCCGATCTTTTCCCGGATCTGGTTGATGAAAATGAGGCAGGTTTTCGACTTGGAGACGATCGCTGTCAGCTTGCGCAGCGCCTGCGACATCAGGCGGGCCTGCAGGCCGGGGAGGGAATCGCCCATTTCACCGTCCAACTCGGCTTTGGGCACAAGCGCCGCCACCGAATCCACCACCAGCACGTCGATGGCGTTCGACCGCACCAGGGCTTCCGCGATCTCCAGCGCCTGCTCGCCGTAGTCCGGCTGCGAAACCAGCAGATTATCCACGTCCACGCCCAGCTTCTTGGCGTAGCCGGCATCGAGAGCGTGCTCAGCGTCGATAAAGGCCGCCATGCCGCCCCGCTTCTGGGCCTCAGCCACCACGTGAAGCGAGACCGTGGTCTTGCCACTGGACTCAGGTCCGAAGATCTCCACCACCCGCCCTCGCGGTATGCCGCCGATGCCAAGCGCGGCGTCGAATGAGAGAGCGCCGGTGGGAATCACATCGACGGGCACCAAGGCGTCCTTGCTGCCCAACCGCATGATGGAGCCCTTGCCGAACTGCTTTTCGATCTGGGTTAGCGCCAAGTCAATGGCCTTGCCGCGTTCGGCGCTCACTTCAGGCATTTCGATGTCTCCTCATGTGCTACACGGGCCTCCATCCAGCGCTGGAAGGAGGCCAGACTTTCTCCCGAATGCTTTCCCGTGAGCAGATTATCGATGCTCACGTCTTCGTCGAGCTCAGGCCAGTGGATGCCTTCTCCATCACCGATAAGCCGCCACTTCCGCCGTTCCGACGGCTTCCCGCGTTGAAGCCGGGGGTACCACGCTAGTGGAACGCTGATAGTGCGCCCATCCATAAGATCGACCGTTAGCGTGTCTTCCGTGAGGACGACGTTTTGCGCCCGTGGCCTCTCGGTTTCAACGGCTGAAGTACTCATTCCAGCTCTCAATCAGCTTGGCTTCGTTTTCCTCGATGTCCTGCCCGATTTTGTTAAGCTCATTTCTGCTGAATCCGCCGCTTCGCTCAAGCCTGACCGGGTTGAGCCAGAATTTCGCAACGTGGCTATCCCTTTCGACGTGAACGTGCGGCGGCTCATCACGATCACCGGCGTAAAAGAAGAATCGATAAGCACGAAGCCGCAGAACTGTCGGCATGCCTCGACCAAATTCGCCCTCCCTGTACGCCGAAAGGACTTATATATAGATCGACAACATTTTGTCACAATCCTTGTGGGTTTCCCCACTTGATACAAAAATCTAGAAATCGGGCCTCAAAATCCGCGTAAGCTACTGATGTTATTTGAGATATCTGCCGTGGGTTTGATCCTGTCATTATTGAGCCATCTCTTTGATAACATGTAGCTTAACCCCAATGGGTTTGTTTGGGTTTGATCTGCCATCCCTCGGCTCTTCAGCCCCGCCGAACGTGCTGATTGGTCTCGGAAAAGCAGCCCACACGTGCACCACACACGGAAAGGTTCGGACGCCCGGTTCGCCGTCGGCATCCATGCACGCGCAGAGCGCCCGCGGGTGAGATGGCGAACTCGCAGCGAACTCATATGGCTTCAGTCCGGAATTACCCGTTAACTATACGCTTATCCGGATCAAAAGCCAACCCTAAAAGCGGGCGCTGATGTGCACAGAACGGTCGCTTCATTTCGCAATCGCTGACTCTGTTCGTGATTATCAAAGTCGATAACAGACCACCTTGGTCCGCCTTGGCCGTTGACGCGGCCACTCCGCTGTGATACATCTGTGCCGGTTCGGGTAGTCTTACTCACACAGCGTCCTCAAAGGGGGACTTAATGTCACGTCTCCTCGTAGCGGTGTTGGCGTTGCTGGCGTTCGCCCAGCCTGTAGTTGGAGGTGTGCGCGGCCAGGGCTCAATGCACGTCGCCAGCCCACTCACGTCTTGCAAGGCGGGTGACCGGGGAGTGTTAGAAACTGGCGATCCGGCGATCGCCTTCACGCCGGAGAAAATGCGGGACGGGTCGCAATATCTTACGAATCGATCACGGCGATGGATTATGGCGAGCAAGCGTCGCGCGGACCCCTTTTGTGGGTCTGTGGCTTTCTTGCTCGCAGGTCAGGAAATACTGTGGACCTTGCAGGACACGTGCGTGCTACGGTTGCTCGGAGTTACAGGTCAGTAGGAGGGTGCTCAGTTGAAGCTTGCGCCAGTGCAGAAGATGTGGGAACGCGTAGAGGTTGCGCGCCAGGATTCCGATCTAGCTCTCTTCCTGACGCTGCTTTACACGGGGGAAGCCATCACCAAGACGTTCGCGGCCGGTCTCGTCGCCGCGCTCGAGGATAGTGCGGAAAGGCATCGCTATCGACAATTGCACCGACTGGTTCGGGCCGATGGATTGGGTGAGTGGACAGCCAGCATCGATGAGATGTTGGTTGGCCCCGCGTCACAGCACCTCGTGCAGGAAGCCAACATCGAGAGAAATGAGTTCAACCAGAAATCGGGCCCGGGAACGTGGCAACATGAATCAACGTCGCTGCTGGATGCCTGCCTCCGCCGCCTGGACAAAGATCGTGAGGGCATCCCCTTCAAGCTCGAAGGAAAGAGATGGTTTACTCTTTTCGCTGGGCTAAGAAATAGGACTCGCGGCCACGGCGCCCCGTCGAGCAGCGCATGTCAATCCCTTTGCACCGACCTTGAACGGTCTCTGCGATTGCTTTGCGACAACTGCATGCTGTTCAAAAGGCAGTGGGCGTATCTACACCAGAATCTCTCCGGGAAGTACAGAGTTACACAGCTCGGGGATATTGCGGACAGCTTTGACAAGCTCAAGGGGTTACATCCTCCGCAGGAGTGGGGCCATCTTGCCAACGGCGTTTACGTATACTTGGGTCTGCCGTGCAGAGTCGAGCTGATTCAGTCCGACTCCGAGGCGGAGGATTTCTATTACCCAAACGGTGGCTTCAACGGAAAACGATTTGAATTGCTTTCCTACCTCAGCGGCAATAGGGCCGAGGGGGACGCGCAACCCTACCTGGGTCCCGCGGCCTACTCGCCCAAGAGTGAAACTCAGGGACTCGGTACCCTAGACGTGCAGGGGAAATGCTTCGGTAATCTGCCACCCATACCGCCGCAATACATAACGCGTAAGGGATTAGAGCAGGAGCTCCAACAGCGCCTTGTTGACGACCGGCACCCGATCATCACGCTCGTCGGCCGAGGGGGTATCGGTAAGACCTCGGTGGCGCTCACGGTACTTCACTGCGTCAGCCAACTGGTCCGTTTTTGCGCTATCTTCTGGTTTAGCGCGCGAGACATAGATCTTCTCCCGGAGGGACCAAAGGTCGTACAGGCGCACCTCAAGACCGAAACCGACATTGCTAAGGAATTTGTACGACTTACCGAGCCTGTTGAGGCACGAGCCAAGGGGTTCAAACCGGACGAGTATTTAGCCGGCGCATTAGCTAAGAGCACGCTCGATTCGCCGTTTCTGTTTGTCTTCGATAACTTTGAGACTGTTAGAAACCCGGTTGAAATCTTCACCTGGTTGGACACTCACGTAAGGCTGCCGAACAAGGTTCTGATAACAACACGGTTCCGCGAATTTAGAGGCGACTTTGACGTGCACGTCCCAGGCATGACCTTTGAGGAGTGTCATCTTCTCATCGTGTCAACGGCCATCGGCCTAGGAGTGGAACGCCTGCTGACGCCTAAATATGAACGTGAGTTGTTTCGCGAGGCCGACGGGCATCCCTACGTTATCAAGGTTCTTTTGGGCGAGATCGCAAAGGCTAACCGTCTAGTAAAGGTAGAGCATATAGTGGCCAGCAAAGACACAATTCTTGAGGCTCTCTTCGAACGCACGTATTCCGGGCTGTCGCCCGGAGCCAAGCTGGTCTTCCTCACTCTATGCGGCTGGCGGTCCGTTATCCCCCAGCTTGCAGTGGAGGTCGCGATGTTGAGAGATGCCAACGAGCGATTGGACGTAGACCAAGCCATCGAGGAGCTCCGCCGCAGTTCGTTCATAGACGTTTCGGTGCCAGAAGGGGAGAAGAGGCGTTCCTGACTGTCCCGCTCGTGGCGTCCGTGTTTGGGAGACGTAAGTTGGAGGTGAGCCCGATGAAGGCCGCAGTTCAGGCGAACACCGAGCTTTTGCTGTTTTTCGGCGCCGCACAGACGGGCGACACTAGGCGAGGAATCGCGCCGCGCATTCACCGACTTTTTCGTAGTGTCGCCGAAAGAATCAGCCGCCAGCCGGCTTTGTTGTCGGAATATCTGCCACAACTTGAATTTGTAGCCCAACGGTTCGCTCCGGCTTGGCTTCTCGTGGCCGATCTGCATGAGGAAACTGAGGGTACGGGCGCACTTGAGGGTGCCAAGCGGGCGATCCGGCGGTACTTGGAGCTGCCCTCAGATGGAGTCGCCACGCGGTCAGCCTGGGAGAGACTTGCCGCACTGTGTAAAAGAACAGGCGATTTTATTGGAGAAGTTCACGCCCTAGTCGAGCTAAGCGCTCTTCCGACCGTTCCAGTTCAGGCAGTGAGCAACGCCGTGAATAGATGGAATAGCCTGTTCCGACACCAACACATACCGCTTGCCGGAGATGAGCGCCGTATTCTGGCCGAACGTTTATTGACCATCGCCGAGAGAAGGAAAGACGAAGTAGATTCAATAGACTGCTCTCGCATAGCGTGGCTTAGCCTTGCCCTTCACAAGGATTCTCTCGCTAAGGAATTCACCGCGCTGGGCCTCGCGCTCGATCCCCAGAATGAGCACTGTCGTAACTTGGCCGAGAGACTGAACCTTCCCCTGACGACTGGGTTTAGCCGGGACAGGCACATCCTGTGAGCTTTGCGGATTCGCCGGGTGGCGCCGACATTAGTCTTTCATGTCGGCGAGCCTTTTGGGGGAATATGTCCAAAGCGGCAGGATGGCGCAGACCTCTGCTCTGTTGGGTCTGCGATGTCCCGAAGGGACACTCTTCACTTCCGGCCGGCACAGCTAGGGTTACCTGCAGCGTGCTTTATCATGCAGCGGGGTGGCGACGACATTGTACCGCATGTGGTTGCCACCGGACCGACCCGCACCCGCTTTCGGGTCTGCGGCTCCGAGGTTTGATCGAGACTGCTGATTGCCCGTGGGCTGATGCCATGTCGCGACGGTGGCGCCTTGTTCCTTCCGACCGCTTCTGAGGGGCACCTTCGAAAGCGCGGCCCGACTAGGCAGGGGTATCAATCGGTGGATTCCCGCCTGCGCGGGAATGAACGGTGGTACGCCTCGTGCGCGGCGACGGCCACCTGGCTCGTGTTCTGGAAGGTTGTGATGACCCGCTTTCCCTGCCCCTACCTCAAGCGCGACGTCGAGCTGACGACCGAGCGAGAGGAGCACATCCGGGAGCGCCACCCCGACTTGCTCCCGAAGCATCGGGCTGCATCCGGGACACCTTGGCTGACCCAGATCGTGTGCGGATGAGCGCACGTTTGGGAAGCGCTCACCTCCTTTCGCGCTGGTTTGATACCATGGGAAAGAACGCGGTGGTGGTCGTAATCAGTGAGGCCACTGGCCGTCATTGGGTGGTTACAGCGTATTGGGCGAGAAAGCTCGCGCCAGGAGTGACGGAATGGAAGCGAAACTAACCTTCAAGTTCGATCGCGAAGCGGACATCCTCTACATTGACAAGTGCCCCCCGTATGCCCAACAGGAATCCGAGGAGCTGGGTGACGACGTGGTGGCGCGCCTGAATCCGGCCACGGGCGAAATTGAAAACCTCGAAGTGCTGTTTTTTTCCACCCGCTTATTGCGTAGCGACCTGTTCCAGTTACCCGTTACCGCGGACCTGCGAATCGCCGTTTAGCCTCTGGATTATCGCGATTTAGCGCAGACCCCCGGTCTCAGGTCTGTAGATCGATCTGCTCGATCAAGACAAGGTAATTTGCTGGCCCGGTATCGGCGATGACGAGTCGAACCCTGTCCTGAGGGGAGGGAATTGACGGTGTTGGAGACTGGATCATTCCGCTGTAGGATAGCTGACGCGTCTCGAGACGGCTTCAGCGGGACGCGACGGTTCACTTCGGAGTAAGCATGTCTAACTTCAGATCCGGGCTGGTGTTCGTCCTGTGCTTGACGTGCGGTCGGGCTTTAGGGCAGGACACCAAGTACTCGCCCGAAGGCGAACAGATTCCCGGCCCGTCCCATCAAACCGGCGCAAATAGCGACGGCCTGCCGATGTGCTGCGCCAAGGGTGGCCAGGAGCCTGTGTCGCAGGCGGCGTTTGACACGTGGCTCGCCGACATCCGGAACTGGCGAGCCGAGCATTCGGTGCGCATCGGCTACGACGGTTCACAGTATGACCGGCCCGAGCTCAAGTGGACCCAATCGAGCTTTATCCAGCCTCAAATGATGGCCCAGGACCGTTACTTCTACGACCCCAAGTTGCGGCAGTACACCGTCGGCCGCTATTTGACAGACCTCAAGAAACGCTACGGCGGCATTGATTCCGTCCTGATTTGGCCCACCTACCCGAACCTCGGGATCGACAGCCGCAACCAGTTTGATCTGATTCGCGATATGCCTGGAGGCACCGAGGGTCTGCGAGCGATGGTTGAGGCTTTCCATCGCAGTGGCGTCAGGGTGCTATGGCCTTACAATCCGTGGGATCGCGGCACTCGCCCGGAAGGTGCGCCCGACTGGGAGACGATAGCGAAACTGGCGGTGGCTACCGGTTCTGACGGGATCAACGGTGACACCATGTCTGAGGTGCCGCCGGTTTTCCGCAAGGCCTCGGACCAGACAGGTCATCCCATCGCGCTTGAGCCGGAGGGCGGCGACTCGGGCGAGTCGGACGCGGCCGTGGCCTGGAACAACCTCACCTGGGGCTACTGGAAGTACCCTTTCGAGCCCATGATCAGCAAGAACAAATGGATCGAACCGCGCCATATGGTGAACGTCTCCAATCGCTGGGCGCGCGACAAGATAGACGACCTCCAATACGCCTTCTTCAACGGCGTAGGTTACGTAAGCTGGGAAGGCATCTGGGGCATCTGGAATCAGCTCGATGATCGCGACGCCGAAGCGCTGCGCCGTATCGCGACCGTCGAGCGGGCGATGGCTGCGGTGCTCGTCAGTCCAGGATGGGAACCCCACACGCCGGTGCTTCAATTCGGCGCGTACGCCAGTAAGTTTCCGGGTGAGGGCCGAACGCTTTGGACGTTCGTGAACCGTAACGAATACGCGCTCGCGGGCCGGCAGATTCGCGTGGCGTCAGAGCCGGGATGGCATTACTACGACCTGTGGCACGGCGCCGAGATCCAGCCCGAAATGGCGGGTTCGGAAGCCACGCTCAGCTTCGAGATGGAGCCTCACGGCTACGGCGCCATCTTGGCCACTGCCGAGCTTTCTTCCAGCGAGAAGCAGTTGCTCGAGGAAATGCGCGGCCTCTCCTCCAGGCCGCTCGAGAGCTTTTCCCACGAGTGGCACTTTCTGCCGCAACAAATTGTCGACATCGCGCCCACAAGGCCCGCCGGCTCTCCGCCGGAGGGAATGGTGACCATCCCCGAGGGCGATTTCACCTTCGCGGTGTCCGGCATTGAGATCGAAGGCGGCAATTGGATTGGGCTCGACGTCCAAATGCCCTGGGAAAACTCCCCTCGCCGCGACCACCTCCACAAGATGCACATCAAGAGCTTCTATCTTGATCGCGCTCCCGTGACGAACGCCGAGTTCAAGAAGTTCCTGGACGCGTCGCACTACCACCCCAAGGACGATCACAACTTTTTGCGGGATTGGCAGGACGGGGCCCCGGGGGCGCGGGCGTCTCGCCCGCCGGAGGTTCCGGGTACGCCCGGTACGCAGGGAACAGAGTTGGAGAGCGGGCGAGACGCCCGCGCTCCCAGAACTTTTCCTGAAGGTTGGGCGAACAAGCCCGTCACGTGGGTGTCCCTCGAGGACGCGCGCGCCTACGCCGCCTGGGCCGGAAAGCGCCTGCCGCACGAGTGGGAGTGGCAGTATGCAGCGCAGGGCGCGGACGGGCGGCTCTACCCCTGGGGCAACGATTGGGACGCAAGCGCGGTTCCGCCGCCCGACAAAGGCCGCGCGCTGACTGCGCCTCCGAACGTAGGTGGGTATCCCAAGGGCGCGAGCCCCTTCGGCGTGCTGGACATGGTGGGCACCGTCTGGCAATGGACCGACGAGTACGTGGATGACCACACCCGCGCAGCCATTCTGCGCGGTGGAAGCTACTACCAACCCCAAGGTTCGCTTTGGTACTTTCCGCAGGCTTACAAGCTGAACGAGCATGGGAAGTACCTGCTAATGGCTCCGAGCATCGACCGCTCGGGCACGGTCGGATTCCGCTGCGCCGTGGACAAACCTTGAGCGACCAGGCCATCATTCATGTCGGAATGAGTTGACAATTCAGGCCAATGGTTAATAATTCAGAGTTTCTCTCAATCACGGTGGCGTGGTCAGAGCGCCGAACCATATTGACTCGTTGAATCAATGAGTCAATGAAACACTTCCTGTCACCCGTCTCTCGTCACTCGTCACTCGTCACTCGTCACGACGTCTTATGGTAGAACGCGCTGCCGAAATCGGGTTCCTGCTTTTGCTCGTCGTGGGCATTCCCGTGATGAGCTGGCTCACGTCGCTCGATCCGCAACTGCGCACCATACCGCGCTCTGCGCTTTACGTTTCGGCGGCGCTTTCCGAGTGGCTGTTTGCAGCGCTTGGCGCTGCGGCCGTCAAAGTGGCAGGATTGAATGCTGCTGCCATCGGCCTTCGCGCCATGTCGCTCAGAGACCTGGCTATCTGGACTGCTCTGCCGGTGGCCGTGGCTGCCGCCGGGCTTGGTGTGCTGCTGGTCCTGGAACGCTGGAACTGGTGGCCGGAGGAGTCTGATCTGGTTCGCTTGTTGATGCCGATGACTCGCGCCGAGAAGCTGTGGGCGCTGGCGGTGGTGGCGCCCACGGCCGCCCTGGTAGAAGAATTCCTGTATCGTGGTTACCTGTTCACGATGGTGCAGCGCTTCTTGCATCCGGCCGTGTGGGCGTGGGGTCTTTCTTCAGTAGCTTTCGGACTGGCGCACTACTACCAGCGGCCTGCGGGTATGGTGCGCGCTGCGCTTTTGGGAGCGCTCCTGGCTTGGCCCTTGGTTCGCACCGGGAACCTGTACCCTTCGATGACTGCGCATTTTTTGATCGATGCCGCCGCGTTCGGCTGGCTGGGACCGAGGCTGCTGAAAACGCCGCAGGCGGAGAATGGAGGCTGATGGGCCATCGCTTTAATCGAGGTGCCGCTATGAATGCGCATTCGACAAAGCAGTTCAACAATGTCACTGACGGCCTGACTGCGCGCTTCGGGGACAAAACGCTCGTCTCAGGTGGCATGGCCTTCCAGGCCATGCTTGTAGCTTTCATTGCCTGCCTCTCGCTGCCTCCGCGCGCACACGCCCAGTTTGGAGCCTCGATGTCGGAGGAGGCTGGAGCGCCCGCAAGCCAGGTTGTCGCCATCCATGCCGGGCGGCTGTTTGACAGCCTCAATGGCCGCATGGTGACGGATCAAGTCATCGTCATTCGCGCCGACCGCATCGCTGAAGTGGGCGCCAGCGGCAAGGTTCAAGTGCCGGCAGGCGCTCGCGTGATCGATTTGAGCCATGCCACCGTGCTGCCCGGCCTGATTGACGCGCATACGCACATTTTTCTCACCGGCGAGTCACACGGTCGGTATGAGGAGCAGTTGCTGAAGGAGTCCTGGCAGTACCGCACCATCGAAGCCGTGCTGAACGCAAAGGCTGACCTGCTGGCCGGTTTCACTTCCATGCGCGATTGTGAAACCGAAGGCGCAATGTACAGTGACGTGGACGTGAAGCAGGCCATCAACCGGGGTCTGGTTCCCGGACCGCGCCTGGAGGTGGCTACACGGGCCATTTCCACAACCGGCGGCTATCCGCTGGAAGGCTATTCGCCCGAAGTCTTGGTGCCCAGCGGCGTCCAGATTGTCGATGGCCTTGACCAGGCGCGTAAGGCGGTGCGCGAGCAGATCAAGTACGGCGCCGATTTCATCAAGATTTACGGCACCCATCATTTTCGCTTTACGCCCGACGGGAAGCTTGTCAGCGTGCCCACCTTCAGCGGCGACGAGTTGGTGACCATTGTGGACGAGGCCCACAACGAAGGGGTGAAGGTAGCCTGCCACGCTTACGGCAACCCGGGGCTGCGCAACTGCGTTGACGCCCACGTGGATTCAATCGAGCACGGCATTGATCTGGATGACGGAGCCATCGCAGCCATGAAGGAACAAGGCACCTGGCTGGTGCCCACGCTCTACGTCTACGAATTCGAGCCCGATGAGGATGCAGCGGCCACCGGCGGAAAGACCAGCCGCGCCCGCATCCATGAAGCGAGTTTCAGGAAGGCGGTGGCGGCTCATCTCAGGATCGCGTTCGGGACGGACGTGGGTCCGTTTCCGCACGGCACGCAAGCGAAGGAATTCGAATACATGGTGCGCTTCGGGATGACGCCTGCGGAAGCGATCCAGGCGGCCACCATTCGCGCCGCTGAACTGATGAGCTGGCAGGAGCGCGTGGGCTCGATTGATTCCGGCAAGTTCGCGGACCTGGTGGCCGTAAGGGGAGATCCCTTAGGCGACATCACGGAGCTTGAGCGTGTGAAGTTCGTGATGAAAGGCGGTGAAGTTTACCGTAATGATTTTCGATAAGAAAGCGCGCGCCACCCTCCCCATCAGACGGGAGAACAGGATAGAATGCCTGGGTGAGGACTGAGGACGGTGCAGCGATCAGAAACCGCTGCTCTTTCGCGGCTTCTCTGAGGAGCGAGGAATGAAGAAGACTCTAGTGGCTGTAATGGTCTTAATGGCTGGGATGTGCTGGGTAGCGGCGTCGGCGCAGAAGCCGGTGGCTCCCACAGGCGGCAATGGGCAGGTGGAGCGCGGGCGCTACCTGGTGGAAGACGTGGCCATGTGCGGCGAGTGCCACTCGCCACGCGACGATCAGGGCCAACTTGACCATTCGCGCTGGCTCCAAGGCGCGCCCGTGTGGTTTACGCCTAATCAAGCCTATTCCGATTGGGCCTTCCGCGCGCCCCCGCTTGCCGGCCAAGGAAGCTTCACAGACGCGGACATGATCATGGTTCTCGAAAAGGGTCTGCAACCGACCGGGCGCGCGATTCGGCCGCCGATGCACGTCTATCACATGAGCCATGAAGACGCTGAAGCCATCATGGCTTACCTGAAGTCGGTGCCGCCCATGAGGCAGTGATTTCGAAGCCGAGTGGCGCAAAGGGCGAGGATTCAACCTGATCTTGAGCCGGTGAAAATGCCGGCACCCAATATGGAAGAGCGCGATTTCTACGATGAGACCGAAACGGCGAAGCCGGCGACGTTGAACTGCGACAAGTGCCACCAGAGCGAAACCTACGACGTGCGGTGGCTGGTTCGCACCAAGCGAAAGGCATTGAGAGGCTCGGCCGACGAACGTGATCGCGCGCGCTTTGCGAAGTTCCGGTCGTACATGATCCGCCGCGATGACGTTCTCCAGTGCCGCAATCCGCGCTGCCGAAAACGCTTCGAGATTTCCGGACTTCAGTCAGTCGTGTTTCTCTAGGTGGTCCACCGGGAACTCTCCGCGTCGCAGGGCTGAGCCTCCGGACACTCAGAATCCCGGTCCGGGATCACGCCGGCCAAGGTCGGGTCCCTCGAGGCTGTTGGCGGGCGTCTCAATTTCATCCCTGTAAAAACTGAGGGGAGCAGACAACTGCAACTCGAGGCTGGTGCCTCGGGGCAGCACCACTTCTTTGCCGCGCGTTAAGAGTACGGCGGCCAAGCCACCCGCAGCCCCCGCGGCGCCGCCGATTCCTGCGCCTAAGCCGTCATGGCCGGCGATGGCACCGATGGTCGCGCCCGTGGCTGCGGGAACGGCGATCGTCTTGGCGTCCTGGCCTTTCGTGGACTCGCCCTCAATCCTGCCCTCCTTGGCGCTGAAACCCTCCTTACCGTTGCCGCCAAATCCTGAAAGCGTGGCCCGCAACGGTTTGGTGACGCCGTTCGGCAGGGTAATTTCATCGAAGCGCAATCCGAGCTCTGCCTTGCCTTTGACCTTCCCAGGCCTCGTGACTTGCGTAATCTCGCCCTTCACGTAGGTGCGGACCGGAAGAATGATCCTGTTGTTTACGGTGATGGGGTAGATGGTGTCACAATAAATCGCCTGTCCCACATAGGCCGTGCGGCTGGTTATCTGGCTGCGAAGTTCGAGCGGGATCGTGGTGTTGGCTGGCACCACGATCTCGCCGGCCGTTGAGGCGTCAGCAGTCTTGGCGGGCGGTGTGCTTCGCACCAGTGCAGGCGCGGCAGGAGCAGGGCTCGCCTCTGTGGTCACCACGGGCGCCGGCGCTTGAGCAGCCGGAGCCGACGGCGGGTTTTGTCCCGAGACAGACAGAGCGGGTGCGAGCAGAGAAACTAGGATGAGTGAATGTCTTCTACACATAACCTCACCTCCCGCGAAAATAGCGGCCTTCACCCCTGATCACTCGATGTCCGCCAGCCCTGGCAGGTTGTCAAAAAACGCGTAGTGGGTCAGTTTGAAGTAGGTGCGGGCCTTGTGCCCGCCCGAATGACAGAACGGATCCAACATGGGCGGCCACAAGGGCCGCCCCTACTTCAAACTGACCCACTACCCAAAGGCGCCCGAACGCAGCCTCGCCGCCAGTCCAGCTACTCAGCAACTTCGACGGGTTCCGCCGGATTGGGGCTGGCGTGCATGACGCCAGTCGCCAGCCCGATTGCGTTCTCGATGGCGGCAGCAATGCCGTGGGCGTGCTTTCGAACAACGCCGGCGTCCTGAGCCTCCACCATCACCCGCGCCAGCAATTCAGTTCCCGAATAGCGCACCACGGCTCGGCCGTTTCCGTCGATGTCGCGGCGGCAATTTTCGATGGCATCGGCGACCGCCGGAATCGACTCCAAAGGAGGCTTCGTCCGCACCGGGACGTTCACAATGAGTTGCGGCAGCGGCGAATAATCGTGTACCAGCTCATCCAGGCTTTCGCCGGTCTCGGTCATGATTCGAAGTATCTCGAGAAGAGTAATGAGGCCGTCGCCGGCAAGCGACTGGTCTGCAAAGATGATGTGGCCGGACGGCTCGCCGCCAAGATTGATGCCGGACCGAAGCATCTCCTCGAGAACGTAGCGGTCGCCCACGGGCGTGCGCTTCAAGCCGATGCTCCGGCGCGTCAAGGCCAGCTCAAGGGCGAAATTAGTCATCAAGGTTCCGACCACGGCTCCGCCGCGAAGCTCGCCGCGACCGGCAAAGAAGTGACTCGCGGCATAAAGAACGTAATCGCCGTCCAGGATGCGCCCCGCGCTTGAGGCGAAGATGGCGCGATCCGCGTCTCCGTCAAAAGCCACGCCCAAGTCGGCCCCCGCTGCGCGTGCGGCGTGAGCCATCGCCTCGGGGTGAAGCGAGCCGCAATTCAGGTTGATGTTACGGCCGTCGGGCGCGGCGTTCAGTACGATGGGCTCGATGCCGATGCGCCTCATCAACTCAGGGGCAAGTTCGGAAGCTGCTCCGTTAGCGCAGTCCATCACCACTCGGCGGACGCGCGCGCCGCTATTCTTGCTGGCACAATTGTTGGCGAGACTTTCGAGGAAATGGAGGTAATCCTCGACGAGCTCAGATCGGCGGCCCGCGATGGAAAACATCGCCGGAGACGGCATCTGTAACTTGTCCAGGGCTTCCTCCACCCGTAGTTCCACCGACTCAGGCAGCTTGGTACCCCCGGGGGACAGAATCTTGATGCCGTTGTCGCGATAAGGATTGTGCGAGGCGGAAATTACCACGCCGGCGCCGAAGCGATGCTGGCGCGTGAGGAAAGCCACGCCGGGCGTAGTGATGACGCCCACGTCACTCACTTCGGCGCCTGTGGCGGCCAGGCCGCGGGCCATGAGGCTTCCCAGCCACTCGCCGGACTCCCGCGTGTCCCGGCCGAGCACCACGCGAACCGGCTGAGAGCCCTCGCTCTCCCGGAGAACTCTTCCCAGCGCGCAGCCCACCTTCCACACCATGGCGTGGTCGAGCGGATATTCACCCGCTACGCCGCGGATGCCGTCGGTTCCGAAGAGGGTTGGCTTTTGAGTCACAACCCTCATTGTAGCAGGCTCAGCGCGCCGGAGACGCAATGGCGGCGGGCTTGCGCGGGCTTGCCTGCTATTCGATCCTCAGCGCCTCCGACGGTGAGATGGACGCAGCGCGAGTGGCTGGAATGATGGCGGCGAACAAGGCGCAGACAGCGAGCGCGCTTGCAGCCAGGCTCAGCGCGAACGGATCCCAACTGGAAACTCCGTACAGTTGGGCTGAGATCAAACGTCCGGCGCCCACGGCCAGCGGCAGTCCAATAAGCAGCCCAATCACCACGCGCTTGAAAGCGCCCTGCAGCACCAGTTGCACCACCTTCAGACGATCGGCGCCCAATGCCATGCGAATGCCGATTTCGTTTGTGCGTTGCGCCACGGTATAGGCCGTGACACCGTAGAGCCCGACCGCAGCCAGCACCAGGGCGACGATTCCGAACAGGCTCGCCAGACTAGCAACCGCGCGCTCCTGGTCAAATGACATATCAATCTGTTGCCGCAGTGTTCTGACGCTGGTTATCGTCAGACTAGGGTCGACTTCCGCCAAAGTCCTGGTGAGCAGCGGCTCCAGCACGCCGGCGGGAGTGTTGGTCACCAGCATGATTCCGCCGATGAAATGCGATCTGAACTCGAGCTGCTTCATCAGGTCCTGCTTGTAGTTCTCATATTGGGACAAATCCGCATAAAACATAGGTCGCGCCGGCTTGTTCAAAGCCCAGCCCGCGAACTTTGCGTCCCTCACCACACCCACAATGCGAAACGTGCCGGCGTTCTCGGGCAAGTCGAGGCCGAAGTGCTGGTCGATGGGGTCTTCGTTGCTTTTGAAAAAGCGCTTCACAAAGGCCTGGTTGACGATCGCCACGGGCTCGGTGGTTTCGTTGTCGGCCGTCGTGAAATAGCGCCCGCGCACAAGCCGAATTCCGAAATTCTGCAGATAATCGGTGCTGACGCGGTCCCATGACGCGCCTGAATCCTCACTCATCTTGCCCGGAGGATGTCCTGCCACCATGATGAGTTCGCCCCAGTTGTCGGTGAGCGGGTTATAAAGGGCCAGCCCGCTTCCCTCGACGCCGGGCAGAGCATCCAGACGGGTCTCAACCTCACGGTAGAGCGAGGCCAACTGAGGCTCAGAATAGCTGAGCGGCGGAGGGAGCAGCCCCACCTCCACGCGTCCTTGAACCTGATATCCGAAATCCTGATTCTCAAGCTTATTCAGGCTTCGCCCCAGCATGGTGGCCCCAGCCACGAGTACCACCGACAGCGTGGCCTGCACCACCAGCAGCGCCTTGCGGGCGAAAGTGGAATGATCGCCTGTCGTACGGCCCGAACCGCGCAGCGCCTCGATAGGATCCGTGCGGGTGGCAAGCCACGCGGGAGCGGCCCCAAAGATAATTCCGGTCACCAAGGCGAGAGCAAAGGCAAAACCCAAGACCGGGGGTGAGGGGATGGGGCTGATGGGAAGGAAGTGTGCGCTTTGGAACTCCAGGCGGAGCAGCAGACGCGCCGCGGCCACGGCCACCAGGAGCCCGGCGAGGCAGCCTCCCACCGCCAGAAGCACGCTTTCCGTGAGAGCCTGCGTGATAATCTCCCGCCGCGAGGCGCCGATGGCCAGGCGTATGGCGGTCTGCCCGCGACGCGCCACCCCGCGCGCCAGCAACAGGTTGGCGACGTTGGCGCAGGCTATCAGCAGAACCAGTCCGCAAACCGCGAGCAGAATCTGCAGGTTGCGTCCATACTCTTCCTTCATGATCGCCACGCCGGCGCCCGCCGGCAGCACGGTAATCACCTGTTTGGGAAGCATGCGGATGATGTCGGGCATCCAGTTGGCTGGATACCCGGAGTCATACCGCAGCCACTGCCGCAGCACTCCCGTGAGGCGCGCCGACATCCCGTTAATCGAGGCTCCCGGCTTCAGACGCCCCATCACGCGCAGCCAGGCCGAGATCGATCGCGGCAACAACGAGCTTGCGCCGGCAATCATGGGTTCCTGATGCACAGGAATCCAGAGGTCAGGCGGGTCACTGCGAAGCGTTTCACCGAAGAATCCAGGCGGAGCAATGCCGATCACTGTAAACGGATGGCCATCGACCACGAGGCTTGAACCGAGCACTTTGGGGTCGCCGCCGTAAGTGATCTGCCACGTATGGTGGCTGAGCACCAAAACCGGCGGGGCGGACTCCTTGTCGTCGTCGGGCGTTATCACGCGTCCCGCGAAGGCGCCCACGCCCAGCATGGAAAAATAGCTTCCGGTCACGTACTCGGCGCCCAACGGCCGGGGCGCCGATTCGCTCTCGCGCCGCACGCTGTGAGACCAGATGCCGGCCTGGAAAGCGGCCATCTCCTCAAATTCGGGCGCCGCCGCCTTCAGGCGTTCGTAGAGCGGATACGAATAGAATCCCCAGTGGTCCTGCGGACCGCCCTCCACGCAACAATCATCGCCCTCGCCGATGCGGTAAAGCATTCCGGGATCCTTCACCGGAAGCGAACGCAGCATCACGGCGTGCATCAAGGTGAAGATGGCTGTGGTTCCGCCGATGCCCAAAGCCAGCGTCAAGATAGCCGCAGCGGTGAAAACGGGCGATTGCCGGAACTGGCGCACCGCGTAACGAAGATTGCTGAACAGCTTTCGCATGCACGAGCCTCCTGATCTCCCTTACGGAGAGGGGTTGCTGCAGGTTCCCGTAAATCCCTGCGATGGTCACCTGATGCTCCGGCAGCGGCGGCTTTGAGACTCTATTGACGGCGACGAGAGCAATCAGTTAGCAAGCTGACGTCATTCGGACCTTGCTGAGATCGAATTGACGTTCAATTGACTCCCGCGTTGAACCGAACGCGTTGACGAAAAGCGGATGACCGCTTCGGCGTATGGCGATCCTCGCGGCAAGACATGTAGCCTTCTTTTGCGTGACTCTGGCTAGCCTGGCCTGAACCTTAGCTGCGGTGAAACTCTTTACCGCCACTGAGAGGGTTTGCTGATTTCAAAGGACTTGCTCGGCCAGGAGCGAATCAAGCTTGGGTTCGTTTTTTGGCATTGTTGTTGATTCTAAAGAACTTCTCGGGTTCGTTTTTGTATTTAAGGCATACCCCCCGGGGGGGTGCCCGCCAGACCTCCAAGGCGGCTGCGTGGCTTTTTCATGGTCTGGTCTCCGGTTGCGCCGCGAACTAGCCCCCGCGCGGGCCCCCGACGGACGCCGCATGGCTCCCATTCCCGGCATCCCGTGTTGCATAGTTCTGCATGACGTTTGGGTTGATCTATCGCTTACGTGCAGGTATAGTACTTTGACGGCTTCTTGAACGCGTCTTCCGAGGAGGGCGGCCCGAGGGGCGAAGGAATCGGAATCTGGTCTCAACATCAGAGAAAGGTGAAATTATGAGGAATCGTACCGGTGCATTGTCCGCCGCTGCGGCCTTGTTGACATTCGGTCTTTCAATCCCGGCGCAGGCACAAAACACCCCAGCGCGGGGCAACGTGATTGTTCCCCGCTCCAGTGTGGTGCGTCCCGAAGATGCGGGTTTGCGCGCTCACACCAACTTGTTGATCTTTGTGCCGGACAGCAACCGGCCGCAGCAGAGCTTTTCCGGTGAAACGCCGGCCTCTTTGGCCTGCGTCTACAAGCTGGTGACACAAGTGAGCGGATGCCCCATTTCGGGCACAACCAACGTTCCCACCGGCGGATCAGGCGCCATCGCCATTGTGGACGCCTATGATGATCCCAATGCGGCCAGCGATCTGGCTACCTTCTCCTCAACTTTCGGCCTGCCCGCCGCAAACTTCAGTGTGGTTTACGCCAGCGGCAAGAAACCGCCGCAGGATTCCACGGGCGGCTGGGAGCTTGAAGAGTCCCTCGATATCGAGTGGGCTCACGCCATGGCGCCCAACGCGCAGCTTTACCTGGTTGAGGCGAGTTCCAATTCAAACAGCGCCCTTTATGCCGCTGAGAGCGTCGCGTCCAGTCTGGTGGCGGCGGCGGGTGGCGGCGAAGTCTCCAACAGTTGGGGTGGCGGCGAGTCGCGGAGCGAAACGTCCAACGATTCCAAGTATTTCAGCACTTCCACTGTGGTCTACTTCGCCTCGGCGGGCGACAGTCCCGGCGTGATCTATCCCAGCGCCTCGCCGAACGTGGTGTCAGCCGGTGGCACTACGGTGAACCGTTCCGGCGGGAACTTCACCAGCGAAACCGCATGGAGCAGCGGCGGAGGCGGCACCAGCAGGTATGAGGGACGCCCCAGTTACCAAAACTCGGTTTCAAGTATTGTGGGCTCCAAGCGCGGCACGCCTGATTTCTCTTTCGACGCCAATCCCAGCACCGGCGTGCAGGTGTATGACAGCACCGCGTACGAAGGCACGGTAGGGCCCTGGTGGATCGTTGGGGGAACCAGCGTTTCCTCGCCCTCGCTTGCAGGAATTGTGAACGCGGCCGGTCTTTTCGCTACCTCCACCAACGTCGAACTCACAACCATCTACAGCTATCTCGGGAATTCGAGCGATTTGCGGGACATCACGTCGGGTAGCTGCGGTACGCACAGCGCCAAATCTGGCTACGACCTGTGCACCGGTGTGGGGAGCGATCAGGGGTACACCGGCAAATAGTTCATTGGGTTGGGCAATCACTCCTTTCGGCGCGGAACGGCCGGCAATTGGGATGAAGTTGGCCAGTTTCCCTAACGTTTCGCGCGGCCCGCTCCCGCCCACGGGAGAGGGCCGCCGAGTTCCTCTTGCTACTCTTCTCGTCCCCGCCCGTGCATAGAGGCGAGAAATTTTGTCACGCAGTTTAGTAGTGGTACAGTTTGCGATGACCGACCACCCCGGCCTTCGGCCACCCCTCCTCAGCGAGGAGGGGATCGCCAGCCAGACGAGGACCAGCAGCGAATGCCGGCTCAAGGAATCGAGGCTGCGGGAAGCCAGGCTAACAACTTCCCTTCTCCGCGAGACTCAGCGAGGAGGGGTCTGGAGTTTGTACATTTTGAGGCCCGAAGGGCCGTACTAACAAAGCCCTGGGCAACGCCCAGGGAAATCAGATGCCGCGCCAAACGCTGAGCCCTGAAAGGGCGACCCCAGCGCAGTGTTCAGTCCCACACGTAGCACTCGTCAT
>DATJYK010000324.1:0-2535 GCA_035578005.1 Terriglobia bacterium
GTAAGCGTCCGGTTGTGACCGTGTGGACATCCCCATAAAGAAGATCCATTCTGGCGAAGTGGACAGGTCGGATAAGTGTCCACCTGGAGCGGAGATGGACACTTTCCAGCCCGTAGTCATTCCGAAAGAGAAAGAGGCATCGGTTGCGCCCCAGCGGCAGCGACGAAGCATTGCCGAGAAGCGGCGGATTGTCGAAGAGACGCTGGTGGCGGGGGCGTCGGTAGCACGAGTGGCGCGGGCACACGGGATGAACGCCAATCAGGTGTTTGGCTGGCGCCGGCTTTACCTGGCGGGAAGGCTGGGGGAGCAGAAACCGGGAATGAAGCTGCTGCCGGTGCGGGTGAGTGAGAGTAAGGCGCCGGTTGTGGTCGAGCCAGCCGAGTCTCACGTCCTCAACGTTGCGCAGGCCCAGCGCAGCACGATTCACATCGAACTGCGCCAGGCGCAGGTGCGCATCGAGGGCAGTGCGGATCCGGTGTTGGTGCGTGTGTTGCTGGAGTGCCTGCGCGCATGATAGCGTTGCCGGCGAACACGCGCATCTGGATTGCTGCGGGCGTGACCGATTTGCGACGCGGTTTCACGGGACTGAGTGCGTTGGTGCAGACGAAGCTGGAGCAGAGTCCGTTTTCGGGGCACGTATTCGTGTTTCGTGGACGACGGGGCGATTTGATCAAAGTGCTCTGGTTTGACGGTGACGGTTTGTGTTTGTTCGCGAAGCGACTGGAACGCGGGCGCTTCGTGTGGCCGCAAGCGACGAGTGGCTCGGTTTCGCTGACGCGAGCACAGTTATCGATGCTGCTGGAAGGCATCGACTGGCGGCGGCCAGAGCGCACCTGGGAGCCGCAGTTATCGGTGTAACTGGCGAGATGCTTTCCACAACTTTTTCGCGCCCGAGCGGATGAAAACGCCAGTGTTCATGCGATACTCCGCGCATGGCCGTGGCTGCTCTTCCGGACCTGAACGTTCTTCCCGCGGATGCGTTGCGCGCCCTGATCCTGGCGCAGCACGAGCAACTGCTCTCCCGTGAGCGGGAGATCGAACATCTGACGCTGCTGTTGGCCAAGCTGCACCGCATGCAGTTTGGGCGCAAGTCGGAGAAGTTACAGCGGCAGATCGAGCAGTTGGAGTTGCGGCTGGAAGAACTGGAAGCAAATCGCAGCGAGAAAGAACCCAACCCACCAGAGCCAACCTCTGTTCTACCCTCTGCCACTCCGATGGCGGCGAAGCCTGCGCGCCGCGCCCTGCCCGATCATCTGCCGCGCGAAACCCGCCGGCACGAGCCCAAAGAAACGGTGTGTCCGCAGTGCCAGGGCGAGCTGCGCAAGCTGGGCGAGGATGTCGCGGAAATGTTGGAGTACGTGCCGGCCAGTTTTCGAGTGATTCGACACGTGCGGACGAAGCTGAGCTGCGCGAAGTGTGACTGCATTGTGCAGGCGGAAGCGCCGAGCCGTCCGATCGAGCGCGGGATGGCCGGGCCGGGACTGCTGGCGCATGTGCTGGTCTCGAAGTATGCAGATCATCTTCCGCTCTATCGGCAGTCAGAGATCTATGCGCGTCAGGGCGTGGAGTTCGAGCGCTCTACACTGGCGGATTGGGTCGGTGGAGCCAGCAAGTTACTCGGCCCGTTAGTGGAAGCGCTACGTCGCTACGTGATGGCGGCCAGTAAGCTGCACGCCGACGACACACCCGTGCCAGTGTTGGCGCCGGGCCAGGGCAGGACCAAGACGGGACGCTTGTGGACCTATGTTCGCGATGATCGTCCCGCAGGGGACAGCGCTGCGCCCGCCGTATGGTTCGCCTACTCGCCGGATCGCAAAGGCGAACATCCCGCGCAGCATCTGGAGAAGTTTCGCGGCATGCTGCAGGCGGATGCCTACGCAGGATTCAACCAACTCTACGAAAATCACCGCATCGAGCATGTGGCCTGCTGGGCGCATGTACGACGCCACTTCTACGATCTGGAACAAGCCCACAGTTCTCCGGTGGCGCGGGAAGCGCTGGAACGAATCGGAGCCTTGTATCGCATGGAAGAACAGATTCGCGGCAAGCCGCCGGAAGAGCGCCAAACCGTGCGCCAGACGCAAGCGAAGCCGCTGCTCGACTCTCTGCGACAGTGGTTCGAAGAAACGTTGTCGAAGCTCTCGCGCAAGTCGGACACGACGGCGGCGATTCGCTACGCCCTCGCGCGCTGGGAGGCGCTGACGCGATTCATCGACGATGGCCGCATCGAGATCGACAACAACGCCGCCGAGCGGTCTTTGCGCGGCGTGGCTCTGGGTCGGAAGAACTACCTCTTCGCTGGATCCGATGCAGGCGGCGAGCGCGCGGCGGCGATCTACAGCCTGATCGGTTCGGCAAAGCTGAATGGTCTCGATCCCGAAGCCTATCTGTGCGACGTGCTGACTCGTATCCCCGACCATCCGATCAGCCGGATCCAACAGCTGTTGCCCTGGAACATCAACTCCCTTATCCCGGAAGTGTCCACTTAACCGATTCGTGGACACTTAAGCAAGACGGTTCACTTCGGACGCTTAC
>DATJYK010000325.1:0-7042 GCA_035578005.1 Terriglobia bacterium
TTCGTCCACGAGCGCCTCTCCACCAAGGCCATCATCGAAACCCTCACCGCGCACCGGCGCGAGCGCCATCCCGGCCAGCTCGGCATGTTTGAGCTCTTCGGCGACCCGCAGCACTCCGTCACGGATCAGGTGCTGCGCGCCTACGAGCATCGCGACAAGTGGGTAAACCGCATGATCCTGGGCGATTCGCTGGTGGTGATGAACTCGCTTCTGCACTACGAGGGCCTGGGCGGCCAGGTACAGATGATCTACATGGACCCGCCGTATGGGGTGAAGTTCGGAAGCAACTTCCAGCCTTTCGTGCGCAAACGCGACGTGAGCCACAACGACGACGAGGACATGACGCGCGAGCCCGAAATGGTACAGGCCTATCGCGACACTTGGGAACTGGGTCTGCACTCCTATTTGACCTACTTGCGCGACCGCCTGCTGCTCGCCCGCGATTTACTCGCGCCCAGCGGAAGCGTATTTGTGCAGATCAGCGACGAGAATCTGCATCACGTCCGCGAGCTCTTAAGTGATCACGCAAGAATAACACTTCATTGCTGAGCAGAACTCGCACATTTCTACGCCGCGCCCGATGATGCGCTCGTCATCGCGGCCAGCCTCAAGATCCCAATAGCCGTAAGCATGAAAAGCCTTCTGAGGATACCGATGAGATGTTGGGTATATTATGTTATAGTTCATGCTGAAATGAGCCGACAGTCAGAACTATAACATTATGCGGCCCACCAGGTTCGACCCTTCTGTCCTTCACCAGCACCTGCGCCACCACAGGATCGCTGATCTGCCGGATCTCAAGCGCGTCCTCGGCACCCAGGTCAATCTCACCGTGTTCCGCAAACTGAAGCACCTCGGCTACCTCGCCAGTTACACGCACCGCGGGCGCTTTTACACCCTGACCGAGATCGCTCGTTTCGACGATCACGGGCTGTGGTCGCATGAAGGCGTCTGGTTCTCCCGCCAGGGTACGCTGCTGGCCACCGTGGAAGCCTTTGTGAACCAGTCCTCCCACGGCTACTACTCACCGGAACTGGCCGACGCCCTGCACGCCCAAGTTCAAGAGCCTCTCCGGCATCTGGTTCAGCAACACCGCTTGGGCCGAACCGAAGTTGAGGGACAGTTTCTCTATACCGCCCTCGACTCCGCCCGGCGTCGCCAACAGACCCTGGCCCGCCGCAGTGCCCTGGCTCTTCCTTTGGCCGTCCACGCCGCCGCACTCCAGCTATCTCCCGACGAACTCAAGGCCGCCATCCTTCTGTTCTACGGCCTGCTCGACGAACAGCAGCGCCGATTGTTTGCGGGACTGGAGTCCCTCCGCGTCGGCCATGGCGGCGACACGCTGCTGGGTGATTTTCTGGGTTTGGACGCCCATACCGTCGCCCGCGGCCGGCAACAACTCCTGGACCAGAATGTGGTCAGGGGCCGAACACGCCGCCCTGGCGGCGGTCGCACCCCCACGGAAAAAAAACGGCAGACCTAATCGCCATCCTGCATTGCCTGCTGCAACACGACACGGCTGGCGATCCCATGACGGGCTTACGCTGGTCGCGCCGCACCACCACCACCATTGCCGAGGAACTGGGCGAACTCGGCATTTCCGTCTCGCCCAACACGGTCGCCCGCCTGCTCCATCAGATGGGCTATTCGCTTCACGTCAATCACAAGCAGATCTCCACCAACTCCAGCCCCAACCGTAATCTCCAGTTCGAATACCTCGCCGAGTTGCGGGACCGCTTCCAGCACCGTCATCTGCCGATTGTCAGCGTCGACAGCAAAAAGCGTGAACTCGTGGGCAACTTCAAAAATCCCGGCTGTCGTTGGGAGCGCACTCCCCGTCGCGTCTATGATCACGACTTCCGCACCGATTCGATCGGAGTCGCCATTCCCTATGGCATCTACGATCTCGTCGAAAATCGCGGCGCCTTGGTCATTGGCGTTTCCCACGATACCCCGCCTTCGCCGCTCATGCCATCGCTCACTGGTGGCGAGAGGAAGGTTCGCAGCGCTATGCCGCTTCACGCCAACTGCTCATTCTGGCCGATACCGGCGGCAGCAACGGTTGCCGCTGTTACGCCTGGAAAACCGAGATCCAATCCCAATTGGCCAACTCCTATGGGCTCGCCGTCACCGTCGCCCACTATCCCACCGGCGCCTCCAAATGGAACCCCATCGAGCACCGCCTCTTCTCCCAGGTCTCGCGCAACTGGGCGGGCGAGCCCCTGGATTCCTACCAGAAGATCCTCAACTATGCCCGCACCACCCGGACCCAAACCGGCCTCCAGGTCACCGCCTATTTCGACCGCCGCTACTACCCTTGCGGCCTCAAGCCTACCCGGGATCAAATCGCTTCCCTTCGCTTGCAGCGCCATGAAACACTCCCCGAGTGGAACTACACCATCAAACCACAACTGTAAAGTTGTTCTTGCGTGATCCCTTAGATGATATCTTTCAGCCGGAGCAACGCTGCGGAGTGATCGCGTTCAAGAAGACCGGTTTTGCGAGCGCCGAGCGGCTCTCAACGACACACGACTTTTTGTTGTGGTATGCGCGATCTACCGCCGACCTCCGTTTCCGTCCAGTTTACGGTGAGCGAGATCTGACTCCTGACGAATTGGGGTTCTACGACTACGTTGAGCTGCCCGATGGATCGCGCCGCCGTCTCGATGACGAGGAGAAGGCCCTCGGCCCGAGAGTCCGTGAGTTGGGTAGGGTGTTCGCCAGAAATCCTATGGTCTCACCAGGCTGGCAGGAGTCTCTTTCATACAAGGTGCAGTTTGCGGGGCACCAATTCGAACCACCACGCAACAGGCATTGGGCGACACACCATGAAGGGATGGAGCGCATCAGAGATGCGAAACGCTTGGCGGTGAAGGGTAACACATTACGCTTCGTTCGCTATTTCGATGATTTTGCGCTTCAGCCGCTCGGCACGGTCTGGAACGATACTGGCGTTGGAGGGTTCGTCGGGGACGAGCGCCTATACGTCGTACAAACTGATACGAGAGTTGTTCTGCGCTGCATCCTCATGACCACTGACCCCGGCGACCTTGTTGTCGATCCGACCTGCGGCAGCGGCACCACGGCTTATGTGGCCGAGCAGTGGGGACGCCGCTGGATCACGATTGACACCAGCCGCGTGCCCCTTGCTCTCGCCCGCCAACGCGTGCTGACCGCCACTTTCCCGTGGTACGAATTAGACGACGAAGCGCGCGGGCCGGCGGCCGGGTTCGTTTACAGACGCAAGCAAAACAACAAGGGCGAAGAAGTGGGCGGAATTGTGCCGCACGTGACGCTCAAGTCGATCGCCAACAACGAACCGCCCGAAGAAGAAGTGCTGGTGGACCGGCCGGAGAAGGACGATCACATTACGAGGGTGAGCGGGGCGTTTTGCGTGGAGGCGACCGTTCCGACTCCGGTGGAGCTCCTCGAAGCAGATCAGGCTGACACAAATTCTGGATCGGAGAGGACGGATTCCGGAATGACCAGACGGGGTGAGGCGACGACTCCCACCCGCGCTGGCGCGGATTCCGGATCGCAGATAGCGGATTCCGGATCAAGAATTGGCGCGGGTTTAGGGTCGCGAATGGCGGATTCCGGAATGGGGCCGATAGCGGAGTCAACAGGAGATCATGGAACCTTCGTTGACCGAATGTTGGAAATCTTGCGGAAATCGCCGGTGCTGCGCCTTGCGGGCAACAGTACGGTGACGCTGCGCAACATCAAGCTGCCGGCAAAGACGCTTTCGCTTTCGGCGGAAGCTCTGGTGGAAGGGAGCGGGAAGGGCAACGGCGGCGGAAATGGGAAGGGAGACTCAACTTCGCACTCGCCCGCCCCAGGCAGCGCGAGGCGCGCCGCCATTGAGGATTCGCAGATTCGAGATTCCGGATCTACCCCGGGACACGTCGCAATCCGGGATTCCGGAACGACACCGGCGCGCGCGGCAAACGGAAAGATAAGAGCTGACGATAGGGAACCGCAAACCGATGACCGTCAACCGGCAACCGCGCCGGTGGCCCTGGTGTTTGGTCCGGAAAACGGCGCGGTGAGCGAGCGCCTGGTGCAGGAGGCGGCGCGTGAGGCGTATTTGAAGAGCTACACCCACCTTTATGTGATCGGATTCGCCATTCAGCCGCACGCCCGGCAATTGGTGGAAAATTGCGAGGCCGTGATCGGCATTCCCGCCACTTACGTGCAGGCCACGCCCGACCTGATGATGGGCGATCTACTGAAGAATATGCGCAGCAGCCAGATATTTAGTGTTTGTGGGTTGCCGGAGATTAAGGTTCACAGAGTAGGGAAGGGAGATAGTGCGGCTAGCCAGACCGCCGCTGACGCGGGATTGCGAATGGCAGATGGCGGATTCCGGAGCAAAAAAAACCAAACCGATAGCGCGGGATCGGCTCCTTGGGCTGGCCAGGCAGGCGGGGCGGGATCGAGGATCGCAGATTCCGGATTCCAAAGCGCCAAGCAGGTGGATTCCGGACTCCAAACCCCCCAGCAAATAGACTCGGGATTCCAGGGCACTCAGTATCAGGTGGAGTTGCTGGGGGCTGGACGTATTCGATCCCATCACCATGGAAAACGTCCATCGCAACGGGGATGACGTTCCGGCTTGGTTCCTCGACATCGACTACAACGGACTGTGCTTTCACGTCTCGCAGGCGTTTTTCCCGCGCACAGGCGCGTGGGAAAATCTTAAGAAGGCGCTCAAAGGCGAGTACGAAGAGAGCGTTTGGGATCATCTGGCGGGAACCACGAGCGCGCCTTTTGAGGCTGGTGAACAGAGGCAGATCGCGGTGAAGGTGATCGATGACCGGGGGAATGAGTTGATGGTGGTAGAAAAACTGGGCTGAGACCGAACGAAGACTGCCCCATGAATTGAGGGTGGTGGAGAAGCCCGAGTAAGGGTGAGCGGTGACCAGGGGGGAGTTGAGGGTGGTGGAGAAGCTCCCTTGATTCCGGGATTCATGATTCTGGATTCTTGTGGGGCGGCAGGCTTATGAAGTACCAGCGCTTCGATGAACTGCCAGTATGGCGGGCGGCGATTGAGTTGGGCCGCGAGATCTATGGCCTCACTGAACAGGAGGCATTCAAGGGCCGCTACAGCCTGCGCGACCAAATCGAACGGGCGGCGGTTTCCGTTTCCAACAACATTGCGGAAGGGTTTGAGCGAGGGACCAATCAGGAGCTTTTGACGTTTCTTTACATCGCGCGCGGATCGGCGGGAGAAGTGCTGTCCATGCTCTTTCTGATGGAGGGCATGAAGCCATTCCGGAGTCTGGATTCCGAATTCCAGAGGCTGAAGGCTTCCACTGAGAGCATTTCCCGGCAGCTTGGCGCGTGGATTCGATCGGTGAAGGATTCGGATTTGAAAGGTCAACGGTACGTCAGCGAGAAGACAAGGCGGCAGAGCGAACGGGCACGGGAGCGCGAGGAGTTTCTGAAGGAGCTGGAAGAAAACCGGAAGCGGAGATCGACGGAGCCCGGATTCTGAATTCCGGATTCTGAATATCCTGAATTCCGAATTCAGATCGTCGTGGCGAAACCTTCGGAATCCGGAATTCAGAATTCAAAATTCGAAATCGTCGTGAGCTATGAGGAAAGAAGTGCAATGACGGACGAAGTGCAATGACGGACGAAGTGCAATGACAGACGAAGTGCAGACAGACGAAGTGCAATGACAGACGAAGTGCAGTGACAGACGAAGTGCAATGACAGACAAACTGCAATGACAGACGAACTGCAATGACGGACGAAGTGCCATGAGCTACGAAGTATCCGAGCCGATTCTGAATTCACCCTTCGAGAAGCCCGCTGAGTACTGGTATATCCAGGAGGGCGAGGAGCCGCAGCAGCGGACCGGACGGCGGCCGCCCGTGGTGTTTCCGCCGCGCGATCAGAAGGAAGAGTGGACCGAAAGCCCACTCCTGCGGCGCTCCAGGGAATATCCCGCCGGATATGACCTGGCGCTGGTCAGCCTGATTCGCGAGCGCGTGGAAGCCTGGCGCGCAGAGGCCCTGCGCGGCGCCGGCGGTGTGACGCGAACCACCTGGGAACTGCTCAACTATTGGACCCGCGAAGGACGTGAAAAGCGCCTGTTCTATGCGCAACTGGAAGCGGCCCAGACGATCATCTTTCTGAACGAGGCGCGCGCGGATTTCCTACAGGGAATAAACATTCCGCGCGACGAGCCCAGCGATGACCGCAAGAATCAGGGCTACACTGGGTTTCTACGTTACGCCTGCAAAATGGCGACCGGCAGCGGCAAGACAACGGTGATGGGAATGCTGGCGGCCTGGAGCATTCTGAACAAAGTAAACGACCGTAGCGACGGCCGATTTTCCGACGTGGTGCTGGTGGTGTGTCCCAACGTGACCATTCGGGATCGGTTGACCGAGCTTGACCCTGAGCGCGGCGAAGCCAGCATTTATCGCACGCGCGATCTGGTGCCGCCACACTTAATGCCGGTGCTCACGCAGGGCAAGGTGCTGGTGACCAATTGGCATGTGTTTCAGCCGCAGGGCGTGCAGACCGGTGGCGTGAGCGCCAAGGTGAACAGGTCCGGCGTGCCAGTGCGTACGGTGGAGAGCATCACTATATTCGCCAAGACTACTACGGCACGCGGTTCGCGGTACCTGACCCTCGACGACTTTGAGAAGCAGGTGGCGGCGGGCATGCTGACCGTACTCGACGAAGAGCGCGAGAAGGACGGCAGCCTCAAGAAGGTCAAGGTAGAGTCCGTCAAGTACGTGGAGAGCGACACAGCGCTGTTGAACCGCGTGCTTGGGGGTGCTGGTGGCAAGCAGAACATCCTGGTGCTGAATGACGAGGCGCACCACGCTTATCGCATCAAGCGCGAGGAGCCGGACCCCGGCGAGGAAGACGAGGACGAAGATTTCTTCCAGGAAGCCACGGTCTGGATTGAGGGCCTGGATCGGATTCACAAGCTGCGGCGCATCAATTTCTGCGTGGACCTCTCCGCCACGCCGTATTTTCTGGGGCGTGTGGGCCAGGAGACCAATAAGCCGTTTCCTTGGGT
>DATJYK010000326.1:0-34159 GCA_035578005.1 Terriglobia bacterium
AGTCTGTCAGGCGTCAGCCGTGAGTGGTCAGCGTTCTGCCATCGGCCTTCCATTAACAGTTTCAGGTTCAGCCAGTCACCGTCCGCGAGCTTGCTGAAGGCTGATCGCTGAAAGCTGACAGCTTCTTTCGCTGAAGGCTGAGTGCTTCAGTATGACCAGGTGAAATGGGAACGTGGGCACCAGTGAGAAACTGCAAAAATATTTTTTCGCCTTATGCAGCAACAACTTAGGGAGGCTCTCGTTTCAGGACGCTGGAAAGTGTAAAGAAATGACACAGATTGGATTTTGGGGGCGTTCCCGACTCAGCCTGGGTCAAAGGCGTTTCCAGGCATCCCTGGTGATTTCAGAGACGGCCCCAAAGTGGCCCCGGAGTTTGTCCATTCACAGCATGGCCAAGATGGCCATGCCACGTGGCACGGGCTTCCAGCCTGGCGCGGCACGGGGATCTACGAACTCCTCGAACCGCGAACCGAAAGAGGATTGCTAAATCAGTCGCAGGCCGAGGTAAAGCAGGGTGGTAGCCAGCACGGGGCGGAGGATTTTTTCGGGGAAGATAGCGCTGAGGCGGCTGCCGATCCAAACGCCGGGCACGGAACCTAATAGCAGGCCGCCCAAAAGCTTGACGTCGATGGAGCCGAGGCCCAGGTGTCCGATGGCCGCCACGCCCACCAGAAACAAGGCGTGAAAAATGTCTGAGCCTACCAGCCGCTTGAGGGGAGTGGTAGGGTAAATGAATACGAGGCTGGCAACAATGAGGCTGCCGCTGCCCACCGACGTAATGCTGACCAGAAAGCCCACCACCAGGCCGATGAGGGAGGTGAGCCACCAGGGACCGCGCGACAGACCTTCCTGTCCGGGCATGGGCAGCTTGGCGCCGAACACCGTACGGACGTAAAGGCCGATGGCCACTGAGATGAGGGCGGCGCCGAGCACGAACACCACCAAGTGGTCCTCAGACTTGATTCCCCGATGCCGGAGATAAGCGAGCAACGCAATACCGGCGAGGGCGCCCGGGATGCTGCCAATCGCCAGCCTCTTGACGATTTTGTTGTCGACCGTGGATTGGCGGAAGTGAGCGATGGATCCCACGCCCTTGGTGAGCGCATTCCAAACCAGGTCTGTTCCCACGGCCAAGGTGGGCCGGGCCAGTTTGAAAAGAATAAGGGCCGGGGTCATGAGGGCGCCTCCGCCCATGCCCGTGAGGCCGATGAGGAAACCCACGAACAGGCCCAACAGTGAAATTTTGTAATCCATACGTCCTCTTCGCCCAAACGGCTTGGCGTCCCCCCTAACTTTCTCCCACTAGGTCGATTAAGTTGATAGTCTATCACGACAATTTCCGGTCGCCAAGGGGGCCAGACTCTGTCCGGCGCAGGTGTTATGACGTTGTGGAACAGGGGGGAACGGCGCGGAGAGGTGCTACTCGACGCGGGCAATGCACGGCGGTCATAGACCGCCGCTCACGGGCTGGAAGCCCGTGCCACGGGGCATGGCCATCTTGGCCATGCGGCAATGTACAAACTCGGCGGTCATAGACCGCCGCTACAGTCAGGCCCAGGCGCGTGTGATGATGTCCTCCAGGTAGGCCTTTTCCTTCTTGAGGTCTTCGATCTGTTTGGGCCCCGAGATCTCGCGCTCGATGGTGATGGCGCCGCGATAGCCAAGGTTCTTCAGGCTGGCGATCACTCGCGGAAAGTCCACATGGCCTTGGCCGATGGGGACTTCTTCGCCGAGCTTGCGAGGGTCAGTCGGGTAGCGGCCGTCCTTGGCGTGGACGCCCTGCACGTGGCGGCCAATCACTTCCAGCGCGTCCACCGGGTTTGCCTTGCCGTACATGATGAGGTTGGCGCAGTCAAAATTCACACCCTGATTGTCGAGCCCCACGTCCTCGATGGCCCGCAGCATGGTGATGGGCGTCTCCTGCCCGGTCTCGTAGCGAAACTTCTGGCCGTTTTCGCGGCAGTAGCCGGCCACTTCGCGGATGGCCTTTACAACCTCGCCGTACAGTGGATCGTTAGGATTCTCGGGAATGAAACCGCAGTGTCCCTGGAGGGCCGGAATGCCCAGTGTCTTGGCGAAATCCGACGCTTTCTTAAAGTGCTCGATGCGCTCCGCCCGGTATTGGGGCGGCACGAGGCCGATGGTGAGCGGACCGTGGTAAAAATCGTACTCTTCCGGTCCGGGGCCGGTCACCACCAGTGCTGTAGCCTCGATACTATAGCGCTGGAGGGCCGCCTGCAGCTTGGCCGCTGCCTCAGGCCCGTAAGTGCTGGCCCCCACCTGGCAGGTGGGCACGCCCAACTCGTGGACCCTGCCGATGGCCGCGTCCGCATTTTTGTCAACGCCGATGATGATTCCGAGCGGCATCGGCTTGCCCGCCGCCGAGGACTGGCCTGAAGCCGCCGTCCCGTTCGGTTGAGCGGCGGACAGGCGTTCAGGCGCGCCCGCGGCCTCAAGTCCGGCAGCCAAAAGCCCGGCGCCGGCGGCTGAGATTTCAAGGAATCTTCTGCGATCCAATGGGGTCATGGTTGGGTGGCACTCCTAAGGAATTTCGGCGCGAGAACGGTCTCGAGCCCTCAGAGGTATCTCCGTTGTCCGCGTTCTTGCACCGGCAGGCCATAGTACACCAATTTCAAAGTCTGATGGTGGAACGGCGCGAGGCGAAAAGCTGTGGAAGCCGCTCATCCGGCGCGGCTGAAGCCGTGCCCTTTTGCGCTCTGGCCTGACCGTTGTGAGAATTGCGGGTTCGTGGTCGCAGACACTGACACTCGTCGTTACCCGTGCAGGTAACTTGCGCTTCGGGCGAACTGCGCGACAATAGATGCGTCATGCGGAGAATCTTCGGCCGCGGAGGTCGCCCCGGCCTTCACCACGGCGCGGGCGGCGCGCCGAACAGGGGAGTGCAAGGTTTGTCTCACTGGCGGGTGACGGCCATTTTCCTGCTGGTTCTTGCATCCTATCCAGGCCACGCGCTGGCCGAGGCGTTACCGCCTGGAACAGCTTCATTCGGTGAGCAGTCCACAGCCTCTTCATCGGCTCCGCGGCAATCTTCGCCGACGGCTCCGGCATCCGGCGCCGCTGCGCTCGCCATCACCGTGCTCGATGAGAACAAGGTCGCCGTTCAGTTCGTGCAGGTCACGCTGACGAACGCGACGGGTAACGGCAAATGCGAAACTGATAACGCCGGCCGCTGCCAAGTGACGGGCCTCCAGCCGGGCTCCTACGAACTGCGCGCCGAAAAGGAAGGCTACTTTGCAGCCATTGAAAAGAACGCCCAGGTGGGCGCCACAGAAGCCGCGGAGGTCACGCTGAATCACCAGCGCGAGTTGGTGGAGCACGTGAACGTGATCTACTCGCCTCCAGCCATTGATCCCGAGAAGACCACTTTGAGCAATACGCTCTCCGCGCGCGAGGTGATTGACCTCCCCTACAGCGTGCCTCGGGATCTGCGCTACGTACTGCCGATGCTGCCCGGCGTCCTCCCGGATAACACGGCTCAGATTCATGTGGACGGCTCAGCCAGCCCGCAGACGCTCTACCTGCTCGACGGCTTTACGGTTAACGCGCCGCAGAGCCGCAACTTCCTGACCCGGGTCAGCGTGGATTCCGTCCGCTCCATCACGCTGCAGAATTCACGTTACCCTGTGGAATACGGTCTGGGCACGGGCGGGGTGCTCAGCCTTACCACCGGCATGGGCGATGACCGCTTCCGATTCGTGGGCACGGACTTCATACCTTCAATACAAGCGTATCAAGGGCTTCATATCGGGGTTTGGACGCCGCGAGTGATGGTCACCGGACCCCTGCGCAAGGGAAAGGCTTGGTTTCTGATCGCCCCGGAAGGCGAGTACAATCTCAACCTCATTAAGGAGCTGCCGGCCGGCCAGAACCAGGTCCCAGCGTGGCGTTACGGTGTGCTGGGGAAAACGCAGGTCAACCTGACTCACGCCAACATTCTCACTGGCACGGCTCTTTTCAACGGCTTCGGCGAAGATCACGCCGGCCTCTCGCTGTTTAATCCCGTCTCCACCACGGTTGACCTTCGGCAGAGGAACCGTCTCCTGGCCATCAAGGACCAGGCATTCCTGGGCGGAGGCCTGTTGCTTGACGCCGGCTTCGCTGAGACTACGTTCTATACGAACACCCAGCCACAGGGCAACGAGCTTTACGTGCTCACTCCGAACGGCTCCAGCGGCAATTACTTCGAGTCCGCCCTCGGGCGCTCAGGCCGCCTGGAAGGGCTTGCCAATCTTACGGTGCCCATCAAGGCTGCCGGGCAACACCAGTTGAGATTTGGCGCCAATCTGGACCGCATTACTTACCAGCAGTCCACGGTGCGCAACCCGTTTGTGATCGAGCGGGCGGACGGCACCCGCGGCCAAAGCGTGACGTTCTCAGGGCCTCCGTCGTTCACTCAAAACAACTTTACGGCAGGCGTGTACGCCCAGGACCTCTGGTCACCTTCGCAACGTATGACGCTTGCGCCCGGAGTGCGCGTGGATTGGGACGAAATTGTGCGGAAGGAACTGGTGTCGCCGCGTCTCGCGGCAACCTACTTGCTTGAGCGCGGCGGCGAGACCAAGTTGGTGGCGGGCGCCGGACTCTATTACGACGCGACGGATCTTGGGACGGTCTCGCTGCCCCTTCAAGGCGAACGGATGAACACCTTCTACGATTCGACGGGTACGACACCCGTGGGATCGCCGGTAGTGACCTCTTTTCAACTTCCCTCCGGGGGCCTTGCGGCGCCGCGTGTCTTCAACTGGAGCGTAGGCGTGGAGCGCAAGCTGCCGGGCTCCATCTATTCGGACTTCGAGTTTCTGGAGAAGCGTGGCGAAGAAGGCTTCGCCTATTTCAATCCTTGCACCGAAATCGGAAGCTGCCTGAACGGGATGTTCACCCTTCAGAACCTCCAGTCCATTCATTACCATGCGGGGCGCGTCACGGCGCGCAAGAACTTCAAGGGTAATCACTTTGTGTTCGCTTCCTACACCGAGTCCCGGGCCACCTCAAGCGCCGTGCTTTCCTTCAACCTGGAGAACCAACTCTTCAGCCCGCAATTGCCGGGTCCCATGCCATGGGATTCGCCTCATCGCCTGGTGTCCTGGGGATTTCTGCCGCTAATTCGAGGCTACGATCTGGCCTACACCGTCGACCTGCGCAGCGGCTATCCGTTTTATCTGGTGAATGAGAACCAAGAGCTGGTGGGCGCGCCTGGCGTGATGCGCTTTCCCACCTTCTTCTCTCTAAACCTGGCCATCGAGAAGCGCTTTCATCTTTTCGGGTTTGAGTGGGCCCTGCGGGCCGGGTTCGATAACATCACCAATCATGACAACCCGACGGTGGTAAACAATAATGTGGACTCGCCGCAGTTCTTGACTTATGCCGGCAGCCAGGGGCACATTCTCACGGCGCGCATTCGGCTGCTGGGGAGGAAGTAGCTGATTGGAGCGGATGCTAATTCGGCGCGATGGGGAAAACTGAATTCAGGGTGTCGGAAGGGCGTGGGTGGAGCGCTTGTGTGAAGCTCGCGAGTAGGATTTTTCTGGCGTGGACCCCCGCTTCCGCAGGGGTGACATCGTTGAATCCGGAAGGTGTGGTCCCAAGAGCGTTGGACCCGGAAGCTGTGGTCCGAACATCGTTGGACCCGGAAGCTATGGTCCCAACAGCGTCATTCCCGCGAAGGCGGGAATCCACGAGTTTTCACCCTAACGACTTACAGGAGCCTTTGTGAATTGGACCACAGAATTAAGCCAGGAAATCGCAGGCGCGGTTCTGACGGATGACGCGTCGCGCCAGGCGGTCTCCACCGATTTCGGCCGCGTAGTGACGCGGCTACCGGCTTGCGTGGTGCGCCCGGCGTCCGCCGCCGACGTTGCCCGCGTCATCAAGTTCGCGGCGCACCACCAGCTAAGTGTCGCTACGCGAGGCGCAGGTCACTCTCAATCAGGACAGTCCCTTTCTGAGCATATCGTTCTTGAATTCAACGGCTTGCCCGCTCGCCTTCAGGTCGATCCGCAGGCGCAGACGGTAACCTGCTCCGCCGGAACGGCCTGGCGATTTCTGCTGGCGGAGACGGCACCGGCGGGCCTGTCACCTCCTGTCCTGACCAATAATCTGGACGTCAGCGTTGGCGGCACGCTCTCCACAGGCGGCCTCGGAGTGGCTTCCTGGAAGCAAGGCACTCAGGCGGATCACGCGCTGGAGCTCGAAGTCGTCACCTTCGAGGGCGATCTGGTGCGCTGCTCGCGCGAAAAGAATTCCGATCTCTTCGACGCGGTACGTGGTGGACTGGGCCAGTTCGGGGTGATCACAGAGGCTACCCTGCGTTTGCGGCAGCACCAGCCGCGATTTCGCAGCTTCTATCTCCTCTACGATGACCTCACTTATCTCCTCGATGATTTACGCCTTCTGATGACGGAAGACCGCTTCCACTATATCGAGTCTTGGGCTGTCCCTTGCCCGCAAGGCTTTAAGAAGGTGGGCAGTGAGCGCCAGCCTTTCGCGCAGTGGTTTTATCCGCTGCACGTCACGGTGGAAACCGGCGATGCGCCGCCGGCGCCCATGGAAAAACTCATGGGCCTGCACTTCTACCGGCTGGTTCACACTGAAGATGGGCCCCTCGAGGAGTTCTTCAGCCGCCTTGACCCGCTGTTCGCCCTTTGGAAGCGCGCGGGGTTTTGGAACTACGCTCATCCCTGGATGGAATGCGTCCTCCCCTGGCAGTCCTGCCAGCTTTATATCACTCAAGCCCTGGCGCAGTTGCCGCCACAAGCGATCGCCGGCGGGCATATCCTGCTATGGCCGGCGCGAGGCGATGCGTCTTCCGTGCCGCTGTTCATGCGTCCGACCGGTGACTTCCTGATGGGTTTCGGCCTCCTGCCCGCCGTGCCGCCACACTTTCTCAATGAGGCTCTTCCACGCTTAAACTTTGCCAGCGCCGCCTCGATGCTGATGGGCGCTAAGCGCTACCTCTCGGGGTGGATCGCCTTCGATCGCGACCAGTGGAAAGCGCATTACGGCGCGCAGTGGCCGACGGTCTGCGAGCTTAAGAAGAAATTCGATCCGAAAGGCGTTCTGAATCCCGGCTTCGTCCCGTTCGATTGAGTCGCGGGGCCCGATCTAGCCACAGGTCTGGGTGCGCGCACGGCTATAATCGAAGGCGCGATGCGCTTTGAGTTTTTTGTCGCTCTCCGCTACCTGAAGGCCAAACGGCGTCAAGCCGCCATCTCTGTAGCCACTGCGATCTCGGTGGTAGGAGTGATGGCTGGGGTGGCTGCCCTGGTGATCGCACTCGCCGTCAATAATGGATTCCGCGAAGACCTGGAAAGCCGCTTGGTGAACGCCACGGCCAACATCAATCTGGTGCGGGTGAAAAACGACGGCATCCCAAACTATGACGAGCTGGCCGCGCGTCTGGCTAAAATTCCCCACGTGGTTGCCGCAGCGCCCGCACTTTACGAGCCCGTGCTGGCTTCGCACGGCTCGCGCGCCGACGGAGTCATCATCAAGGGCGTCGATCCCGAGCGCGAAGTCCGTGTGGGCGATTTACTGAAGCGCCTTAGTGCCGGGTCTCTCGACGACTTAAGTCGCAGCTTCCCTGATGCCGACCCCATCATCCTCGGCAAGGAGTTGGCGCAGGACATTGGCGCCCACGTGGGCGATCGAATTCTTATCACCAGCCCGCAGGGTTATGTGACGCCTTACGGGGTGGCCCCGAAATTCCGCTACTTTCGCGTGGTGGCCATTTTCAACTCGGGGTTTTACGACTTCGATTTCGGGTGGGCCTTCACCAATCTAGGCGCTGCGCAGAGGCTGTTCGACCTTCCCAACGAAGTCTCGGTCATCGAGTTTCGGATCGACGACATTTACAAGCCTGATCCTGTCGCCGACGCTATCCGCAAGGCCGCAGGACCCGGCTTCGACACGACCACCTGGGAAGAGCAGAACCGTTCGCTCTTCAACGCGCTAAGTTTGGAGAGGCTGGTCACCATTCTGACCATCGGCCTTATTGTCCTGGTAGCAGCCCTCAATATTTTCATAACCCTCGCGATGATGGTGATGGAGAAGAACCGGGAAATCGCCGTGCTGATGTCGATGGGCGCGCGTCAGCGCCAGATTTGGGCCGTGTTCACGCTCCACGGCTTGCTGATCGGGGCGGTCGGTACGCTCCTCGGCCTCATCCTCGGCTACTCTGCATCGTGGGTAGGGAATCGTTATAAGCTCATTCACCTTCAGGCCGACGTTTACTCGCTTCCCTTCGTCCCGTTTCACCCCCGGCCTTGGGACGGCCTCTGGATCGCACTCGCCGCCCTCATCATCAGCTTCCTGGCCACGCTCTACCCGTCGCTCAACGCGGCGCGACTGAAGCCGGTGGAAATCTTACGGTACGAGTGAACGAATCGGGTGATCGGTTGATCTGAGTCGTACCGCAGCAGGTCTCCACGCTGTTCAGCCCGAGGGCGACACCTTGGAGGGCAAGGAGGTAAGGGGTTGAAGATTCGGAACGCTACTCCGGCGACTCGTAGGTAATTTGATGCTCCACATGAGCGCGCTCGAAGTCGGTGTTCTGAAGAGAAATCATGACGTTGCGGCCCCAGACCATGAAGAGGTGAATCCGGAACTCAGTGCCGAAACTGGTGGGAAACCAAACGCCCTCGGGCTGGCGCTGGTACTGGACGTTGAAACCCAAGCCGGGCAGGTCGACCACTAGCTTTCGCACCAGAAAGGGCAGGGGACGCGAGAGCTTGGTGTACACGCGCACGGGTTGGAAGTCGGTGGCGTCGATGTCCGCTTCACCCGCCCAGTCGTAGTCACTGCGCTTCTTGGGCCCGAAAGCGATTCGGTACACAGCTCGGCCTTGTTCAGTGCCTTCGCCCATCAGCTTGAACTGATAGTCCTTTTGCTGGTCGGTGGTCAGCGGGAACAGATCGCGCGCGATACCGTCCTTGGAGTGCTCTTCGGTCAAGTCATCCTTTTTGTCATTCGTGTGCCCAATCGTAATCGATACGCCGTCTCTGGGCTCGTCTTCCATCAAGTCATGACGAAAGTCGTTCAGCATGTCGCCATCGACGCTGTCGGCGTCGGGCCGGGGTTCGCCCTTAAACTCGAGGTACTGGCCTTTGTGGCGATAATAGCCGCTGATCGCGGTGAGCTTACGTTGGGTACCGGTCGGGGTGGGTGTGATCACGTAATCGGCGAGTTCATCGCGCATCTTGGTGCCGTTAGCTTTCTGTAATACCACGTGAATACGCTGGTGGTAGATATATTCGGTGCGCAGTTGGTCGCTGCGATCTTGATTCGCGGCCACTCGTGCCATGATGGCCTCGGCCGTCAACGGTGGCTGATCGACGCCCTGAAGGATGCCGGCAAGCCACAAGCCAGCGATCAGATGGACCGTGAACATCATTGGGCCACACTCCCAGGTGTAACTACGGAAGGCGGGGCCCTTAGGTTCAGAAATATTGGAACAGAATGAGCCCTCAAGAATTGGTTAACTCCAAGCCCGCTGCGAAGGCCGCGCTCAAGTTTGTTGTGTTGATCGGTGTGGTCAGCTTCTTTGCGGACTTCGCCTATGAAGGAGCGCGGAGTGTAACCGGCCCGTTCATGGCCGCTTTGGGCGCGAGCGGAGCCGTGGTGGCCACCGTCGCCGGCCTTGGAGAGCTCCTGGGCTACGGACTTCGCCTGGTTTCAGGAAAGCTGAGCGAGAAGACCCGGCTGTTCTGGCCTATCACGCTTGTTGGATATCTCATTCAAATGACGGCCGTGCCCCTGCTGGCGCTGGCGGGCAACTGGCAGGTAGCGGCTTTGCTCATCATCGCGGAGCGTGTGGGCAAAGCCACCCGCAACCCGCCCCGAGACGTCATGCTGTCTCACGCCTCTAAGGAGATGGGTTACGGATGGGGGTTCGGACTCCATGAGGCGCTTGACCAGTTCGGCGCCCTGTGCGGCCCCCTGGTAGTCGCAGCCGTGCTGGCCCGTCGGGGTGAGTATCGGACCGCCTTCGCCGTTCTCGTGATCCCGGCCGTTATCACTTATTCCTTGCTGCTTGTGGCGCGCTTCCTGTACCCGCGGCCGGAGGACCTGGAGGCGGCGGCGCCGGATATGCACGCGCAAGGTCTCCCTCGCGTCTTCTGGATTTACCTGGCGGGCGCAACGCTCGTGGCCGCGGGCTTCGCCGACTTTCAGCTCATCGCCTTTCACTTTGGGAAGGCTCGCGCGATAGCGCAGATCTGGATTCCAATCATGTATTCGGTGGCGATGACTGTGAGCGGCGCCGGGTCACTAGTCTTCGGCCGCCTCTTCGATCGCTTCGGGATTGGGGTGCTGATCCCGCTGACGCTGATCTCGGCCGCGTTTGCGCCGCTCGTCTTCATGGGCGGCTTCTGGCCGGGGATCGTGGGTTCTGCCCTCTGGGGGCTTGGGATGGGAGTGCACGAGTCCATCATTCCGGCGGCCGTTGCCACCATGGTGCCTGTGGCGCGGCGCCCGTCTGCCTACGGATTGTTTACGGCCGGCTATGGTATCGCCTGGTTCGCAGGAAGCGCTGCAATGGGCCTTCTGTACGATATTTCCACGACCGGCGTCGTCATCTTCTGTCTGGTCCTCCAACTTGGCGCGCTGCCCGTTTTTGCAAAAGTCAGGAGTATGCGCCCGGACAATCGCTAGCCCGTAGGGGCACATGGCCATGTGCCCCTACATGGTGTTGAAAGCCTTGGGGAGAGAAAACACTGAGGCACGCTGCGCGGCAGAGCGGAAACCAAGGTAGATTTCAGATTACAGATTCAAGAAGTCTTCGCGCGACAAGAATTTGCCCTTAGTAATGAATGATTCAGAGTCGTGAAATCGTGCGAAGATAGAAGAGAGCCAAACCTCATCTGGTACAGGAGTTCTTTGTGAGCACCCATAATCTCGACGACGTGGCTATCGTCATCCGGCCTGAGCGCGACAACCTGGCTGTAGTTACCAGTGACTTTCTGGAACAAGGAACTGAGCTACAGCATGGCGACCGGACTTTGAAGATGTCAGGCCGGGCGCTGCGCGGTCAGAGTTTCGCCATCGCCAGAATCGCAAAGGGCGAAACGTATATTACGCTTGGCGACCCCATCGGGATTGCTTCGCGTGACGTCGAGCCCGGAGAGCCCATCGATACCACCAACCTTGAGGATCGCCTGCCTCGCCTCAAGTCGTACTACCGCGACAATCCGTCGCCCACCCCCGTCGATCCCGCGCTCGCCCGAATGACTTTCGACGGTTACGTCCGTTCCGACGGAGCCGTGGGCACACGGAACTACGTTGGCATCGTCACTTCGGGAATGTGCTCATCGACGGAGGCCCACGAGATTGCCAGCCGGGCCATGCGCGAGATCTATTCGCGTGAGAAGTTTCCCAATGTGGATGGTGTGGTTCCAATCTCGCAGGAGTCCGGCTGCGGCATGCCCGACGGCGCGGCGGTGGACCTGCTCAATCGCCTGCTCGCGAACACGCTGCGCCACCCGAATCTCGGGGCGGCCATTTACATTGACCTGGGCTGTGGCAAGACTTGCGTCGAGTGCTCGGCGCCCGTCTTTCAGTCAGCGGTACCAAACTACAACCAGCGCGTGATGAATCTGACGATCCAGCACAGCGGAGGCAGCCGCCGAACCGTCGAGCGCGGGCTGGAACTGGTGGAGAAGCAGCTTGATTTGGCCAACCAGTCGGGAAGAGAACCGGTCTCCCTCTCCCGCCTCGTCGTCGGTACCAAGTGCGGGGGATCAGATCGATGGTCCGGCGTCACGGCCAATCCCGCCGTGGGAGTGGCCGCCGACATGTTCGTCAAGGCTCAGGCGGCGGTGTTTCTGCCTGAAATTCCCGAATTGCAAGGCGCGGCCATGGTGGATCTTGCCGCTCGCGCTCGAACCCGTGAGGTCGGTAAGAAGTTGACCGGAGCCCTGAAACGCTACGAGAAGTACGTTCACTCCTTCGGCAAAGAGTTCGACGATTTTCGGGACAACCCTTCTCCGGGCAACATTAAGGGCGGCATTTACAACATCTATTTGAAATCGAGCGGCGTGAAAGCCAAGGGAGGTACCTCTGTCGTGGAGGACCTGGTGGAATATGGTGAGTGGCTGGGCGAGCGCCGGGGACTCTACGTGCTCTACACGCCGGGATACGATCAAATTTCTACGCCCGCGCTCTTTCTAAGCGGGGCGCAGGTTGCCCTTTTCACCACCGGCCGCGGCACCGGCATTGGCTGTGCGCTCGGTCCCGTCCTTAAGATCGGCTCGAATTCGCCCCTAGCGCGGATGAACGGTGACATCGACATCGATGCGGGGGCCGTCCTGGAGAAGCGCAAGACGATCGAAGAGGTGGGGCAGCAGATTTTCCAGGAAACCATCGATGTTGCCTCCGGACGGAAGCTCACGCGGGCCGAGGAAGCTGGCTACCACCACGAGTTCAAGATTTGGGAATCCTTGTGGCCTACCCTCTAGCTCGTGACGACGTTTAGTCCTTTTCTGCTTGCGAAGACCTTCGAAAGACGGCGAACCTCAAGACGCCCGAGAATGCATGACAAATTTACTATAAAGATAACAGATCGCTGCAGCAAAATTACCGACCGAAACCGTTAGGTTATTGAAAAGAAAGGACCGGCTGGTGAGAAAAGTGAGAAACCGAAAAGCGTAGCCCACGGCGCTGCGGTTCGGGTCGAAGTCAGGCGAGTCGGCTTGTTCCCACTAGGAATCCGGAGTACCCCGAAAATTGTGAGAGACTGGCGGAATCGCGCCCAGGTTTGTTTTTCGTCTTGATGTTGAAACCACGTTCGCTCAACTGTCCACTGCGTATCGCATATTTTTTTCGCTCGTCATTCTGACCGTCTGAGTCAGTCTAGAACCAGTCCGCTGCGAGCCCATTTTTTTGTTTGACACGTCAGTCCTATTGCATAAATATTCATATCTGTGCATACTTGGAAACGAAACTCATGCCAAGTGCATCAAAGCGTTTGCGCCAAGGTCAGATCTTGAAGCTGGTGGCGGACGGCGATATTGCCAGCCAGGACGATTTGCGGCGGAAGCTGGCTCATGCGGGCATGAGAGTAACGCAGGCCACGTTGTCGCGAGACTTGCAGGAATTGCGGCTGGTGAAGACGGCCGAAGGCTATCGCGTGGTGCAGGGCGCGGATACGGAAGAAGACGCGCAATCGCGGTTGGTACACGCATTGAAGGAGTTCCTGCTGGATGTTCGCGAGGCCCAGAACCTGCTGGTGTTGAAGACGCCTCCCGGCGGGGCGCAGCCGCTGGCGGCGGCTCTTGACGCCGGGCGTTTGCGGCAGGTAGCGGGCACCATCGCCGGAGATGACACGGTGCTGGTGGTGACCCCTTCGCGCCGGGCTTCGGCAGGTTTGCAGAAGCGGATGCGAGAGTTGCTGAAATGAAAGAGCCGAATCAAGCAAAGACGCGCGTGGCTGTGGTTGGGGCCACCGGCTACGCCGGTGCTGAGCTGGCGCGGCTGCTCGTCCGCCATCCGCACGTGGCGAAACCCACGTTCTATCTGCGCGGCAGCCACGCCTCAGCGCACTGCCTGAGCGAGGTTTTTCCTGAATTTCGCGGCTGGGGCGAGGCTCCCTGCCGGCCTTTCTCGCTCGAGGCGGTGATGGATAGTGGTGCTCAGGTGGTGTTTCTTTCCACACCGCATGAGGCCTCCTTGGAGTTGACGCCTGCGTTGCTTGAGGCCGGGATGCGGGTGGTGGATTTGAGCGGCGCTTTTCGCTTTCGCACACCGGAGACCTTCGCGCAGTGGTACAAGCTGCCGGCACCGGCGCGTGAGCTGGCAGAGTCGGCGGTCTACGGTCTGCCGGAGCTTTATGCGGACGCGCTTCTCTCAGCGCGCTTGGTGGCCAATCCCGGCTGCTATCCCACGTCCGTGATTCTCGGACTGAAGCCCCTGCTCGCGGCGGGCGCGGTGAACACCGAACGCGGCTTGGTGTGCGATTCGAAGTCAGGGGCGAGCGGCGCCGGCAAAGAGCCCAAGAGCGAACTGCATTTTGTCGAGGTGAATCAGAACCTGCGCGCCTACGGCCTGTTCTCTCACCGGCATACGCCGGAGATTGGGGAGCACACCGGCATGAAGGCAAGCGACTTCATTTTCACGACGCATTTGCTTCCCGTAGCTCGCGGAATTCTCTCCACGATGTATGTCTGGCTCGATGGCACGCGCAGCGCGGAAGAGGTTGAGAGTCTCTACAAAAGCTTTTACGCAGGCAAGCCGATGGTGCGGATTTGGCCGGCGCGCCGTCTGCCGGACCTGCACCACGTTGTGCATACGAACTTTTGCGACATCGGTTTCGGCCTGGATCCGTCAGGTGAGCGCTTGGTTGTCGTTTCGTGCCTGGACAATCTCGGCAAAGGTGCGGCCGGCCAGGCCGTGCAGAATTTCAACTGGATGTTTGGTTACGAGGAGGCTTGCGGACTGAAATGAGGCTGGTGATCAAATTCGCGGGGGCCTTGTTAGAGAAACCGGACGAGTCGGCCTACGGATCGAGGGCAAGACAGGTGGCTGAGATCGCGCGCCACGGCCATGAAGTGCTCGTGGTCCACGGTGGTGGACGCACCTTTACGGTGACGCTGGCGCGTCTGGGAATCGAGAGCCGGTTTGTTGAGGGGTTGCGCGTGACGGATCGTGACACGCGGGATGTGGCTGTGATGGTGCTCGGTGGTCTCCTCAACAAACAATTGGCGGCGGCCGTCTCGGCGGCTGGCCAGCCCGCCGTCGGCATCTCGGCAGGCGATGCGGCCTGCTTTCTTGCCGAGCCGTTGTCGCATCCGGCCGGCCTGGGCTTTGTGGGCGAGTTAAGCGGAGTCAATGTGGAATTTATCGAGTCCTTGTGGGCGGCGGGGTTGGTGCCGGTGGCGGCCTGCCTGGGTCTTGGACCTGACGGCCAGGTTTACAACATCAACGCTGACCAAATGGCTGCCGCCTGTGCGGAGTATATTGGCGCTGACAAGCTGATCTACCTGACGGACGTTCCGGGCGTTCTCGACGGCGACGACGTGATGGAGACCGTCGAGTGTGACGAGGTTGAGGAGCTTGTGAGGGCTAACAAGGTCTCCGGCGGGATGGTGCTGAAACTGCAAGCGTGCCGGCGCGCATTGGCCGGGGGTGTCCGCGACGTGCAAATCGTCGGCGGGGAAATTCCCGGCAGCCTGCTCGCCGCCGCTGCCGGCGAGTGCCGGGGAACGCGCGTCAGTGCCGGCGCTTGGGTTGCAAAACAATGAGAGTGACACACCAGCGCCGAGCGCGAAAGGCTGCACCCGTGCCGATCAGTGCGCAGCAGGCGCGGCGCGATGCCGAGCGCTATTTGATGAAAACGTACAAGCGGCCGCCTCTGGTGTTTGTGCGCGGCAAGGGCTGCTACCTTTACGACCATCACGGCCGCGCCTATCTGGATTTCCTGGGCGGCATCGCCGTGAACGCGCTCGGTTACGCCCATCCGCGCTTGGTGCGCACCCTGCGGCGAGAAGCGGCGCGCGCGACGCATCTTTCGAACTTGTTTCACAACGAATTCCAGGGGCCGCTGGCGCGGAAACTGGCGCGTTGGTCGGGAATGGACCGCGTCTTCTTCACCAATAGCGGCAGCGAAGCCGTGGAAGGCGCGCTCAAGCTCGCTCGAATCAGCGCTCAGGTTCGCGCCGGTCGGCCCCATGGCAGGGGACCGTCGCCTACAGAACAGACCCGCATTCTGGCTCTGGAGAATTCGTTTCACGGACGTACCTTCGGCGCCTTGTCAATTACATCGACCGAGAAATACCGGCAGCCCTTTGGCCCTTTGGTTCCCGGAGTCGAGTTCGTGCGGTTTAACGACGTCGCCGATTTGGAAGCCAAGTTCGATGCCACGGTGTGCGCGGTCGTGATCGAGCCGATTCAAGGTGAAGGCGGAATCCACGCGGTCAGTGAGGCTTTTTGGAACCGCGCACGCGCGCTGGCGACCCAGCATGGCGCCGCTCTGGTTGCGGATGAAATTCAGTGTGGTCTTGGCCGCACCGGCCGCTACTTCGCCTATCAGCGCCTCAAGGGGCTCCCGGATATCGTGATGGTGGCGAAACCCTTGGGAGGAGGGTTGCCGCTAGGCGCCGTACTGGCGCGCGAGTCCTTTGCCTCCGCCTTTTCGCCTGGCTTGCATGGAAGCACCTTCGGAGGCGGGCCGCTCGCGTGTGCCGTCGCCCTTGAATTCCTGCGCGCCGTCGAGGAGGAAGGCTTGCTGAAGAACATCCGGCAGCGCGGCGAGCAGATCCGGGCTGGGCTTGAAGCACTCAAGTCGCGTTTCGACTTTATCCGGGAAATTCGAGGTTACGGTCTCATGCTGGGCGTCGAGCTCAGTGTGGAAGGTACGCCCTTGGTGGCTGAAGCGCTCAAGCGCGGCCTGGTGATCAATTGCACGCACGACCTTACCTTGCGCTTTTTGCCGCCGTTTCTCATCGGTGAGCGTCAAGTGCAAGAGTTTTTCCAGAAGCTGGAGACTGTTTTCAACGAAACTCAAGCGACGATCTCTGCAAAGCACACTTCTCGAGCGGAAGCCTCGAAGGTGGGCTTGCGGAAGCTGGCGTCCTGAGGGAGGTCAACGAACATGAGCGTAGCGGTGATGAGCCCGATGATCGAAACCTTGACGAGGTCGCGCGACCTCCTGACCGGAGCGGAGTGGCGGCCTGCCGCCCTGCGCGGCCTGTATCATCTTGCCTCCGATGTCAAAGCTCACCCTGAGCGCTACCGCACTGCGCTTAGCGGACGTTCCGTGGCCATGATTTTCGAAAAACCTTCACTTCGCACGCGGGTATCCTTCGAAGTGGGTATCCGCAACCTGGGCGGATCCCCCGTCTTTCTGGACCACTCGAATTCGCATCTCGGTGACCGCGAAGCCGTGAAGGATCTGGCGAAGAGCCTCGAACGCTGGGTACAGGCGATCGTGGCGCGCACCTTCGCGCAGACCACTCTCGAAGAGCTCGCCGAGTACGCCGGCATTCCTGTGATCAACGCCCTGACGGACCGCTTCCATCCCTGCCAGGCGCTGTCGGATTTCTTTACGTTGGAGGAACGCTTCGGCAGCTTGCGCGGCCTCGAATTCGCGTACGTGGGAGACGGCAACAACATGTGCCACTCACTCATGCTGGCTGCGGCCCGCCTGGGCGTTCACATGCGCGTGGGCACGCCGGCCGCCTACCGTCCCAGCCCTGAAATCGTCGCCGAGGCTCGCCGCGCAGCGCGCGAGACCCGCGCCAAGATTGAGCTCTTTACCGATCCGGCGGAGGCTGTTCATGAGGCACGTGCGGTCTACAGCGACGTTTGGGTCAGCATGGGATACGAGCACGAAGCCGCGGAGCGGGAGGCGGCGTTCGCGCCCTATCAGGTGACGGAGGCGTTGATGGAACTGGCTGCGCACGACGCGGTTTTCATGCACTGCCTCCCGGCCCGCCGCGGGTCTGAGGTTGCCGAAGGCGTGATCGATTCAGAACGGTCCATCATCTATCATCAGGCCGAGAACCGGCTGCACGTTCAGAACGCCATTATGCTGACGCTGCTGGAATAGGTGTCAGGTGCTAGGTTCTAGGTGCCAGGTGCTAGTTTTAGCGCCTAGCAGGCTGCGGAAAAAAGCCCGCGGGACATGTCATCCTGAGCGAAGCGAAGGATCTGCTTATTTGTTTTCAATAAGATACAACAGATGCTTCGCTGCGCTCAGCATGACAGATCGCCTTTTTCCGCAGCCTGCTAGACCTGGTACCTGACACCTGGCACCTGGCACCTGACCCCTGAAACCTAACCCAACACGGAGAACACATTGGCAAACAAAGTTGTGCTCGCTTACTCAGGCGGGCTCGATACTTCGATCATCATTCCCTGGCTGACGGAGAACTACGACTGCGACGTCATCGCCATGATCGGCGATGTGGGCCAGGAGGAGGACCTCGAGGCCGCCTGCCGCAAGGCCCTGGCCACAGGAGCCTCTGCCGCTTCCGTGGAGGACCTGCGCGAGGAGTTTGTGACCGGTTACGTCTGGCCCACCTTGCGCGCCGGAGCTGTCTACGAGCACCGGTATCTGCTGGGCACGTCCATGGCCAGGCCGGTGCTTGCTAAGCGCCAGGTGGAGGTGGCCTTGCGTGTGGGGGCAGATGCGGTGGCCCACGGTTGCACGGGCAAGGGCAATGACCAGGTACGCTTCGAGCTCACCTATAAGGCGCTCGCACCGGGACTGAAGATCATCGCGCCGTGGCGTGAGTGGACGATTCAGTCACGCGAAGACGCTATCGCTTACGCGCGCGAGCATAACGTGCCGGTGGAGCAGACGACGGCCAACATTTACAGCCGCGACCGCAACCTTTGGCACCTCAGCCACGAAGGCGGCCGGCTCGAAAGCCCGCTGAACGCTCCGGAAGAGGCCATGTGGCAATGGATCACTTCGCCGGAGAAAGCGCCGCCCGAGGGAGCGGAAGTGGAAATCGGATTCGATGCGGGCATGCCGGTGTCCATCGACGGGCAGCCGCTGGGTCCGGTTGAGCTGATTGAGCGGCTGAATTCGCTGGCGGCAGCGCACGGCGTGGGGCGCATCGATATTGTGGAAAACCGGCTGGTGGGCATGAAGTCCCGCGGCGCGTATGAGACGCCGGGCGGAACTCTCCTGGTCACCGCTCACCGCGAGCTTGAGGCGCTGTGCCTCGATCGCGAGACGGCACATTTTCAGCAGGCGCTTGCCGCCCGCTACGCTGAACTGGTCTACTACGGCCTCTGGTTCACCACACTGCGCGAATCCCTTGACGGCTTCTTCGCCGCCTCGCAGCGGCATGTTACGGGAAGCGTAGGACTGCGGCTCTATAAGGGCAACGTGACGGCAACGCGCCGCTCCTCGCCTTATTCCCTTTACCGCACCGATCTGGCCAGTTTTAATATGGCGCGCTACAATCCCAAAGACGCGGAGGGCTTCATCAATCTTTTTGCGCTGCCCGTCACCGCGCCGCCTGAAAGCGGCGCCGCGGCACGCGAGGCCCGGGCCGCTGGCGAGGCAGGGTCAGGGTACTGATGAGCGCACCCGGCGCCAAGTTGTGGGGCGGACGGTTTGACCGTCCACCCGACGAGTCCTTCTACGAGTTCCAGCGTTCCTTCCCGTTCGACCGCCGCCTGCTGTCTTACGAGCTGCGAGTGAATCGTGTTTGGGCCCGTGGACTCGAAAGAGCAGGTCTCCTCACGCCTGATGAATGCGCTGCCATCCTGAAGGCGCTCGACCGCATCGAGGCCCGCGCGCACTCTGACCCCGCCTGGGTTGAGGACTCGAACGCCGAAGACGTGCACCACTTCGTGGAGCTGGCGCTTGTGGAGTTCACCGGCGCCACCGGTTGGAAGCTGCACACCGGGCGCAGCCGGAACGACCTGGTTGCCACTGACTTTCGCCTCTTTGTCAAAGAGGCTGCGGCTGCCGTGCGCCGCGCTGCCGCGACATTGTTGGCCGCGCTGGTGGACCACGCTGACGCACACGCCGGTGTTCCCATGCCGGGCATGACGCACCTTCAGCACGCCCAGCCCATCCTGTATGCGCATTTCGTGCTGGCGCACGTCGAGGGATTTTTTCGCGACCTGGAGCGGCTGGAAAGTGCCCGGCGGGCTGCCGACGCCTGCCCCCTCGGTTCGGCGGCTCTGGCGGGCACCTCTTTCCCCATTGACCGCGAAGCCTTGGCGCGTGAGCTGGGCTTCGGCGCTGTCACGGCCAATAGTCTGGATGCGGTGAGCGCTCGCGACTTTGCGCTCGATTATCTGTATGCTTTGTCGGTGCTGGCCACGCACCTTTCGCGGCTGGCGGAGGATATGGTCCTGTTTGCCTCGGCGGAGTTTGGTTTCGTCAGGCCCGGCGATGAGCATTCCACGGGCAGCAGCATCATGCCGCAAAAGAAGAACCCGGATGCCTGGGAGCTGATTCGCGGCAAGACTGCGCGCGCCACTTCCGCACTGTCGGGTTTGTTTACGACGTTGAAGGGTTTGCCCACGGGATATCAGCGCGACCTACAGGAAGACAAGGAGCCCCTCTTCGCTGCCCATGACCAGACGCTCGCCGTTCTGCGCGTGGCCGCCGGAGCCATCTCCACCATGGAAGTGAACGAGGAGCGGCTTCGCCGCGCGGCCGCGGACCCGGGTTTGCTCGCCACCGAAGCCGCTGATTTCCTGGTGAAGCGGGGGTTGCCCTTCCGCCAGGCTCATGAAGTGGTGGGGAGGATCGTGCGCGAGGCGGAGCGTCTGGGTACGGACTGGACGGCCTTTTCTCTGGATCAGCTTCGCCACTTCTCCCCGCTCTTTGACGAAACTCTCGGCCCGGCGCTCACGCTCGAGTCTGCGCTCAGCTCGCGCAGCGCTGCGGGCGGGACGTCTGCCGTGAACGTTCGCGCTTCGATCGAACATTATCGCGAACGCCTCAGACCGTTGGAGGTGAACTGATGAGATCGCTCTTTTCTGAGCCGCCGCCGCTCGCTCCCGAGGACGTGCCCCAGGGCTTCAAGTTCGCGTCTGCCGCCTGCGGTCTCAAGCGAAGCAAGCGCCCGGACCTGGCCCTGATTGCCAGCGAGAACGATACGGCCACCGCCGCGGTGTTCACCACCAATCGCGTCCAGGCCGCGCCGGTGCTGGTCTCGCGCGAGCACCTGCGCATTTCCGGCGGCAACATCAGGGCCGTGATTGTGAATTCCGGAAACGCCAATTGCGCCACGGGCGCGGCCGGCCTGGCGGCCTCGCGGGCCACCACCGCCAGTGTAGCCCGCGAGCTCGATTGCCGGGCCGAGCAGGTGTTGGTTTGCTCCACCGGTGTGATCGGCCTTGCCCTCGATACCAAGAAACTCCTGGGCGGTTTGCCTGGCTTGGCGCGCGCGGCGGAGAATTCGCCCGCCGCCGTCGCGGGCGCGGCCGAGGCCATTCTCACCACCGATACCCGGCGCAAGTGGGCTACGGCGACCTGCCGCGTGGGTGACGTGCCGGTGAGGTTGCTCGGTTTCGCCAAGGGCTCAGGCATGATCAATCCGCATATGGCCACCATGCTGGCCTTCGTGATGACCGACGCCGTGCTCACCCGGCCCCTTGCTCATCGCGCGCTCGCAGCCGTAACCCGCAGGACGTTCAATTGCGTCACAGTGGACGGCGATACCTCCACCAATGACACTTTGATTTTCATGGCTAATGGCGCGGCCGGCGCGCCCATCATTCGCACGGCGGAGAACGACTACGATCGCTTTTTGAAAGCTTTCGAGAGCGTCTGTCAGGAGCTGGCTCTGTCGCTGGTGGCGGACGGCGAAGGTGCCACGCGCGTGGCAGAGATCGAGGTGCGCGGCGTCCCTACGGACGAGATCGCTAACCAACTGGTGCGAGCGATTGCGAACTCCCCCCTGGTGAAGACCGCGCTCGCGGGCGCCGACCCGAATTGGGGTCGCATTCTCTGCGCCGCAGGGTACGCGCCTTTGCGCAACCGCGCAACGTTCGACCTTGCCCATCCTGATATTCGGATCGCCGGGGTCACGGTTTGCCGGGCCGGCCAGGCCTGCGCCTTCGATGAGAGCGCCGTCCACCAGAAGATGCTGGCGGAACAGGTCCCGATCATCGTGGATTTCAAAAAGGGCATTGGGCAAGCCGCGGTGTGGACGTGCGATTTCACCGCCGAGTACGTGCGCATCAATGCGTCATATCGGTCGTGAGGGCGCGGCCTAAGGTTTTGCTGAAAATCTCGTCCGCACTGCGGAGGCAAAGTCGGAGCGGCCGTCAAGATTCTCGGCGCCACCAGCGTGACCTTCAACGGCACGCCGGCGACGTTCACCGTCGAGTTCAGTTCTTACATCAAAACTACGGTCCCAGCGGGCGCCACGACGGGGACCGTCCAGGTGGTCACGCCCGGCGGCACGCTTTCCAGCAACGTGCCGTTTCGGGTGGCGCCGTAAGCGGTTTGGAGAGTGGCGGCACTTCGAGCCCCAAAGGGGCGCTCTATCTCAGCCCAGGCCAACGGCCTGGGTTGAGTTTCGCCGGGCTTCGATGGGTTGAGCCCTGAAAGGGCGCTCAACCGGCGGCAAGCAAAATGGGCCAAGCTCAGGGGTGGAGTACCACGGGCCTTGTGCGTCGGACTGACTCGCGTTTTGGGTCGCCCCTTCAGGGCTCAAAGGTATGGGGAGTTCGACTCGATCACCCTGGGCGTTGCCCGGGCGTTGCCCAGGGCTCGGTTAGATCGGCTCTTCAGGCCTGTCAAATGTGGAAACTCAATATACTGGGCAGCCAGCAAGCTGGCCTGTGCGAAAGCGGTAGCAAGCCTGCCCTGAGGGACTCGAAGGGCTACCGCACTCCAAGACGGCGAGTGGTTTGCGCGCGAACGTTTGGGCAAGCTTCAGCGGTGAAAGATGTCGCGCATCGCGCGAGTCGTTTGATGTAGCCTACTTCATTGACGGCTAGCGGCAAGCCTATTTAACTTGACAAACAGCCCGCCGGATGCTAAGCTGGGGGATCTCATTTGGAGGTGTGCCGTGCTTCCCCCGTACTTCGTCGATCCCCCGGCCCGGACGCCGGCTGGGCTGGTTGCCCAAACGCCACCAAGGGGCCCAGTCCGGCGCTCGGCGCCGGTAACCAACGGAACCTGTTCGCGATATTTTCCCGCTGTCAATTCTCGAGTGTTTGGGACGGCCCGGGCCGGTGGCCCACCGGTTTCATCAAGACAAGATTTAACGAACGAAGCCAAGAAGTTATTGAAAACAAAGGAAAATGTTTTTCCCACAGGCCTGAAAGCCAATAGGTCTATGAAAATAAAGATGTTATTTTTGTAAAGCCAAGAGGTTGTTGATTCAAAATTGTTTATCAGAAAAGCGACCCCTCAGAGCGCCGGATATTACTGCTTATTCTAAGCGTGGCTTGATGATCTCGCCGAGCTCGATCAATTCGAAGCGTAACGATGGAACGGTGGAGGGAAGGGTGCCGGCAGTTATACAACTGGCAGTCACGGGGCTTGCGAAAAAAAGATACTAACCAAAGCCAAGATGTCATTTAGAATCATCAGATTACGTAATCTTGGGTTTGTGCCAAAGCCAAGAAGTTACGTGCAATCAATAACTTGGTGGCTTTGTGTAAATTTTACACAAAGCCAAGAAGTCTTTTATAATCAGCGCGGCCTAATCCGCATTTCTCACCCCGGGAGGAGCTGGTGAGCTGGTGAGGAGCTGGTGAGTCGTCATGTCGCTTTTCGACAGCCCCAAGGCATGAAAATGGCACTATCGAGGCGAAGAGGCGCTCGTTCGAAAACAAAGCACTTAGCGCCTATTTTCGGAACAGAAATGCAGGTTAACTCATTTTGGAAGCGGCAGAAGCTGAAGGCAGACGGCTGAGGGCGGAACGCTGCGCATCCACAATCCAATGAAAATCCTTGTCATCAATTGCGGCAGTTCCTCGGTGAAGTTTCAGCTTATCGAGAGCAGTCCGCCGCAGGTCGCTTCCAACACGGACAGGTTCCTGGCCAAAGGCGAAGTGGAGCGCTTGGGGAGTTCGGAGGCCATCATTTCCTTCGAGCTGGCAGCCGCCGAGCGTACCCGCGAGAGCCGGCCCATTCGTGACCACACCCAAGCGATTCAGGCAGCCCTCGAAAAACTGAGGGATTCACCCGGGTTGATCACAAACCTCGAGGAAATTGAAGGGGTGGGGCACCGCGTGGTTCATGGAGGCGAGCACTTCACAGAGTCGGTGGTGATTGACGACGACGTGGTGCGCGAGATTGAGAAGTGTATCGATCTGGCGCCCCTTCACAACCCCGCCAATCTCAAGGGGTACCAGGCCACGCGCCGTCTGCTGCCCCACGCCAAGCAGGTGGCCGTGTTCGATACCGCGTTCCACCACGCCATGCCGCCGCATGCCTTCATCTACGGTATTCCCTACGTTCACTACACCCGCGACCGTGTCCGCCGTTATGGCTTCCACGGCACCTCGCACCGCTATTTGAACTACCAGTTTGCGCGCCTTCACGGCCACGACCGCAGCGCCTACAAAGTGATCACCTGCCACCTCGGCAACGGCTGTTCCGTGTGCGCCATCGACCACGGACGCTCGATCGATACTTCGATGGGCTTGACCCCGCTCGAGGGCCTGGTGATGGGCACGCGCCCGGGCGATATCGACCCCGGCGCTCTCACCTACCTGCTCGGGCGCGAGGGCATGGACCTTCACGACCTCGAAACGGAGTTGAACCGGCACAGCGGGCTCTACGGAATCTCGGGAGTGTCGGCCGATATGAGGGACCTGCTGAAGCAGGCCGCCGCCGGTCACGAGCGGGCGCGGCTTGCCATCGACATGTTTTGCTACCGGGTGAAGAAATACGTGGGCAGTTATCTAGCGGCGCTCAATGGTGCTGATGGCATCGTCTTCGGCGGCGGCATCGGCGAGAACTCGCCTGAGATTCGCGCTCAAATTTGCGAAAACCTCGACGTGTTCGGCGTCTGGGTGGACGCGGAATCCAATGCCACGGTGCCGGGCCCGGAACGGCTGATCAGCCCGCGCGGGAGTTCGCCGGAAATCTGGGTGATCCGAACTAATGAGGAGCTTTTGATTGCGCGCGACACTCTGCGCTGCATCCTCGGCATTCCGCATCCGGTGTGAGGGAGGTCGGTTGTCGGTGGTTGGTTTCGGTAAGCGGTTATCGGTTGTTGGTAGTCGGTAGTCGGTTTGCGGCACTGAAAATTACGCATTGCCAAGAAACAGCACCTGACAAAGAACCGAAGACCGACAACCGACCACCAACAACCGGCAACCGCCGTTTCACTCGGCTTCGCAAACGTCGCGGGTGAGCGTCTGGAAGTGGTAACCCATGATGGCCAGGGTGATGGCGGTATCGAACGAATGGCGATAACGGGTGGCGGCCTCGAGGAAAAACTTCCAGTAGCTGCGGCGGGAATCGCCGAAGACGCCCTGCTTCATGATCGAGCGGAAGAAGGCCATATAGTCTGACATGCGGCGCTTGGTATGAGAGACGGCTTGAAAGTTTTCGAGAAAGTTGCGGACTCGCTCGTAATAGGCCTCGGGCTGGTAGATCCGCTCCAAGATCGAGCGGTAACCTTCGACAAGGCGCTGAGCGTTCATCTTGGGAATGAAGTTCAGGCTGAGGTCCATGTTGTTGCCGCCGCCCTCGTCCACAATGCGGCCCTCTTTGAGCAGCCGGCGATAGAGCTGGGTGCCGGGCAGCGCGAGCAGCAGTCCCACCATCGCCATGGGAATGCCGCTTTCCTGAATGAATTCCACCTGCCGGTCAAAGATGTCTTCGGGGTCGTTGTCGAAGCCCACGATGAAGCCGGCCATCACCTCGAGGCCGTAGCTCTGGATGCGGCGCACGCTCTCCATCAGGCTGCGGCGCGTATTCTGCAGCTTCTGAGCCTCCTTCAGACTCTCCTGCACCGGTGTCTCAATACCCAGAAAGACGCGGTTAAAGCGAGCGTCCTTCATCATCTGCAGCAGTTCGATGTCGTCGGAGAGGTTCAGCGAGGCTTCGGTGAAGAAGGTGTAGGGCTTGCCATGGCGCGCGTTCCATTCCGTAATGTGAGGCAACAGCTCCTTCACCTTTTTCTTGTTTCCGATGAAGTTGTCGTCCACCACAAAGACGGAACCGCGCCACTTCATATCGTGCAGTTGATCGAGCTCCGCCAAAACCTGCTCCGGAGACTTGGTGCGGGGGCGCCGCCCGTAAATTTCGATAATGTCGCAGAACTCACAGGTGAACGGGCACCCGCGCGAGTATTGGACGGCCATCGAGCTGTAATAGCGAGGCTTGATCAGGCTCAGGTCCGGCACCGGCGTGGCCGCCAGCGCGGGCATCTCGTCGGCCTTGTACAGCGAGCGTTCCCGGCCGCGCTCGATGTCGTCCACCAGGGTTCCGATCAAGGCTTCCGCTTCGCCCACCACTACGTGGTCAGCGTGCTCGGGCAATTCCTGAACGCTGCTGGTGATGGGACCGCCCACCACGGTCTTCAGTCCGTGCGCCCGGCAGCGGGCCAGGATCTTCAGCACGTCAGCCTTGTGCACCAACATTCCGCTGACCATGGCGACGTCGGCCCACTTCAGGTCGGCCTCGGTGAGCGGCCGGATGTTGGTATCCACCAACCGCTTGTTCCAGTGTTTGGGCAGCAACGGGGCGATGGTGAGAAGACCGAGCGGAGGATAAGCCGAGCGTTTGCCCTCAAAAGGCAAAGCATGCTTAAAGCTCCAGTAAGTATCCGGCCATTCCGGGTAGATCATCAGGGCATTCATTATGTGCGGAACCTCGTAAAGTCGAAGTGCTCATTTGCGCATGAGCCCAAGCTTACAGCAATGCCAAAACGCCAAACCGTGAGAAACACAGGTTCGGTGGACGATTCCGGCGAACGAACGGTGACGGCAGCAGCCTCAAAAGTGCTGGGAATCAACCGGTCACGCTACGCGACTCGCCATGCGCCAGTTCCATCCAGGGCAGGATCTTCTGTTCAGAAGGGGAGCGGGCCGAGAGGCAGTGTTCATTGTACCACGTAAGCCAGAAGTCACGGACGCGGTCAGAACGCTCGGTCGTGCTTCATTCAATTTGGAACTTACGACCGACCACCCCGGCCTTCGGCCACCCCTCCTCACCGAGGAGGGGAGTTGTTAGCCCGGCTTCCTTAGGCCTTGATTCCTTAAACCGTTTCGCTGCCGGCACTCATCTGCTGGCACTCATCTGCTGGCACTCATTTGCTGGCACTCATTTGCCGATCACTCCCCTCCTCGGTGAGGAGGGGTGGCCGAAGGCCGGGGTGGTCAGTCATCGCAAACTGTACCGCTACCGAACGCTCTGGCGGCAACCACCCACAGTTATCCAACGGCGGCCGCGCCTCTGCGTCTGTTCCAAACAGTACACGCCAGAAACAGCAGTAGACATAGTAGAGGTTATTCAATATACTCTCGATACATGAACAACGGAACGTCCATTTTGATTCTCGATCATGACTCAAACACCCGCACTCTTCTGGCGGACGCAGCCGACAAGCTTGGATGGACCGCCCGGCAAACCGATTCCGGTCTGCAGGCTGTCGAACTCCTGGGGAGTGGAGAAGTGGACATCCTGATCGCCGATCTCGATGCGCCGGGTCTCGACGCCCTCGAAGTGGTAAGGCGGGCGCGACGCGACTCTCGCGAAGTTCAGACGGTGGTGATCGCCAGCTCCGCGACCATGACCAAGGCTTCGGAAGCGGTGCGCCTTGGCATTCCGGATTATCTTATCCGCCCCTTTGGCGCCCCGGAAGTGAAGCGCATGCTGGCGCGCCTGGCGGAGAAGCGCCCGGCTTCCCCGGCCCAAAACGAACCCTCTGCCGAAACAGCGGGATTCCTGGCTAACTTGGTAGGCCATTCACCGGCGATGGAGAAAGTACGGCACTCCATCCTGAAGGCAGCCCAGAAAAAGCTTCCCGTGTTGATTCTTGGCGAGAGCGGCACGGGCAAAGAACTGGTGGCGCGGGCTGTTCACGCCTGCAGCCGGTCGAAGGATGAGCCGTTCGTTCCGGTCGATTGCGCTTCGCTATCGCCGTCTCTCATTGAAAGCGAGCTCTTCGGCCACGTGCGGGGCGCGTTTCCAGGGGCGGCCCAGTCCCGCGTCGGGCTGCTGGCCGCGGCAGGACGAGGAACCCTGTTTCTCGATGAAATCGGCGAGCTCGCCGTAGACTTGCAGGCTCGGCTGCTTCGCGCCATTCAGGAGCGGGAAATCCGTCCGCTGGGTTCCAATGAACGAATCGTGCTCGACGCGCGAATCGTGGCCTCCACCAACATCGATGTCAAGGAAGCGATTCGCGCCGGGACCTTCCGGGAGGACCTCTACTATCGGCTGAACGTGATGAGCATTCGGATCCCGCCGCTGCGCGAGCGCAAGGATGACATTCTGGCGCTGGTTCACCATTTCCTCGAACGCTATGGGGCCGCGGATGGCGTGGCTGATTTTTCGGCTGAGTTCATGAGCCGCCTCATGCAATATGATTGGCCCGGCAACGTTCGCGAGCTCGAAAACTCCATCCAGCGCGCAGTGGCTTTAAGCTCGGGCCCGCAGCTCGATGTTAAGGACCTTCCCTCCACGCTCGTATACAGAACGGAGAGCCGTTCCTCCATGCGGGATACTGCGCGGCTACAGGAGCTGGAGCGCAAGGCCATCACCGAGGCGCTGGCGGCCACCGGAGGCGACCGGGCCCGCGCCGCGAAGATCCTCGGAATCGGGAAAACCACAATCTACCGGAAGCTCAAGGAATACGGCTTCGAGGAAGAAGCCAGCCGCGCGCCAAACCCGCAACCAGCCTTTGCGACCCTCCCCGAATTGACAGGCCAGAATAAACCCCCCAGAGTGTAAGACGCAGTCGAAGAGTCGAAAGTTCAGAGTCGAAAGTATAAGCCGAACGAGCTTTTCTGGCTTTCGACCTTCAACTGATTTGGCGGCCACACTTGACCCGGCTCCGCCGGCCTGACTCCGCATGTCTACGATCGCCGTCGACGCGACTTATAGTGTTGACCCTGAGCCTACCGGTATCGCGGTCTACTCGCGCCGCCTGGTGGAGTCTCTGCTTCAGCTCCCAACCGCACATCGGTTTTTGGTGTGCTACCGTCTCTCTCGTTGGAAGCAGCGCAGGGCTTTCCTGAGTCCAGCGCGGCACGACAAGTTCGGCGTCCGCCTGTTCCAGGAGCCCCTCACCTTTTGGCTGCCCTGGCAGACAGATTTATTCCACAGCTTGGCCCAGCGTGCACCCGCGTTCAGGTTCCGCAAGGAAATCGTTACCGTGTTCGACATTTTCCCCATCACCGGCACGGACTATTCCACTCCCGATTTCCAGCGAAAGTTTTCGGCGCTCCTTCTGGATGCGGTCCGGCGTGCCGCCAGGGTCATCACGGCCTCACAGTACACAGCCGGGCAGTTGCAGCAGCATTGCAACGTGGAGCCTGAAAAGATCTCTGTAGTTCCCGTAGGGGTCGATATTCCAGAGGCGCTCGTCGGCGCCGAAGAGCGCGCGAACGAGCGTCGGCGCTGGGTAGGGCCCGGAAGTGAGCTGGTGCTGGTGGTGGGAGCCATCCAGAATCGCAAAAACACCCTCGGCGCCGTGCGCGCGGTTGCGATGCTGCCCGAACGCTTCCACTTGTTGTTGGCGGGGAACGACGGCTACGGGAGCGAAGCCGTGCACGACTTCATTCGGCGCGAGCGGCTGGGCGGGCGCATCCATACGCCGGGATATGTGTCGCCAGGCCAGCTCGAAAGTTTGTACAAGGCAGCTAACGTATTCCTGTTTCCGTCGTTTGAAGAGGGCTTCGGGATTCCCGTACTGGAGGCGATGGCGCGAGGTGTGCCGGTGATCGCCGCCGGCACCTCCTCGCTGCCCGAGGTGGGCGGTGATGCTGCGTTATACGTCAACCCGCATTCCGTCGAAGAGATGGCAGCGAAGGTTAGACAGATCGTTGAGGATGGAAAGTTGGGCGCGGGGTTGGTCCAGCGAGGCAGAGCGCGAGTTCAGCAATTCACATGGCAGAGCACGGCCGACAAAACCCTCGCAGTCTACAACAACGTTCTGGCGGAACACAAAAACGCCGCGACGCGTGACGGGTGACGAAACCCGAACTCGCGCCGCGGCTTCAAAGGGAGCTGTCTGGAAGCAATGTCGGGCTTTGGGCCTTAGCACCGTCAGCCAACGCGACCATCAATCCAGCTCGCTCAGCCCCCCAAACCACCTGGGGTAAAGCACCTTTTGCTTGGTTGCCAAAGCAAAGGCACCCAAGCTGACTGAGAGGTTAGCAGCTAGCGTGCCAGTCCTGCAACCGGGGACATGTCGTTATAAGTCTTTTAATGCCAGGGAACTACTGTTAGGTGTCGCTTGGGACGCGCCAATTGGCCTATCCGAAAAGCGTCATCCGAACCCTTCTGGTTAGTTCGGACTCAAGACTCGGCACCGTGGCGTGACGCCAGCCGGTGGCAATTTCGCTCGAGCCAAGCTGTGAGCACCCACTTCCACCCAGTTCCAAACGCGCCTTTCGGACAATGGCCAATTCAGCTATCATGTTGATTGTGGCGCCGAGTCTCCTGAAGACTAGCTGGCTTGGCTGGCGGGAGGGGTCGGCCCTGCTTTGGGCCAAAGCCCGAATGTCCTTTGTCTTCAAACAGAAAGACTCCAGGACCATCGGCAAGGACTGTGACTTACAGCAATCAATTGAAAACAATTTCTAGCGATCGGCCGTTCCGCAGAGTCGAAAATGGGATGCCATTTAGCTAAGATCAGTGGAGCAAGATGACTGACACAACCCAGCAACACTCAGATCAACCACAGGGCTGGAGGGTCCGGCGAGTGGGACCCGTGACCTTTGCCCTTAGTAAGCCCAAGCGCAACAGGCGCAAGCTGCGCCAGTCGCGCCTGAAGAACAAGCGGCGCGCGCGTTAGGCCTCTCTCGTCTGGCAAGCTTCGCCTGCTCCTGGTACTCTGTGCCCAACCGGGCGCCTGCGGCCGTCGAATCGCACCGCCTTCGGGCGCCATTTCGGTGCAACCTGAAGCAACCGCACGAAAGCCGCGGGAGTCTATGTAAGAGTGGAGCCTGTGGATCCCGACCTGAGCCTCCTTCAGTTGCGGTGCCCCGTGGGCACGGTCGCATCTCGATTTCTCGTCGCCGTGTTCCTGACGGCGCTAGCTTGCGCCTATACCGTACCAGGGCTGCGGGCCGCCGATAAGCCGCTCAGCCACGACGATGTGACACTGCTCCTGATCGGTGGCGCGAGTTCTCAGAAGCTCATCGACTTGATCAAGCAGCGCGGCATTGACTTTCAGATGACCGCCGAGGCCGCCACCGAGTTTCGACGTGACGGCGCCGACGACACTGTGATCCAGGCGCTCGAAGGTGCCTCCGGTAAAGGAACTTCACCGGCGGCATCCGCGACGGCCGCACCTCCGACGCCGCCACCACCCGCAAATGCGAGCAGCCCGCCACCGACCTCAAGCTCTAACGCGAGCAGCGCCGGACCCACGCTTATCCGTCACGGGAGTTCGCAGCCGTCAAGTCCCTCAGCCTCCGCGGCGCCGACGCTTGGCGCTTCCGGAAGTTCAAAGACAACTACTTCTACTTCCTCCCAGTCTGCGCCCGCCACAATGATAGGAGCGGACGGCATAAGTCCTGCGACCTCGTCGGGGCCCAGCCTGGGTGTCCCTTCGTCCTCAGATTCCAACGGGAGTTCCGGCACCTCGACGGCATCAGCAGGCTCATCGAACTCGTCTGCGGCCTCAGCTCCATCGGGTTCGTCTTCGGGCCCCACCCTGGTGCGGCATCGTGCTCCTGTGGTGTCGGCTCCGCCGCAAACCCAGGCGGCTGCCCAGCCCACGGCGAGCGGATCAAACACGATACCGGCGACGACCAGCTCCGCCGCTCCCGCAAAGGCAACAGGGCTCGATCTGAGTGACCCCAGCCCCGAGCGTATCCAGCAGATTATTCAAACCTTTGCCGCCAAGGAAGCCTTGTTCAAGGTGGCGCGGGACAATTACACCTACCATCAAATCAACAAGGTCGAAGAAATCGGACCCGACGGCGAAGTTACCGGGCGGTACCAGCAGGACTGGGACATTCTTTACGACGATCGGGGCTCCCGCATTGAACGCGTGAGCTACGCGCCACCTGACAGTCTACACCAACTCATTCTCACCGAGCAGGACCTGGACGCGTTTCGGAACATTCAGCCTTTTGTTCTCACCACTGCCGAGCTTCCGGAGTATGACGTCCAATACAAGGGCCACGTTAAGGTGGATGAGCTTACAGCTTATGTATTCTCAATCCGGCCCAAAGAAATCCAAAAAGGCAGGCAGTATTTCCAGGGTCTCGTGTGGGTGGACGACCGGGACCTGCAAATTGTCAAAACCGAAGGAAAGAACGTGCCCGAAATCAAGAGCAAGGGCAACGAAAACCTGTTTCCGCGCTTCACCTCCTGGCGCGAACAGATTGATGGCAAGTTCTGGTTCCCAACCTATACTCTCGCCGATGACACGCTCTATTTCACCGGCGCTCCGCCGGTTCACGTCAAAGAGATTATTCGATACACCGACTACAAACAGTTCGGTTCCAAACACATCATAAGCGACGTCACGGCAGTGCCCAACAGTCCGTCAGGCGACCAATCAAAGAAGCCGCCCCAAGGTCAAAAAACCTCCCCTCCCAATTGATCTTCATCCGCCGGTCTAGGCGTAGCCTTGGAGTGTCCAACTGTGATCAAGCCTCGCATGACAAGTATTACACATTAGTTAACAGACTCAACGGAGAAAATTACCAAACGAAACCGTCAGGTGTATGAAAACAAAGGACCGGGTTCGTTAAAGCCGTCAGGTGTATGAAAATAAAAAGGTTATTTTAGAAAGCCGTCATGTTGCTGATAAATAAGGTTGTTATGGTGTTGTCGCAACAGGCTCGGTAGGGTTCTGAGCAGCATCGAAGCCGACCCCGTCAGGCACAGACGGCTACCTGTCTTGCCAGAAGACACCGGTGCCTGACCCGAATAGCCCTACATCGGTGTCGGCGATTCGGGCCTGTCATTGTCGATTTCGGCTTCGCCATAGTGTAGAGTGTTGGGGGCAAGAGTCAACTGTGCCCGCTTCGAGCGGCGCCTTTGGCGTGTTGGGCAAACTTTCGGTTGCAGCGGGCTGGGGACGCAAAGCTGGGGTATGAACAAGAGTCGGCGTCGATGGGTCGGGCTTGCAGCGCTCGCTGCTGGATTGGTTCTATTGCTCTGGCACATCAGCCGCAGCCCTGATTGGAACCAGTTCACCTGGGAAAGCGTCTGGGCACTGTTGGCGCATGCAAATCCTGGCTGGCTGGTTGCGGCGGTTGCGTGCACTTTCTCCAGCTACGTTGTTCGCGCTTATCGGTGGAAGTTCTTCCTCGATCCCGTTAAGTCGGCCTCACTGAAAGTGCTGTTTTCAGCGCAGATTTTAGGTTTCAGTGCCGTATACCTCATCGGCAGACCGGGCGAGCTCGTGCGACCCGCATATATCGCTCGCTGGGAGGGATTGCCTTTTGCCTCACAGTTGGCGATTTTGGTGCTGGAGCGTATTTACGATAGCGTAGCGGTGGCGCTGCTGTTTGCTCTGGGGCTGTATTTGGAGCCGATTCCCCTTGGAAGCCCCCATGCTGCTCTGACGCTTCACCGCATGCACGAGACGGCTCTCGTGGTACTCGCGGGAACAGCCGGGCTGGTTGCTCTGCTTGTGCTTTTCCGTTTCCGGGCCGAACGACTGATCACCTGGTGGGAACAGAGATTCAGCCTTCTGCCCTCAAAATGGCGGAGCGGCCCCGCGGGCGTGGCAAGATCCTTTGCCGAAGGTCTGGATGTGATCGAGAATTGGCGCGATCTGGGTTACAGCGTGGCGTGCACCGCGGTTCTGTGGGTTATCAACGTCAGCGTATTCTGGTCTGTTTATAAGAGTCTCGGCGGCCGGTTGGCAGAATTGTCGTGGTGGGCCGCAACCGTGACAGTGTTCTCCGCCGGCGTGGGGCTGGTCGCGCAGCTTCCGGGCGTTGGCGGCGGATTCCAGTTTGCGGTGCTGTTTGCGTTGAAGCAGACGCTGCATATTCCACCCACGGAGGCGACGAGCGCCGCTCTGCTACTTTGGCTGGTGATCCTCGTGCCCTGCGTTCTCACGGGGCTGGTCCTGTTGATCTACGGGGGTCTCAGTTTCAAGCATCTCCAGGCCATGGTGCAGGCCGAACAGGCAACCGTATCTGGCGGGCATCCCGCGCGCGAACTGCCGGCTAGCCGGAGCCGCGTTTAGCCTGGCCTTGCGCCGCAGTCTGAAACAAACATGAAGTGTCCTTTCTGTGGGCATCCGGAAGACCACGTGGTGGATTCGCGCGAGGCGAAGGTGGGTGATACCATTCGCCGCCGCCGGCAGTGCGAGAAGTGCAGGCGGCGATTTACTACCTATGAACGCATCGACGAAATCCCTTACATGATCGTTAAGAAGGACGGCCGGCGGGAAAGGTTTGACCGCCAGAAGATTCTGGCCGGCCTGCTTAAGGCATGCGAAAAACGGCCGGTGCCTACCGCGAAGCTTGAAGAGATTGTCGATGAGGCGGAGGCCGAAGTTGCGGAGTCTCCTGACCGCGAACGTCCGAGTACAGCAGTGGGCGAACTGGTAATGAACCGGCTCAG
>DATJYK010000327.1:0-1425 GCA_035578005.1 Terriglobia bacterium
AGTCTGTCAGGCGTCAGCCGTGAGTGGTCAGCGTTCTGCCATCGGCCTTCCATTAACAGTTTCAGGTTCAGCCAGTCACCGTCCGCGAGCTTGCTGAAGGCTGATCGCTGAAAGCTGACAGCTTCTTTCGCTGAAGGCTGACAGCTTGAGTATGAACAGTTGAAACGGGAACGTGGGTACAAGTGAGACGCCGAAAAAATATTTTTCCGCCTTACGGACCAATAACTTAGGAAGGTTGCCGTTTCAGGACGCTGGAAAGTGTAAAGAAACGATACAGATTGGCCTTTTGGGGCTCGCGGCGGGAGGTCACGTGCGTTCCCCACTCCATCCCTGGAATAGCTCCCTGGTCGTTTCAGAGACGGCCCCGAAGAGGCCAAACCGTGAGTGGCCGTAGGTTTTAACCTACGGACGAGAAAAGCCCCACCTGCCAGCGCAACCCCGAAGGGGTTGACCAAACTTCGATTTCGCACCAACGAACTGGGGCGACCCCTTCAGGGTCGTCTTTCATTGTTAGGACATCTGTTTCCGTAGGTTAAAAACTACGGCTAATCACGGTGTTGCCCTCCGGGCAACGAGCAATTTCGCAACGGTAGGAGGGGCGTAGCGCATAAGAAACCGCCGACCTCATGAGCCGCGGTCCGTGCTAGCTTCTTTTCACCCTGCGCAAACGGATGAGCCCGCCAGACCTCGCCCAGTTGTATCGACCCTGTCTCCCGTTGTAGGATCATGTTCACCAGACGGGCTCGGGAGGTCAGAATGCGAGCTGCCTCGGTTAGCAATCTTGTAGCGTTCGCTTGCGCGCTAACGAACGTCGTGAGCGTGACCCCGGCGGGTTGGGCGCAGAAATTTGATCCCGTTATTCCCAAGACCTGGGACGATGCGGCCATGGCGACCCTTGAAGTGCCGCTGGCCGATCCCATCGGCTCTCCCAAACACGTCTCCGCCGATTACTACTACCGGATTCCCGTACGGCCTATCTACAAAAGCTATCCCGTCTACGCCTCTGGCCATGAGCCGCCTGCCATACATGGATTGGCTCAAGCGACAGGAGCCGGAGATCCTTTGGGACGACAAAGCGCACGCTCCGCCCCTCAAGACCGAGGAGGACTGGATAAAGGCCGGAGAGATTGTCTTCGATTCTCCGATCAACTTGAACGGTAATGTCGCTGTGACCTTAGCGGAGATACGTGACCCGGCGTGGTATCAAAGGGTTGGCACGCCGATCTCCCCGGACGGCACCGCGCCTTTTGCGCGTTACTTTATCCGGGAAAAGGGGAAAGTCGAACTAGTGCTTAGTTGCACTGATAAACGATATATGGTATAAACGGGCGCATGTCGAGAACCGCGCCCACAATTAGTTGTAGTCCTGACGAGCGGCGGGAGCTGGAGCGCTTGGCCGCGAGTCGGACGGAATCGAAACAGATG
>DATJYK010000328.1:0-2343 GCA_035578005.1 Terriglobia bacterium
TTGTGGGGATATTGGAAAGACCATGAGCTGCCCAACTTCTGTCCCAAGAACTTTGGCGAACTGAGCCATTATGCGCGTCGCGCTTTGCGCCGGATGCGACGTCGCCCGACTCTCGTGGCTGCCTTCTGGAAACAAGCCGAACTGTTTTAAACTGTAACTATATTATGTAATCCTCAATAGAATGAGGGGCATGGCGCACCTCCGAACGAGATGCCCCCAAGCTTAGCACAGCCGTTGGCGATTGTCAAGTTAAATAGGCTTGACGATTAGCCCTTGCTATGTAGCCTACTCCAAGAGTTGACATATGCTCCGTAAGATGGGCTACGCTGGCGTTGGCGGGAAGCCGCAGAGACTACAAGGGTTGTCCCATTTGTCCCATACATCAACCCTAGCGGGGTAGGGAAATCGGCGTAGCGAAGGGCTCGCTTTCAGCCCTGCGGTTTTTCGTATGGGTTTGCATCAGGGGCCGCTAAGCAACGAGATGGAAAAGTCGCAGAGCTTCAAAAACGGGCCTACGCCAACTCGCTTTGCGCAGGCGCCGACGACATGCAGTACAATGTCGTCGCCACCTGCATATACGGGAAGGCTGTGACTTAGGGGGTGGAATTTGACGGACGACAAGTTAGTGGGACCACTAAGGGAACCTCAAGCAAACCCGAACGAAGCGTTCCGCAGTTACACGAAGCGGGCCTCAATTGCCGCATGTAAATTACGGAGTGAAGATGTGAAGCGCCTTTATTGGTGAATGACAAACCAGTAGAAGTTGGAGAGCGCGTCACGAGTCGGTTTTGGCAGACCCCAAATGAAACTCCGCAACAAGTCCAGGAGCGTGTCAGGGAATACGAAGAATGCCTTTATAACGACTGTCGTTATCACAGGTTCCAACGGAGAGGTGGTAACGGGCCAAGGCGAGGTCTTCTTTGATACTACGATACTGCCTGAGCGTATCGAGTCGATCGTGTACGATACAAGTATCGTTCCGAATGCAGTGCTGAAGATTACGCCTACCGATAGAGCGTCGTTTTTGCTCGATTTCTCGCGGCCGCCGTTGCTGGACTTTCGCACACAGCCTTCGGCACCGACACCGAATAACAGCAACTGGTTTGTGATAGGGGAGACAGAGTCATGGTCTACATCCCTCAGCACACGGCTCAGGGAGTTCTTTGCGGAAAGGGCAACGGGTGTTAGTTGGCTGCACGCCGCAGCAACCTATGATGGGCTGCTGCTTGTGTTGGGCTTTCCTCTTGCTTTCTGGGGGGCTTTCCGCCTGGGAAATCTGCTCACAACAGGAAAGAGTTTCCCCTCCGCAGTGAGTACCGGGCTTTAGGTGTACTGTTTTTTCTTTCGCTGGTTGTGTTCCGAGCGCTCTTCTCCTATGCGCGATGGGTTTATCCTAAAGTCGAGCTGGAATCCACGAAGTCGAGCTCAGCTCGGCACCGCGTCGTCTGGTTGGCCATCGTACTGGGGATACTAGGAAGCGCGTTGTGGGATGCAGTCAAAGCCTTACTGTGACGGCAAGGCGCAAGTTTAATGGCTGGGCACGTGTGATACTGGGTGGAAATGCCGGCCTGAAGGCCGGCGCTACGAAAGACGGGCCCGGAGGGGTCGCCCGCCGAGCCTTCCATGGTCCCATACCGGCCAGAGCGACGTTGCCCGAAGGGCAAGGGGCCACGTGCCATGCTTGGGCCCGATTGGGTCAGTCCAGTCCTTGAACTGCACGACCTCTGGCCCGTGCTGGGGGCGATCACGGGAAACTACGTTGACGCGAACGATGCGAATCACGGCTTCCTGCGCGGTCTCCTCGGCGAAATCACCACCTTCGACGCTCCGAGCGCAGGCACCGGCAACGGTGAGGGCACCGTCCCTCGTTCCATCAACCTGTTGGGGGTGATCACGGGATGGTACATTGACGCGAGCGGTGTGTAACGGCTTCGTGCGTACACCTGTAAGCCCGCCCTGGCGCAGCTCCGAGGGTTTTCGTTTATCCGAGCGCCTGAACCCAGACGGCCAGAATAACCGCAGGGCCTGCCCTGAGTGAAGCGAAGGGGCCAAGGCCCTGCGGTATGAAATACTAGTGCTTAGTTGCGTAAGTTAACGATAGTATTTTGAAGCTGCGATCCCTTGACCTCGCGCTTCCGCCATTTGAACGGCTTGGCATTTTGGGCGTAGGCGGCGATGAACGCTTCGATCGCTTGGCGCAGGTCCACCGTGCTCTTGCTGCTCAGTCCACGCAGGGCCTTACGGGTTAAGAGCCCAAACCAGATTTCCACCTGGTTCAACCAACTGGCCGAGGTGGGGGTGAAATGGAAATGAACGTTGGGATGCTCGGCCAACCAAGCGTCA
>DATJYK010000329.1:0-3937 GCA_035578005.1 Terriglobia bacterium
CCTGGTGGGCGAGCAGGAAGTCGGGCCCTATCACTGCCTGGTTGCCGAAGCTATCCCCAAGCGCAGAGACAAGTATCTGTTCGAGGGCAAGGTATGGATCGATGCTCAGGACTACGCCATCGTGAGGATCGAGGGCCAGCCGGCCAAGTCGCTCTCCTTCTGGATCACTCGGGCTGATTTCGTGCGCCAGTATCAGAGGATCGGAGAGTTCTGGCTTCCGGCTGAGGACAACACCGAAGTCCACATACGTCTTTACGGGAAGAAGATCCTTACCATCGATCATCGAGACTACGCGGTCAACTGCTCTGGCGGCGCGGCTACGGAGAGCCGCGCTGACAACGAGTCAAACGTAACGCAGCTATCTGGCAGAGGAGCAGGTGAATCTTGCGTGAGCAGTGCCAGCAAAGAGGGGAAGGCCGACAGTGAATAAGAGGCTCCAAATCGCAACCCTTATTCTCATCGCAGCGCTTGGGTTCGTGCTGCGCCTTCGGGGACTGAGCCGAGTCGGGTTCAATGAAGATGAAGTCCAGAAGGTCAACGCCGCCCGTCACTACCTTCATGAAGATTTCTCGGTCAACCTCGAACATCCGATGCTCATGAAGTCTATGATTACACTTTCCGTAGCGGCTGCTGATTTCTGGAACCGGAGAGTGGGACCCTCGCGTCAGGTCGCGGAAGAAGTCGCCGTCCGCCTGCCCAACGTTATCTTTGGCGCCCTGACGGCAGTGGTGCTCTTCCTGGTAGCGCAAGAGTTCTTCAGTGTCGAAATTGGACTCCTGACGGCCTTCCTGTGGTCCGTCGGCACCATCGCGATCACGGACAACCGCCTGGCGAAGGAAGATACGCTGCTGGTGTTTTTCACCTGGCTGGGCTACTACTTCTATCGGCGAGCCAAGAAGGTTGCCGCCCAAAATCCACAACGGGCCGAAAAGCACTACCTCGCCAGCGGTGCGAGTTTCGGCCTGATGCTGGCCGCCAAATACTTTCCGCACTACCTGGGCTTGAACTTTCTCTACTACTACCTCTGCGGCGACAAGCAGGTGTACCCGCCTCGAAGAAAGCGGGACACCATCCTCTTGCTGGGCGCTTGTGCGTTGTTTTTCGTCTTATTCAACCCATTGGTCCTTGTGCCGAGCACGCTCAAGTACCTCCTGCATTACGCCGGCGAAGGCACCATGACGCACCACGGCTACCTCATGATGGGCCGCTTCTACTACAACGACCCCGCCCATTTGCGGGGCGGAATGCCCATCTACTTTTATCCCCTGCTTCTCGCCGTCAAAACGCCGCTTCCGGTTCTCGGCGCGTTCCTGGTGGGTTTAATCGAGGTCTGGAGACGCCGTCGTGAACCGGGCCCCTCTTTTGTGCTCTTCATGTTCCTGTTCTGGATCATTCCGTTCTCACTCTTGAGCGCCAAATGGCTCCGATACATGCTCTCCTGGATGCCCGTCGTGTACATGATCGCCGCCGTAGGTCTGGTGAGAGTCTTCGAATGGTCATCCGCCTTGATGACAGCGCCGAGGCGCCGCCGGCTCGCTCCGGCCCTGGCTGGAGTCCTGGCGGCCCTATTCCTGCTGGAACCAGCCTGGGTGAGCGCCAAGAGCGCCCCCTATTACAGTCTCTACCTGAATCCACTCGGCCTCGGCCGCACGGGCTACTATTTCCCCCACGATGAAGTGAACGATGTGGGACTGCGCGAGGCCATCCGACAGATTTGTGAGGACGCACCAAAAGGAGCGGTGGTAGGCGGTGAGACGCAACCGGTCTTTGATTATTACTTCCATCAGTTCGGCCGTGATGACCTGCACTATTTCGACCTCTCTGATCGGGCGGCGAGGACCGTAGCTCCCCCCTCTGCTTACGTCGTGGTCCAGGACGGCCGGAAGTATTTCGAGAACGTGTCCTTTGTCGAGAAGGTCGAGTCTTATCAAGTGCCGATTCAGACGGTTGAGATCAGCGGGGCGGCGGCAGTCCGCGTTTACCGCGACGAGCAGTTTGCGGAGCTCGGGAGGGGCCGGTGAGGAAGACCCTTCGTTACCTCCGGCCAGTAGCCTTGCTCGCGAGCCTGGCGCTGTTTGTTTACGCCCTTCGATGGGCGGGCATCCGGACCATTCTCGATAGCGCGCGGGCGCTCGGCGTGGGCTTCGTCTGGCTGATCCTTCTGTCCGGGCTCCGGCACGCCTTGAGGACCGCCGCCTGGCACGCCTCCATCGAGCCGGACACTCCTCGGCCGGGACTGCTCAGCCTCTTTGCCCTGCGCCTGGCAGGGGAGGGGCTGAACGTTGCCACTCCGGCAGGTCCGCTGCTGGGCGAGAGCGTGAAGGTCTGGGCGGCTTCCAAGCAGATGCCGGAATCTTCCAGCGCGTCGTCAGTGGCCATTGAAAACATCGTCTACGGACTCGGAGCCGGGCTCTTTATGCTCGCCGGCTCTGTTCTGCTCCTCGCCACGTCACCGCACGCCCGTCTGGGAAGCTGGATGGTCGTCACTTGCCTGTTGGCTTCTCTTCTGGTTCCGTACGCCCTGGTTCGCCGAAGTAGCCCGATGATAGCGCGCCTCCTAGATAGGTTGCCGGCGTCCTCGCGCGCCAAGCGCTTTATCGGCCCTTACGAAACCCGAATCAAGGCCGTCGAAACTGAAATTCTCGAGTTTTTCAGTGCTCGCCGGCTTGCCTTTATCGGCATCCTTGGTCTCGAGTTCCTAACCAACTTCACGGGCGTGGCGGAAGCTTACTTGATTCTCAAAGTCACTGCGTTTCACGCGTCATTAGTGAACGCTTACTTCGTTGAGGTCATGAACCGGGCGGTCCAACTTTTCTTCGTCTTTGTGCCTTTTGGCTTAGGTGTGGATGAAGGGGCCGCCGCGGGGACCCTGAAGGCCCTCGGTTACAGTGTCAGTCAAGGTGTGTCGCTGGCTGTCCTTCGCCGGGCTCGTACGGTCTTTTGGGCCGCGATAGGACTGCTTTTGGCCGCGCGTTATTGCCTGGCAAGGCCCGTTGAAGAAGGGAGCTTGGCATGAGACAGCTCGTTGTGAATGCGGATGACTTCGGCCTCACGGCGGGAGTGACTCGCGGGATTCTGGACGCTCACCGGGAGGGGATCGTCACGAGTACGACCCTGATGGCGAACGGCGCTGCTTTCGATATGGCAGTTGCCGCCGGCCGTCAGGCGTCAACGCTCGGTGTGGGAGTTCACTTGAACCTCAGCGAGGGCGTCCCCGTCTCGCCGCCGTTCAAGATCCCGACTCTGGTTGACCATCGGGGGCGCCTGTACTTGACGCCGGGCCGTTTGCTTGAGCGTATCTTGGCGCGCCAGGTCAATCTTGGCGAAGTGGAAACCGAACTCCGGGCACAGATTTCCAGAATTGTGCAGAGCGGAATGTCTCCGACCCACCTCGACGGGCACAAACACGTGCACGTTCTGCCCGGGGTCGCCGATATCGTCATCCGGTTGGCGCGAGAGTTTTCCATCCCCAGCGTGCGCTGCCCGGTGGAGGATCCTCCAGGATTCCTGAACACGGCCGGCGCCAAGCGGAGTAGCCACGCAAGAATCCTCAAACAGTACCTCGTGGGGCGTGGAGTCTCCACTTTTGCGCGTCGCTTGCGGCGGAAACTGGACGAGGTTGGACTGCACTACCCTGCGCATTTCTACGGACTCAGCCAGACCGGCTTCCTCAACACCCGACGGATTGAGGGGGTATTGGCTCGGCTACCGGAGGGCGCGAGCGAGTTGATGTGTCATCCGGGATACCCCGACAGAGAGCTGGCGAACACCGGCACTCGGCTGCTGATGCAGCGAGAAGTGGAGATCTTCGCGCTGTGCTCCCCGATGATCAAAAGATTCGTGGCAGGTTCAGGAATTCGATTAGTGAATTATGAGGCGTTGGTGAGGCGGTCGCATTCCGACGCCATCGCTGCTTGACGTATGGAACGGTGTTGGT
>DATJYK010000330.1:0-5886 GCA_035578005.1 Terriglobia bacterium
ATGGTGGCGCTGCGTTATGAGTAGAGGGGTGGGAGCTGGAAGTGTGCAGGCCGCGCCGCGCGCGTCACTTGAGCGTTGCAACGCGGCCGGTGGCGTAGACGAGCGTCAGTTCGTTCGAGAACCGCTCTTTCTCTCGTATCGTGATCACTCCTTGCTCGTCTTCTTCGGTGGTCTTGTCGATGACCTTGACCGAGCACCAGGTTGCGATGTGCCGGTTCTCATCGGAGCCGAAGATTCCATTCAAGAGCCCGCTCACAGCCAGGAGCGCCGTGTGTCCGGCGTGCAATGGGGTCAGCGGCCGACCGACCGGGCTCGGCTCAAGCGCAAACAGCACCCGCCCCGCCTGACGGTAGGCCGGCGACCGCGACAAAAGGTCTTCGATTTCGTCGAGCGGCAACCCCCGATAAGCCAGTGCCACCGGCCCGCCCTCCGGCACGGCATAGACCACATCCCGTTCGGATTCCAGTGTCGGCAAAGGGCAGTCGCCCCTCGCAAGACCGCCGTACCAAAGGCGCGCCCGCGTGATATCGCTGTCCTGCAGTCGCTCGCGTTCCCGCCGGGTACGGCGGATCGCCATGAGCGCGATCTGGTGATAGCGCACACAAAGTGGTTCTGTTAGCTCGTAGACTCGCGCCTCGCGGAAATGGGTGGCGAGAACCGTGCTGCACTCAACCAACCGCTCTCGCGGAATGACCAGTATCAGAACGCCGCCCGGCTTGAGCCAGCGATAGGTGTGGCTGAGGAAGACCTGCTCCATGCGCTGATTTTGCCCCGACCCTAATTCCCGGTCGTAGGGCGGATTGAGGTAAAGCAGCGAGCAGCTCTCAACCGGACAGTGCGTCTCAAGCGCGTTGCCCTGTAGCATGTTCGGCACCCTCTCTCGGGCTTGTTCGGCACGGTACGAATCCAACTCGATGCCATACCGAAGCACCGGGGCGCCGCTCGTCACCGCTGCAAAGGCGACACCGTCGCCGACGCAGGGATCGAGAGCAGCGCAGGAGTTTCCAGGAAACCGCAGGAGGGCTCGAATCCGCTCGGCCTCGACGACCGGCAGCGGGTAAAATCCCATTTTAGCTTTCCCAAGGAATCTCATCCTTGCCTCGTTTCTCCGCGCACGCCGCCGCCACAACAACAACACCACCACTGCTGCTGCTAGCTGGCGACCGCGCGGTATTGACTGATGCTGATCATGAATGGGTGGGCGAGCTGGCGCACATGATTCATTGCAAACACGAGACTTGAGTAGAAGGTCCGCTGAGATTTGACTGGTCCAGCCGATGATCCCTAAGCTGCGGTATGGCCATGGAGGCCAGAACCGAGGTTCTGCCCGCAACAGCGGCATGCGTGCGCCAGGCGCGAGTCCTTCGAATCAAACCCGAAGGGGAAAAGACCGCCTGTCTGCTCAGCCACGGCAGCCCCGTCCTCGTGTCAAACGTTCTCGCCACCCATATCCGGCCCGGCGACGACATCCGCTTCTCACTTTCTCTTGAATCGAACGGCGTAGGCACTGAGGTCTACATCTGCAAGTCCATTCCTTCCGCACGGGACCGCGACGTCTATCAGGCCCCCATCGGCTACGCCGCTCAGCCGAAGAACGACAAGCGTGAGCAGCCCTACATCCGCGCCGAAGTCTCGCGAGGGCGTCTGGGCATCTCAGCGCTTCATTTCCCCTGTGAGGTACTGCGGGACCACTTCTACGTCGCAGATCGGCGCCTGCCCTGGGACAAACAGAGGACCCTATACGAAATACTGCGCATCCCCGCCAGCGCCTCGCCGGCCGAGTTACGACTTGGTTTCAAACTCCGTGAAGCGGAACTTCACGCCGAGGGCGCCCCCAAGACTGACGTCGCCGCCGCAGAGCGAGCCTTTAACATCCTGGCCTGTCCAGAACTGCGGAGCTGTTACGAGAGCCTGTTGTCGAACCCTTTGGCGCCGGTGCTGTTTCCCTACGCTGGTTTTGGATCGGTCGTCGCGTTGGGTGACCGCTCTCGAGATGGACAAGCGTTCTTTGTCAGGCGGATCGTGTCATTCCTTCCGGACAGCACGCAGCGGCGTTTCCACGCACCTCTACGCAACGTAGACTTCCACCATGATCACGCCCTCTACCGCGACTCGCGGCGCAAGCTGGAAGTCTGGCTCGAACAGTCAGCGATGCCTGTCGTGTGGGACGCCACCTGGAACCAGTGGAAGCATTTGCTCGGCGCCAAGATTGAGGTCAAGGGCACGTTCGTGGAGAGCGGCAAGTACCGTCACCGCGGTGGCGAGTGGCATCTGCTCAAGTGGGAAACTGCGCTTCCCAGCCGGCTCGAAGTGAAGCTGCCGCCAGATATCGCTGAGCAAGTGGAGACGGCGCGAAAGACGCATCATCGCTTCGGCCAGTTCTCGGATGCCTTCGGGCGTATTCGCGCTCGTATCGAGCGGGAGCCGGTGGAGCGGGGGGAACTACGATGCATCTGCTGGGACCTTCACATTCCGGGCGACTTCGACATTGCGCAAATCAACTGGCAGCCTGACTACGATCCCTTCTATTACCGCCAACTCTGCCGGCGGGCGCGGCGGCTCTACCTGTTTCGCGAGGAGTACATCTTCGACCTCGCCAGGGTGGTTGCCGTCGAGACACCCCGACTCGGGCACGCAACCTATCTTTTCTCGAAGCCTCCCAACATGGAAGCCTTTCTTGCGGCGTATATCAGGGTGACCAAGGAGGACATCCGCCGGAACCGGAGCAACGCAGCGGAGACGCTTGGATTTCTGGGCCGGATCGTGCATGGGGCCAATCCCCGCGCGTGGGTCAAGGAATTGAATAGCCGTGGCGGGCCGCCTTGACGGGCCGGCCCCGTCCGATCGGGATCTCACCCAACGCACGCAGGTGGGTTCTGTCCGTGTGGCCCGTCATGCATTCCGAATCTGCCTTGTGCCAAAACCAGTGAAGTACAATTTGACTTCGTGCCTCAAAAGTCCGGTCACGAGGGCGCGGTTTCAAACGCGGTAACGACAGCGTAGAATTTGTGCCAATTCCACGGAGAGCGAAAAACAATGCGCCAGTACCATCACATCGGAATTCCCACTACTGAAGCGAAGCCTGGCGAGACCCACTTGAAACACCTGAAACTCTTTGTCGTCAGCCACGAGAAAAGCGAATTTGGCGTGGAGTGGATGCGTTTCGAAGCGGACGCGGCGGTCCCTGATCTCGTCCGGCAAGTTCCGCACGTCGCGTTTGAAGTGGCTGATCTCGCCTCCGAGCTTGCCGGCCGCGAAATCCTGATTCCTCCCAACAGCCCATCCGACGGCGTCCGCGTCGCGTTCATAGTCGAAAACGGCGCGCCCATCGAACTGCTCGAATTCACCGACCCCAACCATCCTGGCCGCCGCCAGCAGAGCAAGATGCTGATATAGACACCCTCCATCCAAATCACCTCTTAGAGCGAAGGGGAGCACTTGACACCTTTCAAGAGTGGCCAGCTAACGAGCTGAGTTCCCTCAAGCAAGCCTTTCCCAACCCTCGCCTCCAAGCCAACCTGACTCCCCGTTTGTCGGCCACCCTTCCATAACGGGTTTTCTCCTACATGCTGTCAACCACTCGAAACCAGACTTTTTATTCATCTTCTTGGACCGAGCTTCCGGCCCTTCTGCACTCGCGAATGGGGAGCGGCCTTGCGGGTCACAAACTTGTAGGCCATGCCGAGCAAGTCCCGCAACACATCGGGATTGACGCGAGACAGGCGAACCAAAACGGCACTGTAGTCGGCGTAGTGGTCCGTCACGTAGTAAGCATCGGGGGCCGTGGCGAGCAGCGCGGCACGATCATCGAAATCCACGCGAACGACAATCGAACCGGGTTCGGCCGAGCGATTAGCAGGTACACAGGCTAGAAGTTTTCCGTGGACCTTGAGCGCTGGGAACCCGTACGCTGTGCTCTCCTCCACTTCCGGCAACGCAAGTCCGATATTCCGTACGGTGTCGAAGTCGAGGTTGCTTCTAGGCATTGTGTCAGCGGATTCCGTGAAGCTCACTGTTCCCATTCTGTAGGCCGACGTGGCCGTGATTATCCCCAAAAATATGAACCCTTTCAAGATAGGTCGGGTGACCAGACAAGTGCCTTCGAGTCCAGAAGCACATTTCGAATCGTTTGTCCGCCACTCTTCCATAACCCTGGATGGGCCCAATGGAAGAGTGGCCCGTAATGCGTCCACTGAGGTCGCCGTGAAGAAATCAGTGTTGTGAATCCGACGCCAGCAGGAGGATCTTCCCAATGCCGCCTTTCTCCCCTAGCACATGTGCTTCTGCCGCATCACGCAACGGCATCCGGCGACCAATAGGCAGAACGAACTTGCCATCGCGCACGTCATCGGCAAACTCACGCACCTTGGATGGATCAGGCTGCGTGAACACACGCGTAATCTTCACTGTCGGATTTTGCGTCGCCGCGCTTTCCGGCAAGACAGCGGCGTACCCAAAGGAGCCGCTCTGCCTTACCTTCGCGATCAGCTTCGCTGCAACGTCCCCACCAACGGTGTCCGCAATTGCATCCACTAGGCGGAATTTCTCAATCGCTTTATCGTCATCAATCGCGAGCACGTCAGAGACACCGAGGGAGCGGGCGTCATCCAGCTCTTTCCCGCGAACACCTGCAATCACCTGCGCGCCTATCTTCTTCGCCGTATGCACCGCCGCGCGCCCAACACTGCCCAGCGCTCCCGTTATCAGAACAACCTGTCCCTTTTTCATGTTTGTCGCAAGGCGCACAAGCTGGTCTCCCGTGAGGGCAATCAGCGGGATCGCCGCCGCGTCCGCTAGGTCCACGCCATCCGGCAAATGGGTCACGTCCGAATCGTCCACTGCCACCAATTCGGCATAGGTCGCGTTGGATAGTGCAAGAACGCGGTCGCCGGCCTTGAAGTGCTTCACATTTGCGCCCACCGCCCGTACGGTGCCACTCACATCGCGGCCCAGAATTGCCGGAAACGACAACGGAAAATCCTTATGCCGCATCCCTGAACGTAACTTCCAGTCGATCGGATTAACGCTCGCAGCGGCTGTCGCGATTAGTACCGTACCTCCGCTTATCTGCGGTTCGGGGACGTTGTCTTCAAATCTCAGCTTCTCGGGACCGCCATACTCATGCAGCACCACTGCCTTCATCGCGTATCTCCCACCCGCAGATCTTCAGGCATATATCTGACGAGATCATACCCCGCCCCAGGCCTCATCTCAACGAAGTCTGGCCCAACTCCCGTGTAGTCGCCCGCTCGGAGAATACGTGTCCCTGTACGTTACGCTCCCAGCCCTCACGCCCCATAAAGCGAACGATCGCGCCGTGTTAGCCAACTCGACCAGTGAGTTCCCCAGACGGGCGGGCATCGCGATGATGCGACTGTTGCGCACCCACTCTATTGCTTCACCCGCATGATGCGTTTCCAGGTCTTCGGCTCAATTCTCATGGGCGCACAGACGCCGCTGGTTAAGCTCACAAACCCGCCGTGGTACGAGATGGTGCCATATCGGAACAACCGCCCGAGCAGTGCCAGCGCGTGCTGAGCCAGGGTCTGATTCACAAACGGTTCTTGCCTCTCCAAGGCTTCCGTTGCGCTGCAACTCGGCTGACCGTCGTCGTCGAGTTGCGGGTCCACAATCGGCGGATATAGCTCGGCAACGGTTCGCAGGCGAATCCTCTTTCGCCGGTTGACTTGGTTCAACGGTTCGCCAAGAATGAATTGGCCGCTGTCGGGGTTATTCCCGAGATCAAGCCATTATCTCAGCGTTTTTTCCTGTATGTCTGATTTGACCAAATGCTGTGTTTCCGAATCTGACTTTGCTTCGAGCCAAACTTATATTCAACCATTCGGATCCATGCCTCATCTGGCTTTCGAGCGTATCCAGCTAACC